>NZ_LZII01000037.1:0-204546 GCF_001667425.1 Mycobacterium sp. 852002-51613_SCH5001154 | reverse complement strand
GGGCAGCCGGCCGGCCAGCCCGGCCCCCACCCCGGCATGACGCCGGGTCCGCGCCCGGGTCCGGCGCCGAAGCCCGGCGTCCGCACCCCGCGCGTCGGCAACAACCCGTTCTCTTCCGCGCAGCCCGTCGACCGGCCGATCCCGCGCCCGGTGCCCCGCCCCGGGGCGCCCCGGCCCGGGGGCACGCGCCCCGGCGCCTCGCCCGGCAACATGCCGCCCCGTCCCGGCGGTGCCGCAGGTCAGGGCCGCCCGGCCCGGCCCGGTGCCCCGCGACCCGGCGGTGGCCGGCCCGGCGGTCCCGGCGGCCGTGACGGCGGCGGCGGCAACTACCGCGGCGGCGGCGGCGGAGTCGGCGCCCCGCCCGGGGGTGGCGGCGCGGGAGGTTTCCGCGGCCGTCCCGGTGGCGGTGGCGGCGGCGGTCGTCCCGGTCAGCGCGGCGGCGCCGCCGGCGCTTTCGGCCGTCCCGGCGGTGCGCCCCGGCGCGGCCGCAAGTCCAAGCGGGCGAAACGCGCCGAGTACGAGAACATGCAGGCGCCGGTCGTCGGCGGCGTGCGGTTGCCGCACGGCAACGGCGAGACCATCCGGCTGGCCCGCGGCGCGTCGCTCTCCGACTTCGCCGACAAGATCAACGCCAACCCGGCCTCGCTGGTGCAGGCGCTGTTCAACCTCGGCGAGATGGTGACCGCCACCCAATCCGTCGGTGACGAGACGCTCGAGCTGCTGGGCAGCGAGATGAACTATGTCGTCCAGGTGGTCAGCCCGGAGGACGAGGACCGCGAGCTGCTGGAATCCTTCGACCTGACCTATGGCGAGGACGAGGGCACCGAGGAAGACCTGCAGACCCGGCCGCCGGTGGTGACCGTGATGGGTCACGTCGACCACGGTAAAACCCGGCTGCTGGACACCATCCGGAACGCCAGTGTGCGCGAGGCCGAGGCCGGGGGCATCACCCAGCACATCGGCGCGTACCAGGTGTCCGTCGACCTCGACGGCACCGAGCGGCCGATCACCTTCATCGACACCCCGGGTCACGAGGCGTTCACCGCCATGCGTGCCCGCGGCGCGAAGGCCACCGACATCGCGATCCTGGTGGTCGCCGCCGACGACGGCGTGATGCCGCAGACGGTGGAGGCCATCAACCACGCGCAGGCGGCCGACGTGCCGATCGTCGTGGCGGTCAACAAGATCGACAAGGAGGGCGCCGACCCGGCGAAGATCCGCGGCCAGCTCACCGAATACGGCTTGGTGGCAGAAGATTTCGGCGGCGACACCATGTTCGTCGACATCTCCGCCAAGGAAGGCACCAACATCAAGGCGCTCGAAGAGGCGGTGCTGCTGACCGCCGACGCCGCCTTGGACCTGCGGGCCAACCCCGACATGGAGGCCCAGGGTGTGGCGATCGAGGCGCACCTGGACCGCGGCCGCGGCCCCGTCGCCACGGTGCTGGTGCAGCGGGGGACGCTGCGCGTCGGCGACTCGGTGGTGGCCGGCGACGCATACGGTCGCGTCCGCCGCATGGTCGACGAGCACGGCGACGACGTCGAGGAGGCGCTGCCGTCGCGGCCGGTGCAGGTCATCGGCTTCACGTCGGTGCCCGGCGCCGGTGACAACTTCCTGGTCGTCGACGAGGACCGCATCGCCCGCCAGATCGCCGACCGGCGCAGCGCGCGCAAGCGCAACGCGCTGGCGGCGCGGTCGCGCAAGCGGATCAGCCTGGAGGACCTGGACTCGGCGCTGAAGGAAACCAGCCAGCTGAACCTGATCCTCAAGGGCGACAACGCCGGTACGGTCGAGGCGCTCGAGGAGGCCCTGATGGGCATCCAGGTCGACGACGAGGTGGAGCTGCGCGTCATCGACCGCGGCGTCGGTGGCATCACCGAAACCAACGTCAACCTGGCGTCGGCGTCGGACGCGGTGATCATCGGCTTCAACGTGCGCGCCGAAGGCAAGGCGACGGAGCTGGCCAACCGCGAGGGCGTCGAGATCCGGTACTACTCGGTCATCTACCAGGCGATCGACGACATCGAGAAGGCCCTGCGCGGCATGCTCAAGCCGATCTACGAGGAGAAGGAGCTGGGTCGCGCCGAGATCCGTGCGATCTTCCGGTCCTCGAAGGTGGGCATCATCGCAGGCTGCATGATCAGCTCCGGGGTGGTGCGGCGCAACGCGAAGGCCCGCCTGTTGCGGGACAACGTCGTGGTCACCGAGAACCTCACGATCAACTCGCTGCGACGGGAGAAGGACGACGTGACCGAGGTCCGCGAGGGCTTCGAGTGCGGTATGACCCTGGGCTACTCCGACATCAAGGAAGGCGACATCATCGAGTCTTACGAGCTCGTCGAGAAGGAGCGCGCCTGATGGCCGACCCGGCCCGGGCGCGCCGATTGGCCAAACGCATCAACACGATTGTCGCCTCGGCGATCGAGTTCGAGATCAAGGATCCGGGCCTGGACGGGGTGACCATCGTCGACACGAAGGTCACCGCCGACCTGCACGACGCGACGGTGTTCTATACCGTGATGGGCCGCACCCTGGACGACGAGCCGGACTACGCCGCCGCGGCGGCCGCACTGGAACGGGCCAAAGGCGCGCTGCGCACTCTGGTGGGGGCGGGCACCGGCGTGCGCTTCACGCCCACGCTGACCTTCACCCGCGACACCACGTTGGACACCGTGGCGCGGATGGACGAGTTGCTGGCGCAGGCCCGCGCCGCGGACGCCGATCTGGCGCGGGTTCGCTCCGGGGCCAAGCCGGCCGGGGAGGCCGATCCCTACCGGGGGTCTAGTGACGAGGACGCCGGTGACGACGACCGACGCGAAGACTGAGCTGGCCCGCGCCGCGGGAGCCGGGGTGCGCATCGACGCCCGCGGCGCGGTCGAATTGCTTTCCGGCGCCGCGACTATCGCGGTGGTCGCCCATGTCCACCCCGACGCCGACACCATCGGCGCGGGCCTGGCGCTGGCTCTGGTGCTGGACAAGTGCGGCAAAAGCGTCGAGGTCGGTTTCGCCGAGCCGGCGATGCTGCCGGAGTCGCTGTCGTCGTTGCCCGGTTGTCACCTGCTGGTCGGTGCTGACGCGATGCGGCGCGACGTCGATCTGGTTGTCACCGTTGATGTTCCGAGCGTCAAGCGGCTGGGCGCGCTGAGCGACCTGGCAGGTCCCGGCCGCGAGTCGCTGGTGATCGACCACCACGCCTCCAACGAGCTGTTCGGGACCGCGAACTTCGTTGACGTGTCGGCGGATTCGACCACGATGATGATCGCCGACATCCTCGACGCGTGGGACAAGCCGATCGAACCGGACGTCGCGCACTGCATCTACGCCGGGCTGACGACCGACACCGGGTCGTTCCGCTGGGCGACCCCCCGCGCGCTCCGGCTGGCGGCCCGGCTGGTGGAGACCGGAGTCGACAACGCCGCCGTCAGCCGAACGCTGATGGACAGCCATCCCTTCACCTGGCTGCCACTGCTGTCACGCGTGCTGGGCTCGGCGCACCTGCTGCCCGAGGCGGCCGGTGGTCGTGGTCTGGTGTATGCCATTGTCGGACACCAGGATTGGGTCACTTCACGCCCCGAGGAAGTCGAAAGCATCGTCGACATCGTGCGCACCACGCAGCAGGCCGAAGTGGCCGCGGTGTTCAAGGAGGTCGACCCGCAGCAGTGGTCGGTGTCGATGCGCGCCAAAGCCGACGTGGACCTGGCGGCGGTCGCGTCCGCGTTCGGCGGCGGCGGCCACCGGCTGGCCGCCGGCTATTCGACGAGCGGGCCGATCGACGACGCGGTCGCGTCGCTGCGTGCGGCCCTGGGCTAGAACGCCCAGCTGCCCGCCCGCTGCAGCACGAACCCGTGGTCTCCACTGGTGGTGTCCAGGCAGGCGACGAGGTTGTCGGCTCCGACGGCGCACGTGACGTTCAGGTAGGTCAGCTTCTGTCCCGCTCCCAGCAACTTGCCGCCCGGCGGCAGGGCGGCCGGGTTGCCGTCGCATCCGCCGTAGGACATGCGGCTCAACTGGTAGCCCGGTCCCTTGAACTCGGCGGAACCCACCAGGCAATCGCCCGGGTGCGGGCGCCCGCCGAGAACGGGAACGTCGTCGATGCCGGGCATGTCGCCCTTGCACTTGATGTCCTGTGACGGCTGCGGCGCAGGCGCCGGGCCGCCATAGAAGTCACACACCAGGCTGTATGGGGTGGAGAAGCTGATCCGCGGCGGGGTGCTCGGGCCACTGCTGATGACGTAGCCGTCCGCCGGGACGGGCGTGAAACCGTCCAGGTTGGGAAATCCCGCCGGCGGCTGCGCGGCCGCGCGCGGCGCTATGCCCGCCACCGTGATCGCCATTGTGACCGCCGCGAGCGCCACGGCGCACGCGAGCAACCTCCCGAGGACGTCCACGACCAAACGCATCAGCTGATCGTATTGGTTGCCGTCAGTTCACCCACAAGCCAGCGGCGATGAGAAGTGAAACAACGCCGATGACCAGGCCCAACGCCGGCCATTTCCACATTCCGGCCCGACGGCGCGTGCCGGCGACCAGTGCCCCGACGCATGACACCAGCAGTGCCAGTGCAATCCCGCCCACGATGACGACGGTCCCGGCGAAGGTGCGATGGACGAAGTGCGTGACGGCTGGGCTGTCACAGTTGTCACTGCAGATCGGCAGCATCAGCCACACAGAGGACAACAACGCCAGGGCGACTGAGACGGCGCTGACCGCCAGCTCCGCGACGAAGAGCAACACCGTCGCGACGATGTCCGCGGTCGGTCGTCGCCACGGTGCGGGCGGCGGAAATTGGATCATCGACGAGGCCGCCGCGACTAGCGGACCTGCGCCCGCCCCCGCTGCAGCACCGCCTCGCGGTTCGCGGCGATGTCGTCGCCGCTGGTCCGGAACTGGCGGGCCGCCATCGCTTCCAGCCACAGCCCCGCGCTTGTCTGCGAGTCGTCGATCCGGTGATAGGACGCCAGCAGCGCGCGCACCGCGTCCTGGTTGTTGCCGACGATCGACGCCGCCACTCCGCGGGCGGCGGGCAGCAGCTGGTCGTGCGGCACCACCTCGGTCACCAGCCCGGCGCGCAGCGCGTCGGTGGCCGACAGGTAGTCCCCGGTCATGCTCATCCGGCGGGCCAGGCCGACCCCGACCTTCTGCGGCAGCCGCACGCTCAGCCCCCAGGTGGGCAGCAGGCCGACCCGGGCGTGAGTGTCGGCGAAACGGGCGTTCTCCGACGCGATCAGGATGTCGCAGTACAGGGCCAGCTCCAGCCCGCCGGTCACCGCGGCGCCGTTGACCGCACCGATGACCGGCTTGCTCAGCGGTGGCCACCGAGGCGAGATGTCCGGCAACGCCGAGGAACCGCCCAACTCCTTGAGATCCAGGCCCGCGCAGAACACCGGGTCGGCGCCGGTGACGATGACGACGTCGACGGCGTCGTCGGTTTCCGCCTCGGCCAGCGCCCCGAAGAACCGATCCCGCAGCGCCGAAGACAGCGCGTTGCGGGAGTGCGGCCGGTTGAGGGTCAGGGTGCGCACCCGCTCGTCGGTTTCGATCAGCAGGATGTCGTCGCTCATGAGATCACCGTAATAGGGTCGCCGGCCGCGCCTATCGTTGAGGCATGTGCCGGAACATCACCGAGTTGCGCGGGCTGCAGCCGTCGGCCACCGCCGAGGAAATCGCGGCGGCGGCCCGCCAGTATGTCCGCAAGGTCAGCGGGATCACCCGACCGTCGGCCTCGAACGCCGACGCCTTCGAGGCGGCGGTTACCGAGGTCACCGAGACAACGACGCGGTTGTTGGCGGCACTGCCCCCGCGGCGTCAGCCGCCCAAGACCGTCCCGCCGTTGCGCCGGCCCGACGTCGTCGCCCGGCTGGCCGGGGCGCAGTGACGCTCACCGCGACCACGCCCGCCCTCAAGGAGTGGAGCGCCGCCGTGCACGCCCTGCTGGACGGTCGCCAGCGGGTGCTGCTGCGCAAGGGCGGCATCGGGGAGAAGCGGTTCGAGCTGGCCGCTTCCGAGTTCCTGCTGTTCCCGACGATCGCGCACAGCCACGCGGAGCGCGTGCGGCCCGAGCATCGCGACCTGCTCGAGGCGGCCGCCGCCGACAGCGCCGACGATCGCCTGGTGATCCGGTCGGCAGCGAAAGTCGTTGCCGCCGTGTCGGTTAACCAACCCGACCGGCTAGGGGAAATCGAGGACCTGCACATCTGGACCGCCGAGTCGGTGCGCGCCGACCGGCTCGACTTCCGCCCCAAGCACAAGCTCGCCGTGCTGGTGGTGTCGGTGCACCCGTTGGCCGAGCCGGTGGAGATCACCCGCACGCCCGACTACGGCGGCTGCAAAAGCTGGGTGGAGCTGCCGATGCGGGCGCCGCTGGCCCCGCCGGTGCACGACGAGGCCGCGCTAGCCGAGGTCGGCGCCCGCGTCCGCCGCGCCGTTGGCTGACAGGTCGAGCGGGCCGACGGGCAGCAACAGCCGGGAGCGTCCGTAGCGCACGGTGTGGGTGGCAGGCTCGGACTGTCGGCCCGTCAGAATCGGCTCGTCGGTGCCCAGGTTGCGCGCGTAGCGGGGAAACCAGCTCCCGGCGATCAGCAGACGGATGCGGGAGCCGGCTCGGAAGCGATGGGCGATGCCGTCGAGTTCCACGCGGACGGTCCCCTTCGACGACTTCTTGGCGGTCCGCAACCGCCGGTAGCCGTCGCTGACGTTCTTCGACCGGCCTTTGGCGTCGACCTCGCTCACCCGGACGAAGAGGTCGACGTGGGGAGTGTCGGCGCCGTGCGCCAGCTCGACGGCCGGGCTCCCGTAGACGCACAGGTCGTGAGTGAGGGTGAGGCTGGTGAAGGCCAGCACGTCGTCGCGCGACGCGAGCCGGCTGTCGTCGCGGTAGCCGCCGTTCGGCGACAGCAACGGGCCGCCCGTGGTGGGTGTCGGGTCGGTGGGGTCGTAGCGGAATGACGCCGGCGCCTGCCGCGCCAGGTCCGTCGGCGCGGTCTCACCGAGGTGGCCGCCGGGCCGAAGATACAGCTCGCGCTCGGTGGTGGCGGGCGGCCAGTCGGCCACGTTGCGCCAACCCTGGCCGGTGACGTACGCGTGGACCCGGCTGGGGCGTCGCGGGGCGGGCGCGCCGCCGAGGTGGGCGCCCAGCCAGTCCAGCGACTCCCGGGTGCAGGTACTCAACCCGGTGGTGAGCAGCTGGGTGTGCGTCCAGGGGCCCATGGTCAGCGCGACGTCGACGCCCCGGCCGTGCAGCTGCTCGTACTGCTGCAGCGTCTGCCTGACGAAGATGTCCTGCCAACCGCCGATCAGCAGCACGGGCACGTCGACCCGGTCCAGCGCGTCGCCGCAGCGCAGGGCGTCCCAGAACGGATCGTTCGGGTCGGTGTGCTCGACCCACGACTCGAACCACGGCGCGCCCGCACCGAGCAGCGCCCGGGCCGTGTCGCCCACCGGCAACCCGAGGGCCGCCTGTGTCACCCTGCTGCGGTTGCGCAGCTGGCGCAGCGCCGACCGGGCGCGCACCGGGTCTTCCTGGTGCGCGACCATGTCGCTCCAGCCCAGGAAATCGTTGATCGCGAACGAGCCGGTGCCCCACACCGAGGCGTTGAAATCGTGCGGCCCCACGGTGACGACCGCCGCGGCCAGTTCCGGCGGGGGATCGGTCATCAGCGCCCACTGGGTGAACCCGAGGTAGGACAGCCCGATGGTGGCGAAGCGGCCGGTGAACCAGGGCTGCTCGCGCAGCCAGGCCACCGTGTCGGCGCCGTCGGCGGCCTCGTTGGCCATCGGTTCGAAATCCCCGCCCGACCCGAACGTTCCGCGGACGCTCTGCAGCACGACGTGGTAGCCACGGGCCGCGTACAGCGCGCCGAACACCAGGGAGAACGGGAAGGAGCGCCCATAGGGCCCCCGGGCCAGCAGGGTGCCGGCCGGGGAGTCGGTGTTCGGCGTGTAGTGATCGGCCACCAGGTCGACCCCATCACGCATGGGCACCCGGACGCGTTCGACGGTGTACTCGGTGGTCGCCGGCGGCAGGCCCAGCAGCCGGCCCACGGCCTTCCCGCCGAGGTGTCGCAGGGCGTGCAGCGGGGGCTTGGCGGGTCGCGTCGAGGTGATACTCACGGTGCCCAGGTTAAGGCCCGCGTGGACTCTAGAACTTGTAGTAAGGCGCGAGGTCGTTGGCCCGCTGCAGATTGGTGGACATGCAGTCGACCTCGGGATTGGAGTAAACGGTCGAGTAGTAGAGCGCCTGCTGCAGCACGCCGTAACTGGTCTTGAACGCGACCATGCAGGAGTAATACCAGTAGCTGTTGTGATACGTCGGCTTGAGCACCCAGTACTGCGCGGCGCGGTGGCCGGCGATGGTGGTCTCGACGGCGTCGGGAGGCAGCGTCTCCTCGTAGGTGCGCCAGATAATGGGCTCGACCGCCACCTGGTAGTTGCCCGCGTCGAAGTGGCAGCGCAGGCCGTCTTCGTGCTCGGGCGGTGTGAACGCCAGCCCGAGCCGCTGGATGACGTCGAACGGGATGTCCTCGCACGCGTCGAACGGGCGCGGGTCGGTGGTCGCCACGATCGGGCTCTTCATCGTGGTCTCCATCGGCGCCGCCGTCGAGCGCAGCTCGACGCGCCCGCCCCCGGTAGGCGCCGGCGCGGCACCCTGCCACCCGGCCGTTCCGGCGATGGCCGCCGCGACCACGGCACCGATCGCCCCGATCAGACGCACCTTGGCGAACACGACACCCCCTGACGGCTCCCTGGCTCTTGCCGGGAGTGTACAAGTCGCCTCCCGCGCGGTCACCGTTAAACGAGAACACGTTCCATTGCCGGCGAGCAAGGCGCGGCCCCAACCGGGCCCGCACCGCGGGTCATTAGGCTGGTTAATCGTGGCTGGGCAAAATGCGGGGCAGGAATCGACCAACGGGGGGCAACCCACGCTGTGGGCCGTCTCCGACCTGCACACCGGTCACCTCGGCAACAAGCCGGTCACCGAGTCGCTGCACCCGTCCTCGCCAGACGATTGGCTGATCGTCGCCGGCGACGTCGCCGAACGCACCGACGAGATTCGCTGGGCCCTCGACCTGCTGCGCCGGCGCTTCGCCAAGGTGATCTGGGTGCCCGGCAACCACGAGTTGTGGACCACGACGCGGGATCCGGTGCAGATCTTCGGGCGGGCCCGCTACGAGTACCTGGTCCACATGTGCGACGAGATGGGCATCGTGACGCCCGAGCATCCCTTCCCGGTGTGGACCGAGCGCGGCGGCCCGGCCACGATCGTGCCGATGTTCCTGCTCTACGACTACAGCTTCTTGCCCGAGGGGGCGGCGAGCAAAGCCGAGGGCCTGACCATCGCGCGGGAGCGCAACGTGGTCGCCACCGACGAATTCCTGCTGTCGTCGGAGCCGTACCCCACCCGCGAAGCGTGGTGCCAGGAGCGGCTCGCCACCACGCGGACCCGCCTCGAGCAACTCGACTGGATGACGCCGACCGTCCTGGTGAACCATTTCCCGCTGGTCCGCGAGCCCTGCGACGCGCTGTTCTACCCGGAGTTCTCGCTGTGGTGTGGGACGACCAAGACCGCCGACTGGCACACCCGCTACAACGCGGTCTGTTCGGTCTACGGTCACCTGCACATTCCGCGCACCACCTGGTACGACGACGTGCGCTTCGAGGAAGTGTCGGTGGGATATCCGCGGGAGTGGCGGCGCCGCAAGCCGCACAGCTGGCTGCGCCAGGTGTTGCCCGACCCGCAATACGCGCCGGGCTACCTCAACGACTTCGGCGGCCATTTCGAGATCACTCCCGAGATGCGGCAGCAGGCCGCGCAGTTCCGGGAACGGTTGCGGCAGCGGCAATCACGATGACGGACAAGCTGGTTTCCTCGGTACTGCCCGACATGGGCGAGCTCGCTTATTCGGAGCTGTATTCCGACCCGCCCGACCTCGTTCCCCTGCCCGAAGAGGAGCCGCTGATCGCCAAGTCGGTGGCCAAGCGGCGCAACGAGTTCGTCACCGTCCGGCACTGCGCCCGGGTCGCGCTGGGCGAGCTCGGCCTGCCGCCGGTGCCGATCCTCAAGGGCGAGAAGGGCGAACCGTGCTGGCCCGACGGCGTGGTGGGCAGCCTCACCCACTGCACCGGCTATCGCGGCGCGGTCGTGGGTCGCACCGAGGCGGTGCGCTCGGTGGGTATCGACGCCGAGCCGCACGACGTGCTGCCGGACGGCGTGCTGAACGCGATCAGCCTGCCCGAGGAGCGACACGAGATGACGACGTTGCCCGCAGGCCTGCATTGGGACCGAATCCTGTTCTGCGCCAAGGAAGCAACGTACAAGGCCTGGTTCCCGTTGACCAAGCGCTGGCTAGGTTTCGAGGACGCCCACATCGTGTTCGACCTCGACCCGCCGGACGGGGAGACCACCGGGGTGTTCGTGTCCAAGATCCTGATCGACGGGCAGACCCTCGACGGCCCACCGCTGACCGCGCTGAGGGGCCGGTGGTCGGTCGAGCGGGGACTGGTGCTGACCGCCATCGTGCTATGAGTGCGGGGCCCGGCCCGGGATTGGTCGTCGTCGACAAGCCGGCCGGGATGACCAGTCACGACGTGGTGGGGCGCTGCCGCCGTATCTTCGCCACCCGCCGGGTGGGACACGCCGGGACGCTGGACCCGATGGCCACCGGGGTGCTGGTGATCGGCGTCGACCGCGCCACCAAGATCCTCGGCCTGTTGACGGCGGCCGCCAAGTCGTACACCGCCACCATCCGGCTGGGCCAGACCACCTCCACCGAGGACGCCGAAGGGGAAGTGCTGCACAGCGTCTCGGCCGCGCACCTGACGCGCGAGGCGATCGCGGCCGCGGTCGCCGGCCTGCGCGGGGACATCCAGCAGGTGCCGTCGGCGGTCAGTGCGATCAAGGTGGACGGGCGGCGCGCCTATCGGCTGGTTCGCGAGGGCCAGACCGTCGAACTCGAGGCCCGGCCGGTGCGCATCGACCGGTTCGAGGTGCTCGATGTTCGGCCCGGATCTGACGTCGACGGCGTCATCGATGTTGATGTGGAGGTCGACTGCTCGTCGGGAACCTACGTTCGCGCGCTGGCCCGCGACGTCGGCGCCGCGCTCGGCGTGGGCGGGCACCTGACGGCGCTGCGGCGCACCCGGGTCGGCCGCTTCACCCTGCAGCAGGCCCGCTCGCTCGACGACCTGGCCGAGCGGCCCGGCCTGTCGTTGACCCTGGACGAGGCGTGCCTGCTGATCTTCCCGCGCCGCGACCTGACCGCCGGGGAGGCCGAGGCGGCGGCCAACGGGCGAGCGCTCGCGCCCGCCGGCATCGACGGGGTTTACGCCGCCTGCGACGCCGCCGGCGGGGTGATCGCGCTGCTGCGCGACGAGGGCGCACGCACCAAGTCGGTGGTCGTGATCCGCCCGGCGACGCTGTAACGGGCTTGGAGGGTCCCCACCGAGGGGCCGGCGGGGTTAAGTTGCACACTGGGGGTCTGGCCGTTGGAAAGGGACAAAGATGTCTAACAACGTGTACGTCGTCGGCGTCGGCATGACGAAATTCGAGAAACCGGGCCGCCGCGAAGGCTGGGACTACCCGGACATGGCGCGCGAGTCCGGGACCAACGCGCTGGCCGACGCGGGGGTCGACTACCGCGAGGTGCAGCAGGGCTACGTCGGCTACGTCGCCGGTGATTCGACGTCCGGGCAGCGGGCGCTCTACGAGCTGGGCATGACCGGGATCCCGATCGTCAACGTCAACAACAACTGCTCGACCGGCTCGACCGCGCTGTTCCTGGCGGCCCAGGCCATCCGCGGCGGGATCGTCGACTGCGCAATTGCGCTCGGATTCGAGAAGATGCAACCCGGCTCGCTGAGCGGCGGCGCCGAGGACCGCGAATCGCCGATGGGCAAGCACGTCAAGGCGATGGCCGCTATCGACGAGTTCGCGATGCCCGTCGCGCCCTGGATGTTCGGTGCCGCCGGTCGCGAGCACATGCGCCAATACGGCAGCACCGCAGAGCATTTCGCCAAGATCGGCTACAAGAACCACAAGCACTCAGTTAACAACCCATTCGCGCAGTTCCAGGAGTCCTACACGCTCGAGGACATCCTGGCGGCGCGGATGATCTCCGACCCGCTCACCAAGCTGCAGTGCTCGCCCACATCCGACGGCTCCGGCGCGGCGATCCTGGCCTCGGAGAGCTTCGTCGACAGCCACGGGCTGGCCGGCCAGGCCGTGGAGATCGTCGGCCAGGCCATGACGACGGACTTCGCGTCGACTTTCGACGGGAGCGCCAAGAACCTGATCGGCTATGACATGAATGTGCAAGCGGCGCAACAGGTGTACGACCAGTCCGGGCTGGGCCCGGAGGACTTCCAGGTGATCGAGCTGCACGACTGCTTCTCGGCCAACGAGCTGCTGCTCTACGAGGCGCTCGGCCTGTGCGGCCCGGGCGAGGCGCCGAAGCTGATCGACAACGGCGACACCACCTACGGCGGACGCTGGGTGGTCAACCCGTCGGGCGGCCTGATCTCGAAGGGGCATCCGCTGGGCGCGACCGGGCTGGCGCAATGCGCCGAGCTGACCTGGCAGCTGCGCGGCACCGCCGACAAGCGTCAGGTCGACAACGTCAGCGCCGCACTGCAACACAACATCGGGCTGGGCGGCGCGGCCGTCGTCACCGCGTACCAGCGCGCCGAACGCTGACCGCGCGGCGGGGCCAGCCCGCCGCTAGCCCACCACCCAGACCGCCCGGGCGGCCGGGCTGCCCAGGTCGACCGTCGTCTCCGCGCCGTCGCCGCCTTCGATCGCCACCGAGATCATGCCGGCGAATTCCCGGCGGGTCAGGACCCGCAGCCGCGAATCGAGGTTGATGCCGACGTCGGCGAAATAGCGCAGCATCTCCGGGTCGGCGTCGGAGATGCGGGCCACCGTTCCGGTGTCCCCGTCGCCGCACGCCCACAGCTGGCGGGCCGGCGGCGTGGGCACCTGCCCGTCGGAGGCCGGGATCGGGTCCCCGTGCGGGTCGCGTTGCGGGAACCCGAGCTTGGCGTCGATGCGGGCCACCAGCCGATCCGACACCGCGTGTTCGAGCACCTCGGCCTCGTCGTGCACCTCGTCCCAGCCGTAGCCGAGCTCGTTGACCAGGAAGGTCTCCAGCAGCCGATGCCGGCGCACCATCGCCAGCGCCGCCCGCCGGCCCGCCTCGGTCAGGGTCACGGCCCCGTATTTCTCGTGGTCGACCAGGCCCTGCTCGGCGAGTTTGCGGATCGACTCCGAGGCCGTGCTGGCGGAGACCCCGATCTTCTCGGCCAGCATCTTGGTGCTGACCTTCTCCCGGGACCACTCCTGGGCATTCCAGATGACCTTGAGATAGTCCTGGCCGACCGCGGTGAGACCGCCACGCTCTTCGTCAGCCCTCACACCGAGAAAGTTTAGGCAACCCAAGCCTGATCGTGTGCTCCTCGACACCCCCGCGCCGGCGGATCTCCCGGCGGACCGCGGCGGGCCGTAGGCTTGCGGTCGTGCAGCGGTGGCGCGGCCAAGACGAGATTCCCACGGACTGGGGCAGATGCGTGCTCACCATCGGGGTGTTCGATGGCGTGCACCGGGGCCACGCGGAGATAATCGCGCATGCCGTCAAGGCCGGGCGCGCCCGCAACGTGCCGACCGTGCTGATGACGTTCGATCCGCACCCGATGGAAGTCGTGTACCCGGGCAGTCATCCCGCGCAGCTGACGACGCTGACGCGCCGCGCCGAACTCGTCGAGGAGCTGGGCATCGACGTCTTCCTGGTGATGCCGTTCACCAGCGACTTCATGAAGCTCACGCCGGAGCGCTACGTCCATGAGCTCCTGGTGGAACACCTGCACGTGGTCGAGGTCGTGGTGGGGGAGAACTTCACCTTCGGCAAGAAGGCGGCCGGCAACGTCGAGACCCTGCGGCGCGCTGGCGAGCGATTCGGCTTCGCGGTCGAGTCGATGTCGCTGCTCAGCGAGCATCTGAGCAACGAGACCGTGACGTATTCGTCGACGTATATCCGGTCCTGCGTGGACGCCGGTGACGTGCTGGCGGCCATGGAGGCGCTGGGCCGTCCGCACCGCGTGGAGGGCGTCGTCGTCCGGGGCGAGGGGCGGGGCATGGAGCTGGGTTTCCCGACCGCCAACGTGGCGCCGCCGATGTATTCGGCGATCCCGGCCGACGGCGTGTATGCCGCCTGGTTCACCCTGCTCGGGCACGGACCGGTGACCGGCACCGTCGTCCCGGGCGAGCGCTACCAGGCCGCGGTGTCGGTGGGCACCAACCCGACCTTCTCCGGACGCACACGCACCGTCGAGGCCTTCGTCCTGGACACCACCGCCGACCTCTACGGCCAGTACGTGGCGCTGGACTTCGTCGCCCGCATCCGCGGTCAGCGCAGGTTCGACTCGGTGAAGGAGCTGATCGACGAGATGGGCAACGACACCGACCGGGCGCGCACGATGCTCTCGGCGCAGGACTGAACCGCCGCAGCTTCAGGAAGCAACCAGGTCGTCGATCTGGTTGATCGCCGACGTGGAGCCCTCGACGACGCCCATGTCCAGCACTCGCTGAAGATCCTCGGCGGAACCGAAGGTGCACACGTAGATCGCGCGCGTGCCGCCGCCGTGCTCGGTGAAGGTGTAGGTGTTCTCCGCGACCGGCATGTCGGGGTTCGGGTTGAAGTCCAGGTCGGCAAACCCGTCGAGAAAAGAGAAGCTGTTCGGCTCGTCGACGGCGGTGATCTCCCAGTAGCCGGCGTACTTCTCGCCGTCCGGACCCGTCATGAAGTAGGTCGTGCGGCTTCCCGGCGTGAGGCTGTGGCTCACCACGGTCGCCGGATGCGACGGTGGTCCCCACACCTTCTCCAGCTGACGCGGATCGGCGTAGATCTGCCAGATGCGCCGCACCGGGGCGGCGAAGTCGGCGGTGATGGTCAGGGTCAGGGCGTCCGGGTCATGCTTGACGTCGGTCACGGGCATGGGTCAGTCCTCCTTGGTTGGGTCGGTCGAGATGAGTTCGTCGATGCGGCCGATGCGGCCCCGCCAGAGGAGCTCCAGCTCGGTGAGCATGCCGGCGACCGACCGCACCGCCGCCACGTCACCGCTGGCCAACTGCTCGCGACCGCGTCGGCGTTTGGTGATCAGGCCGGCCTTCTCCAGCACGACCACGTGCTTCTGCACAGCCGCAAAGCTCATGTCGTATTTCAGGGCGAGCGAGGAAACCGAGTGTTCCCCGGCCAGCGTCCGGCGCATGATGTCGCGCCGGGTCCGGTCGGCGAGCGCGTGAAAGAGGGCGTCCACCCGATCCTCTTCGTCTACGGCCACCCGCCAAACCTACAACCAAATGGTTGTAGGTTGTCAAGGGCTGGGTGCTGGCCTGCGATTTCGGCGGACATCGCAGCCGCTGATAGACTCGCCCCCCACGGCGTGTGCTGCAGTCCGCGGCGGCCACGTACGAGATTTTTCGCGGTACCGATTGATGGAGATGTTTCGTGGCGCTGACCGCCGAGCAGAAAAAAGAAATCCTGGGCACCTACGGCCTGCATGACACCGACACGGGTTCCCCCGAGGCGCAGGTCGCGCTGCTGACCAAGCGGATCGCCGACCTGACCGAGCACCTGAAGGTCCACAAGCACGATCACCACTCCCGGCGGGGCCTGCTCCTGCTGGTCGGGCGGCGTCGCAGGCTGCTCAAGTACGTCGCCCAGATCGACGTCGCGCGGTACCGCTCGCTGGTCGAGCGCCTCGGTCTGCGCCGCTGACCCGGGCCTGCTTTCGGGCCAAGTCCGCCCGTGTAGAGTGGGAGCGTTCTGGGCCGGGTTCGGCCCGAGCGAACGGTGCGGCCACGCAGATCCGCGTGCGCCGTTCCAGCGCGTCATGACGGGAGCAGCCCAGTCTGTATCGGGCGGTCTTCGGTAGTGGCTGCCGGGCTTCTCTGGATCTGGGGCAGGTCGGCCGCTTCGATCGATGGCCGTAGCCGTATTCAGACTTTTCCTCTCGTAGGAAGCTCTCGGGTTACTCGCGCGTGACGACGCGAAATAGCTAAATACCCAGAGAGGCCGTACGGACACCTATGTCTGTCGCTGAAATTGAAGAAGGCGTGTTCGAGTCGACCGCCGTTATCGACAACGGGAGCTTCGGCACCCGCACCATCCGTTTTGAGACCGGCCGGCTGGCCCAGCAGGCCGCCGGCGCCGTCGTCGCCTACCTCGACGACGAGAACATGCTGTTGTCGGCGACCACCGCCAGCAAGAGCCCGAAGGAGCACTTCGACTTCTTCCCGCTGACCATCGACGTCGAGGAGCGGATGTATGCCGCCGGGCGGATCCCCGGCTCGTTCTTCCGCCGCGAGGGCCGGCCCTCCACCGACGCGATCCTGACCTGCCGCCTCATCGACCGGCCGCTGCGCCCGTCGTTCGTCTCCGGGCTGCGCAACGAGATCCAGGTCGTCGTGACGATCATGAGCCTGGACCCCAACGACCTGTACGACGTGGTGGCGATCAACGCCGCCTCGGCCTCCACCCAGATCTCCGGCCTGCCGTTCTCCGGTCCGGTCGGCGGTGTGCGCGTCGCCCTGATCGACGGCACCTGGGTCGCCTTCCCCACCGTCGAGCAGCTCGAGCGTGCGGTGTTCGACATGGTGGTGGCGGGCCGCAAGGTCGACGGTGACGTCGCCATCATGATGGTCGAGGCCGAGGCCACCGAGAAGGTCATCGAGCTCGTCGAGGGCGGCGCCCAGGCGCCGACGGAAACCGTGGTGGCCGAAGGCCTGGAGGCGGCCAAGCCGTTCATCGCCGTGCTGTGCACCGCGCAGGAGGAGCTGGCCGGAGCGGCGGCCAAGCCGACCGCCGAGTACCCGGTCTTCCCCGAGTACGGCGAGGACGTCTACTACTCGGTCGCCTCGGTGGCGACCGACGAGCTGGCCAAGGCGCTGACCATCGGCGGCAAGGCCGAGCGCGACCAGCGCACCGACGAGCTGAAGGCCGAGGTGCTGACGCGGCTCACGGGGGACTCGGGGACGTACGAGGGCCGGGAGAAGGAGGTCGGCGCCGCGTTCCGCTCGCTGACCAAGAAGCTGGTCCGGCAGCGCATCCTGACCGACCACTTCCGCATCGACGGCCGGGGCATCACCGACATCCGCGCGCTGTCGGCCGAGGTCGCCGTGGTGCCGCGGGCGCACGGCAGTGCGCTGTTCGAGCGCGGCGAAACCCAGATCCTGGGTGTGACCACGCTGGACATGGTCAAGATGGCCCAGCAGATCGACTCGCTGGGACCGGAAACCTCCAAGCGCTACATGCATCACTACAACTTCCCGCCGTTCTCCACCGGAGAGACCGGCCGGGTCGGTTCGCCCAAGCGGCGTGAGATCGGGCACGGCGCGCTCGCCGAGCGGGCCTTGATGCCGGTGCTGCCCAGTGTCGAGGAATTCCCGTACGCGATCCGTCAGGTCTCCGAGGCGCTGAGCTCCAACGGCTCGACCTCGATGGGATCGGTGTGTGCGTCCACGCTGTCGTTGCTGAACGCCGGCGTGCCGCTCAAGGCTCCGGTCGCGGGCATCGCGATGGGCCTGGTCTCCGACGACGTCGAGGTCGACGGCAAGACCGAGCGCCGATTCGTGACCCTGACCGACATCCTGGGCGCCGAGGACGCGTTCGGCGACATGGACTTCAAGTGCGCCGGCACCAAGGACATCGTCACCGCGCTGCAGCTGGACACCAAGCTCGACGGCATCCCGTCGCAGGTGCTCGCGGGGGCTCTCGCCCAGGCCAAGGACGCCCGGCTGACCATCCTCGAGGTCATGGCCGAGGCCATCGACGCGCCCGACGAGATGAGCCCCTACGCGCCGCGGGTCACCACCATCAAGGTCCCGGTGGACAAGATCGGCGAGGTCATCGGGCCCAAGGGCAAGGTCATCAACGCCATCACCGAGGAGACCGGCGCGCAGATCTCCATCGAGGACGACGGCACGGTGTTCGTCGGCGCCACCGACGGGCCCTCGGCGCAGGCCGCGATCGACCGGATCAACGCCATCGCCAACCCGCAGCTGCCGACCGTGGGCGAGCGGTTCCTCGGAACCGTGGTCAAGACAACCGATTTCGGCGCGTTCGTGTCGCTGCTGCCGGGACGCGACGGCCTGGTCCACATCTCCAAGCTGGGCCGGGGCAAGCGCATCGCCAAGGTCGAGGACGTGGTGAACGTCGGCGACAAGCTGCGGGTCGAGATCGCCGACATCGACAAGCGCGGCAAGATCTCCCTCGTCTTGGTCGAGGAGGACAGCGCTGCCCCAGCCGATGCTCCGGTGGCCGCGCCTGCCGATGCCGCGACCGCCAGCAACTGACCTACCCCGGCCGCGCCCGACTCGTGCGGGCGCCCTGCGCCGGGGTAAGCAGATCGCCGAGGCGGAGCCGGACCGCCAATCCGCACTGCGCCGCAGCACGCTTCCGGGCGGTCTGCGGGTAGTCACCGAGTACCTGCCGTCGGTGCGTTCGGCTTCGGTCGGGGTCTGGGTCGGCGTCGGATCGCGCGACGAGGGCGCCACCGTGGCGGGGGCGGCGCACTTCCTCGAGCATCTGTTGTTCAAATCGACCCCCACCCGGAGCGCCGTGGACATCGCGCAGGCGATGGACGCGGTCGGCGGGGAGCTGAACGCATTCACCGCCAAGGAGCACACCTGCTACTACGCGCACGTGCTGGACAGCGACCTGGAGCTGGCCGTCGACCTGGTGGCCGATGTGGTGCTCAACGGCCGCTGCGCGACCGAAGACGTCGAGCTGGAACGCGACGTGGTGCTCGAAGAGATCGCGATGCGCGACGACGATCCCGAGGACGCGCTGGGGGACATGTTCCTGGGCGCGATGTTCGGTGACCACCCGGTCGGCCGGCCGGTGATCGGCACCGCGCAGTCGGTGTCGTCGATGACCCGGACCCAGCTGCACTCCTTTCATGTCCGGCGCTACACCCCGGAACGCATGGTGGTCGCCGTGGCCGGCAATGTCGACCACGACGAGGTGGTGGCGCTGGTGCGTGAGCACTTCGGGCCGCACCTGGTGCGCGGGCGCCGGCCCATCGCCCCGCGCAAGGGCGCCGGACGGGTGACCGGCCGGCCCGGCTTGATGCTGGGCAATCGGGACGCCGAGCAGACCCACGTCTCGCTGGGCGTACGCACCCCGGGACGTAGCTGGCCCCATCGCTGGGCGCTGTCGGTGCTGCATACCGCGCTTGGTGGGGGGCTGAGTTCCCGCCTGTTTCAAGAGGTTCGCGAGTTGCGCGGGCTGGCCTACTCGGTCTACTCGACGGTGGACATCTTTGCCGACAGCGGCGCGCTGTCCGTCTATGCCGCCTGCCAGCCCGAGCGGTTCGCCGAGGTGATGCAGGTGACCAACGAGGTCCTCGAGTCGGTGGCCCACGACGGCATCACCGAGGCCGAGTGCCGCATCGCCAAGGGGTCGTTGCGCGGCGGCCTCGTCCTCGGCCTGGAGGATTCCAGCTCCCGGATGAGCCGGCTGGGCCGCAACGAGCTGAACTATGGCCACCACCGCAGCATCGAGCACACCCTGCGCAAGATCGACCAAGTGAGCGTCGAGGAGGTCAACGCGGTTGCCCACCGGCTGCTGAGCCAGCCCTACGGGGCCGCCGTCCTGGGTCCGTATGCCTCCAAACGGTCACTGCCCCAACAACTTCGGGCGATGGTAAATTAGCCCCGTGGTACTGGGCTTTTGGGACATCATGGTGCCCATCGTGGGTGCGCCGATGGCCGGCGGACCGGGCACGCCCGAGCTGGCCGCGGCGGTGTCCAACGCGGGTGGGCTCGGCTTCGTCCCCGGCGGCCACCGGAGTGCGGAGCGCTTCGCCGAGGACATCGCGGCCGCGCGCAAGGCCACCACCGGGCCGCTGGGCGTCAACCTGTTCGTTCCGCAACCCAGCGTCGCCGACTGGATGGCGCTGGACTACTACGCCGAAGAACTCGAGGAGATCGCCGACTACTACCAGGTCGAGGTCGGCCACCCGCATTACGGTGACGACGACGACTGGGAGCGCAAGCTCGAGGTGGTCGCCGACGTGCGGCCCGAGCTCGTGTCGTTCACCTTCGGAGTCCCGCCGCCCGACGTCATCCGGCGGCTGGGGGCGCTGGGCCTGCTGGTGATGGTCACGGTGACGTCGGCGTACGAGGCCGGGATTGCCGTCGCCGCGGGCGCGGACAGTCTCATCGTGCAGGGGCCCGACGCGGGCGGGCACCGGGGCACCTTCGCGCCCGACATGGAGCCCGGTAACGAATCGCTGCACCACCTGATCGATCGCATCCGGCACGCGCATGAGGTGCCCGTCGTCGCCGCGGGCGGACTGGGCACCGCTCGGGACGTCGCCGCCGTGTTGCACCGCGGCGCGGTGGCCGCCCAGATCGGCACCGCGCTGCTGCTCAGCGACGAAGCGGGCACCAGCACCGCGCACCGCACCGCCCTGAAGAATCCGGTCTTCGGCACCACCGTTGTCACCCGCGCCTTCTCGGGCCGGTACGCGCGCGGCCTGGAGAACAACTTCACCCGCCTGCTCGACAACGTCGCGCCGCTGGGCTACCCGGAGGTCAACCAGATGACCTCCCCGATCCGCGAGGCGGCGGCCGCCATGGAGGACCCGAACGGGATACCGCTTTGGGCCGGAACGTCGTTCAAGGAGGCCCAGCCGGGGCCGGCGGCCGACATCATCGCCGGCCTGGTGGAAGCCGACTAGGCCAGGACGCTCGCCGGATCGGTGAACGGCAGCCCCAAGTCGGTGGCCACCCGTTCGGACAGCAGCCCGCCGTCGTGCGTCGAAAGTCCCTTCGCGAGAGCGGGATCCGACCGACACGCCGCCTGCCAACCGCGGTCGGCCAGTTCGAGCACGTACGGCATCGTCGCGTTGGTCAGCGCCACGGTCGACGTCTTGGGCACCGCGCTGGGCATGTTCGCCACGCAGTAGAACTGCGTGTCGTGAACGGCGAACGTCGGGTCGTCGTGCGTGGTCGGCCGGGAATCCGCGAAGCATCCGCCCTGGTCAATGGAGATGTCCACCAGCACTGCACCCGGCTTCATCTGCGCGACAAGCGAATTCGAAACCAGTTCCGGGGCCTTGGCGCCCGGCAGCAGGACCGCCCCGATCAGCAGGTCGGCCCGCGTGATCGTGCCCTCCAGCTCGTACGTCGACGAGTAACGCGTGCGGACCTGTCCACCGAACTCCGCGTCAAGCAGTCGGAGCTTGCCGATGTTGAGGTCGAGCACCGTCACGCTCGCGCCCATGCCGTTGGCGACCCGGGCGGCGTTGTAACCGGCCGTGCCGGCACCGATCACCACGACGTCGGCGGGTTTGACGCCCGGGACCCCACCCATCAGCACACCGCGCCCGCCGTGGGACCGCATCAGGTGATAGGAGCCGACCTGCGCCGAGAGCCGACCGGCGACCTCGCTCATCGGGGCCAACAACGGAAGGCTGCCGTCGGCGGCCTGCACAGTTTCATAGGCGATTGACGTTGTGCGGGAAGCCAATAACGCATCGGTGCAGGAGCGGGAGGCGGCCAAGTGCAGATAGGTGAACAGCACCTGATGCTGCCGCAACAGGCCGTATTCGGCCGGAATCGGCTCCTTCACCTTGAGCAGCAGGGCGGCGTCGGCCCACACCTGTTCGGCCGAATCGGCCAGTTGGGCCCCCGCCGCCTTGAACTCCTCGTCGGGAATCGACGACCCCTCCCCGGCGCCGGCCTGGACGAGCACCTCGTGGCCGCGGCGGGTCAGTTCGGCGACGCCCGCGGGCGTGATTGCCACCCTGAACTCGTTGGCCTTGGTCTCGGTCGGTACGCCGACTCGCATGGTTGCCCCTTGCTTTAAAAGGTTCGCCCTTCAGTGTGGAGAAAGTTCGGATGGGCCGCAATCGAGGTGAAACCGCGCGAGCGCTGGCTATGATCGGCCCATGACTGACCCCTGCGTGTCGGATACCGTGCAGGTCGACGCCCGCCCGGACGTGGTGTACCGGCTCATCACCGACCTGCCCACGCTGGCCTCGTTCGCAGAGGAGGCGGTGGCGATGGAGTGGTGCAAGGGCGATGCGGCGCGTCCCGGCGCGGTCTTCACCGGGCACAACGAAAGCAGCAAACGGCGCTGGAGCACAAAGTGCACGGTCACCGACGCGGAACCGGGCCGCCTCTTCGCGTTCGATGTGCGGCACTCCGTGCTTCCGATCGCGCGCTGGCAATACGACATCGTCGCGGCCGATGGTGGTTGCCGGGTCACCGAAAGCACCTGGGATCGCCGGCCCGGCTGGTTTCGCAAGATCGCCGGCAAGGCCACCGGTGTGCCAGATCGCGTGGCCGCCAACACCGAACACATCCGGCTCACCTTGCAGCGCCTCAAGCAGCGCGCCGAGTCCGAGTAGCCGGCGACGATGCGACGCGATCCCGCCGTAGCCGTCGTCGGAGCGGGCATGTCGGGCATGTGCATCGCAATCGCGTTGCTGCGCAGCGGGATAACGAATGTCATCATTTATGAGAAAGCCGACGAGGTCGGCGGGACCTGGCGCGAGAACACCTACCCGGGTCTGGTGTGTGACATCCCTTCGCGGGTCTACCAGTACACGTTCGCCCGAAATCCCAACTGGTCGCACCTGTTCTCGCCCGGCCGCGAAATCCAGGCCTATTTCCGCGACGTCGCCGACCGCTTCGGGTTGCGCGACCGCATCCGGTTCGGCACCGAGATCTCCAATGCGCGCTTCGAGGGCGGCCGCTGGCGGCTGCGCACGGACGCCGGGGAGGAATCGAGCGTCGACTTCCTGATCTGCGCCACCGGCGTGCTCCATCACCCCCGCCTACCCTCGATCCCCGGCCTACAGGACTTCGGCGGGCGGGCTTTTCACTCGGCGCGGTGGGATCATTCCGTCGAGTTGCGCGGTCGCCGGATCGCGATCATCGGCAACGGGTCGACGGGCGTGCAGCTCGTCTGCGGCCTGACCGGCGTGGCGGGCCGGGTCATGCTGTTCCAGCGCACCCCGCAGTGGGTGCTTCGGCTGCCCAACCCCCGGTACAGCCGGCTCACCAACATCACCCACAACAGGTTCGGCTGGCTCGACCGGATGGCCTACCGCTGCTACAGCTTCGGCTTCGACCTGTTCGCCGCCGGTCTCACCAAGCCGGGCCTGCGCCGAAAGATCATGGGGGCGCTGTGCCGCGCCAGCCTGCGCGAGGTCCGCGACCCCGAGCTGCGCCGCGCCCTGACCCCCGACTACACGCCGATGTGCAAACGGCTGGTGATGTCCAATGGCTTCTACCGCGCCATCCAGCGCGACGACGTCGAACTGGTCACCGCCGCTATCGATCACGTGGAACCGCGCGGCATCGTGACCGGCGACGGCGTCCTGCACGAGGCGGACATCATCGTGCTCGCCACCGGATTCGACACCCACGCGTTCTTCCGGCCGATGCGGCTGATCGGCCGAGACGGCATCGCCGCCGACGACGTGTGGCGTGACGGCCCGCGGGCCTACCAGACCGTGGCGCTGCCGGGCTTCCCCAACTTCTTCATGATGCTGGGTCCGCACAGCCCGGTCGGCAACCTCGCGCTCACCACCGTCGCCGAATCGCAGGCCGACCACATCCTGCGGTGGATTCAGCGCTGGCGGCGCGGCGAATTCGACACCGTCGAGCCGACCGGGCCGGCGACCGACAACTTCAACGCCAAGCTGCGCGCCGCGATGCCGAACACCGTGTGGACCACCGGTTGCCAGAGTTGGTATCTGAACAAGGACGGGGTGCCCGAGGTGTGGCCCTTCACGCCGGGCGCACACCGCGCCATGCTGGCGAACACCGATCTCGAACAGTACGACTTGCGCCGTCACGTCACCGCCGGCTGAGCCGGTAGCCCAGATGGGCGACCTTGATGCCGGGCAAAGGCTCCCAGTCCATTGTGCGTCCGTCGGCGTGAAAGTCGTTCTTCTCGTAAAAGGTTCGCGCTTGGGTGTTGCGCTCCGCGCACCGCAGGACGACGTCAACCGACGGGCTTTCGGCCAGAGCGGTGGCGAGCAGGCGCTCGCCGACACCGCGCCGTTGGCATTCCGCCGCGATGTACAGCGAGTTGAGTTCGACCTGCTCGGGATTGGCAGGGTCCGGTCCGAAGATGGTCATTCCGATTGTCGCCGAACCTGATTCGGCGACCCACATGCTCCAGTTGCGGCGCTGCAGGATTCGCGGGTACGCCAGCACCGCCCAGCGCCGCGGCGATCCGAGGACGTCGAGGGTGGCGTCCGGCAGGATGCCGGCCCAGGACTGCCGCCAGACCGGATAGTGCATCTCGGCGACGTTCGCGAGATCGGCCGGTCCGGCTTGGCGGATCGTGATGTCGCCCACCGTCACCGGCGGGATTGCTCCAGATAGGCGGCCAGCGCGCTGGTCAGGCCCCGCCGCGCCATGTCCAGGTCGGCGTACGAGCCGAGTTGGCGCTCGGACACCAGCCCGCGCATCGCGCCGGGGATCAGGGCGGCCACCTCGCGCACCCGGTCCGGGTCGACGTCGAGACCGGCGAAGGCATTCTGGCAGGTCTCCAGCCAGCTCTTGCCCCAGGAGAACAACTCGGCGGCGGTGCGCGGGAAGAGCCGCTCGAGCTCGTCGGGGTCGCGGGGGAGCGCCGCACGGAGGTTCTCGATCGCGCGGGAATCCGGCGACGCCAACCCCGTGTAAAGGGTGTCGATGATGGCGCCGACCCGCTCGCGCAGGGGCGCGTCCGGTGAGATCGGCGTTGACAGGGTCGAGAAGGTTGCGGCGCGACGCTCGGCGGTGCGGTGCAGTACCGCCGCCCAGAACCCGTCGGTGTCGCCGAACTGGTACTGCACGGCGCCCCAGGTCGCGCCGATCTCCTTGGCGATGCGATTGGCCGACACCGAGCCCGGGTCGCCGGAGGCCAACGACTTGAGTGCGGCTTCGAGCATGCTCTCGCGCGTGGCGTTGCCACGCCGGTTGGGGCGCCGGTTCGCGGTTCCGGCCCCGCTCACCTGCCGCGTCATCTGCCGAGCGTATCGCACCACCGTAGTTTCATAGAGGGTACTTTGATTTCGTGGGGGCGCGGCCTATCATTCGTTCTCAAGGAGGGATCCCCCATGGCTAAGCCGCCGTTGTCGATGGAACCAACCGGCTGGTTCCAGGTCGCCTGGTCCGACGAGATCGGTATGGGCGACGTGCACAAGATGAAGTACTTCGGCCAGGAGATGGTCGCGTGGCGGGCCGAATCCGGGCAGCTCACCGTGATGAACGCCTACTGCGAACACCTCGGCGCGCATCTCGGTTACGGCGGCACGGTCGTCGGCGAGGTGCTGCAGTGCCCGTTCCACGGGTGGCAGTGGAGCCAGGAGGGCCGCAACGTCCGCATTCCGTACCAGGATCGCCCCAACCGCGGTCGGCGTATTCGCACCTACCCCGTGGTGGAACGCAACGAGTCGGTCTACATCTGGCACGACGTCGAGCGTCGCGAGCCGTACTTTGACGCGCCGGACGTGTTCGGCGCGTTCAGCGACGGCAGCAACCCGGACGACTACTACCCCCAGCGGCGGTTGTACCGGCCGGCCCTGGAGCTCCATCCCCAGTACGTGCTCGAAAACGGTGTCGACTTCGCACATTTCAAGTTCGTGCACAACACGCCGATCGTGCCGGTGTTCACCCGCCACGACTTCGCCGAGCCGGTGTCGTTCGTCGACTTCACCATCACTTTCGAAGGTGACGACGGGCAGAAGATCGAGGACGTCAACAGCGGCGTCGAGGCCATCAACGGCGGGCTGGGCATCGCGGTGACCAAGAGCTGGGGGATGATCGACAACCGCACCATCTCCGCGGTCACCCCGGTCGACGAGTTCACCTCCGATGTCCGCTTCATGGTCTACATCGGCCGCACCCCGGGCAAAGATCCGGCCCGCGCCGAGCTCAAGGCGATCGAGTTCGGCCGTGAAGTGATCCGGCAGTTCGAGCAGGACATCGAGATCTGGCAGCACCAGCGCTACTCCGACCCCCCGGCGCTGGCCACCGACGAGTACGAGGGCTTCACCGCAATCCGCAAGTGGGCCAGGCAGTTCTACCCCGAGGCATTCGCAACGCAGAAAGGCTCAACGGAATGAGTACAGCACCGATCCGCGTCTTCCAAGTGGCCACCGGGAATGTCGGCTCGGAGATGATCAAGCGGATCGCCACCCAGCCCGACCTCGAACTCGTTGGCGTGCACTGCTATTCGCCGGAGAAGGTCGGGCGCGATGCCGGCGAGCTCGCCGGTGTGGCGCCCAACGGGGTGAAGGCCACCGGTTCGATCGAGGAGATCATCGCCGCCAAACCGGACGTGCTCACCTTCCACGGTGTGTTTCCCGACGAGGACCTCTACTTACAGGTGCTTGAGGCCGGCATCAATATCGTCACCACCGCCGACTGGATCACCGGCTGGCACCGCGACAAGAACCATCCGCACCCGTCGGGCAAGCCGGTGAGCCGGCTGCTCGCGGAGGCCTGCGAAAAGGGCGGCGCGACGTTCTACGGGACCGGGATGAACCCGGGCCTGAACCAGATACTGGGCGTGGTGTGTTCGGCCGACGTCGCCGATATCGAGAACGTCACCACCATCGAGTCCGTGGATGTGTCGTGCCACCACTCCAAGGACACCTGGATCGAGGTGGGCTACGGCCAGCCGGTGGACGATCCGGAGATCCCGTCCAAGCTGGAGAAGTACACCCGAGTCTTCGCCGACAGCGTGCTGATGATGGCCGACTGCTTCGACCTGACCCTCGACGAGGTGAAGTTCAGCTACGAGCTGGGCGCCTGCACCAAGGACGTCGACCTGGGCTGGTATACCCTGCCCAAGGGCTCGCTGGGCGGCAACTACATCAGGTACCAGGGCATGGTGGACGGGATTCCCCGGGTCGAGACGCACCTGGAGTGGCAGATGACGCCGCACACGGATCCGAGCTGGAACATCAAGGGCTGCTACATCACCCAGATCAAGGGCGACCCGTGCATCTACAACAAGCACATGATCTTCCCCAAGTCCGGGGTGGACTTGTCGAATCCCGACAACTTCGCCTCCATCGGGATGACCGTCACCGGCATGCCCGCGCTGGCCTCGATCAAGTCGGTAGTGGCGGCGCCGCCGGGGCTCATCACCAGCGCCGACCTGCCGCTGCGCGGGTTCGCCGGGCGGTTCGCGATTTAGGTCAAGGGTCCGAGAGGCGCTCGGGGTGGTGATAGTCGTTGGTGCGCTGCCCGCGGTCGTTGTGCGGCGGTGGTATCCATTCGGTACGCCCGTTGGGTAGCTTCCTTGTGCGCCAGCCCTTTTCGATCAGCTTGTGGTGTGGAGTGCAGGCGAAGGTGAGCTTGTCGGCATCGGTCACACCGCCGGTGGACCAGTCGTCGAGATGGTGAACCTCGCACCAGTAGCCCGGCGCGTCGCAGCCTGGGTGCGTGCAGCCGCGGTCCTTCGCATACAGCACCACGCGCTGATCCGGTGTGGCGATTCGCCGCGTCCGCCCGAGATACAGTGGGCGGCCGGAGTGTTCGTCGAACACGGCCAGATAGTGGTAGGCATGGCTTGCCATCCGGATCACGTCGCGCATCGGCAGCACCGTACCGCCGCCGGTCACCGCGCGCCCGGTGCAACCCGTCAGCTCCTGCAGCGTGGTGGAGACGATGACGGCGACCGGTAGACCGTTGTGCTGGCCGAGCTTCGGATCGCCCAGCTGACCGCGGACCAGGGCGTTGATCGCGTCATGCTGGCGCTGCGCGTGGCTCCGCGCGTCACCGTTCGCGCGCTGCTCGCTGGGCTCCCCCTCGACACAGGGAGTTTCGTCGTCCGGGTTGCACATGCCGGGGGCCGCGAAACGCGCCAGCCAGGCGTCGAGGTTGGCGCGCAACTCCGGGGAAGCGACCAGCTTGCCGACGCTCATCCCGTCGAGCCGTTGCGCGCCCCAGCTGAAGCCGCGCTGCCGGGCGCGGTCGGTGTCGGAGAATTTCCCGTCGGGGTTGATCCACAGGGCGCACTGGTGCGCGACCTTTTGCAGCTGGTCGGGGCGCAGTTGCGCCGCCTGCGACGCCAGGAAACGTTCGGCCGCATCCACCGCCTCGGCGGGCGCGGCGTCCGGCAGGTCGCGCACGAACGCCTGAATCACCCGCAGGTGCTGCCCATCGAGAAGGCCGCTCCGCCACGCCGCTGCGGTGGCCGGCAGCTCCGGCGGCAGCTCCTGGCCGGTGAGGGTCAGGCGCGGCGAGAGTTGCCTGGCGTCTCGAACCCGACGGCACGCGTCGGCATAGCTGATCCGTAGCCAGTCGGCGACGACCTTATGAACCGGACCGCCGACGTCACCGGGATCCTCTTTCACCAAGCCGGCGATCACGTCGGTGCCGACCGCGATCTGGCGCCGGTGGGAGTTCTCCATGGCTTCCAGCACCCGCAGCCGGACGGCGGAGCTCAACCCAGCGAAGTCCAGGTTGCCGATCCTCGCGACGGCCGCATCCAGCGCATCGAGCGCGGCGCTCACGTCGGCCGGAAGAGGAATCGAATGCATGTTCGAATACTATTCGGCTCCGGAGCCTGCGGCCACGAAACTGCGGGCTGCTGTGGATAAACACCCGACTGTGGATGAAGCGGCCCGGTCTAGGGTGAAGCTCATGCGGGTAGGCGTCTTGGGAGCTAAGGGCAAAGTCGGTTCGGCGATGGTGGCGGGCGTGCAGGCCGCCGAGGACTTGACCCTGTCCGCGGAGGTGGACGCCGGTGATTCGCTGAGCATGTTCACCGACTCCGGCACCGAGGTGGTCATCGATTTCACCCACCCGGACGTGGTGATGGGCAACCTAGAGTTCCTGATCGGCAACGGGATTCACGCCGTCGTCGGCACCACGGGCTTCACGCAGGAGCGCCTCGACCAAGTGCGGTCGTGGTTGGCCGACAAGCCTGACACGAGCGTCCTCATCGCCCCCAACTTCGCGATCGGCGCGGTGTTGTCGATGCACTTCGCCAAGCAGGCGGCGCGCTTCTTCGAGTCGGTCGAGGTGATCGAACTGCACCACCCGCACAAGGCCGACGCCCCGTCGGGCACGGCAGCGCGCACCGCCAAGCTGATCGCCGAAGCGCGAAAGGGCTTGCCGCCCAACCCCGATGCCACCAGCACCGGCCTGCCCGGCGCCCGCGGCGCCGACGTCGACGGCATCCCGGTGCACTCGGTGCGGCTGGCCGGGCTGGTCGCCCACCAGGAGATCTTGTTCGGCACCGAGGGGGAGACGCTCACCATCCGCCACGACAGCCTGGACCGCACCTCGTTCGTGCCCGGCGTGCTGTTGGCGGTGCGGCGCGTCCGGGAACGGCCCGGCCTCACCGTGGGCCTCGAGCCCCTGCTCGACCTGCAGTGAACCTGCGATGAACACCGCCCTGCGCACCCAGTTCCTCATCGCGTTCCTCTGCGTGGCGATGCTGGTTTACTTCGTGCTGCTGGGGCGGCTGGCCGTCGCGATGATCGCCTCGGGCCGGGCGGCCGCCGTGGGCCTGGGCCTGGCGGTGCTGATCATGCCCCTGATCGGACTGTGGGCCATGGTGGCGACCCTGCGGTCCGGGTTCGCCCACCAGAAGCTGGCCCACCTGATCGCGGCCGACGGCATGGAGCTCGACACCGCCGCGCTGCCGCGACGGGCGTCGGGCCGCATCGAGCGCGAGGCCGCCGACGCACTGTTCGCCTCGGTGCGCACCGAAGTCGAGGACCACCCCGACGACTGGCGGCGCTGGTACCGGCTGGCCCGCGCCTACGACTACGCGGGGGACCGCAGGCGGGCGCGGGAGGCCATGAAGACGGCGCTGGAATTGCAGGGCCGCCAATGACCAAGACGCTGCTGATCGTCCACCACACGCCGTCCCCGCACTGCCACGAGATGTTCGAGGCGGTCGTCTCGGGTGCCACCGACCCGGAGATCGAGGGCGTCGAGGTCGTCCGGCGCCCGGCGCTGACCGTCTCGCCGGCCGAGATGCTCGAGGCCGACGGCTATGTGTTGGGCAGCCCGGCGAACCTGGGCTACATGAGCGGGGCGCTCAAGCACGCCTTCGACTGCGCCTACTACCAGCTGCTCGACTCGACGCGCGGGCGCCCGTTCGGCTTGTACCTGCACGGCAACGAGGGCACCGAGGGCGCCGAACGCGGCGTCATGTCGATCACCACCGGGCTCGGTTGGACGAAAGCCGCAGAGACCGTGCTGGTTTCGGGCAAGCCGGACAAGAGCGACCTACAGGCGTGCTGGGAACTCGGGGCTACGGTCGCTGCCCAGTTGATGGAATGAGCCGTCTAGGCGAAAGCCGGCTTGAACGCCTCGGCCGGCTGGGCCAGGGCCAGCGCCGAGGTCGTGCCGATCGGCCCGTGCCGGTCGAACAGGGTGGCCGCGCCGGTCGCGACACCGGCCGTCCCGTAGTGGCTCTGCGCCGCCAGGCCCAGGTATTCACCATCGGGCAGGCGGCTCGCGGTGACCGTGTAGTCGGCGTTGATGTAGCGCAATCCGCCGGTGCCCCAATGGGTCAGCGAACTCGTGATGTCGCCGACGAAGGCCAGGCGGGTGAACGGGGTCAGCGGGTGGCCGTGCACCATCGAGCGAAAGATCCGCGTCCAGGCGAACTTCTGGGAATGGGACTGTTCCCACTCGCCGGCCGCGATGCCCGGGCTGCCCGCGGCGGTGGCCCCGTAGCCCCAGATCAGGAACGGCATGTCGGTTCCGAAGCCCTCGGAATCGGCCGGAAGCGGCGGCATTTGAAGGGGCGCGGACCACACCGTCCCGTCGGGATGATCCCCTCGGCGCAGGAACAGCGCGCTGGCCCGCGCGACGGTGTTGCCGTTCTGCACCAGCACCCCGTCGACGAGCTTGATCCGCCGGCCTTCCCGCTGTACCGAGGTCCGAATCTGCACCGGCTCGGGCAACGCCGGACGCAACAGGTCGACCGTGAGGCGGGCCGGCTGGAAGTCGGGTTCGATGCCGGATTGCTCTATGCCCCAATCGAGCAGGCCACCGACGATCTGGCCGCCCATCGCCGCACCCCACGGCCCTCCCGTCAACCGGCCGGGCACATAGCAGTCACCGTCGACAGTGAAGAACGCCTCGGGCATGATGGCGGGATCGTCGATCGTCACCGCTATCACGATAGGACACGCCGATAGTAAGGACCGGGCATGCCTCCAGTGATCGAAATTCCGCGCGACCATAACCCGTTCCCCACGACCGGTGTGTCCCGCGACGCCGACGGCGTCCCGCATTACGACGATTTACCCGCCACGCTGCTGGACATGCTCGCCGAACAGGTCGACCGGCGCCCGGACAGCGAGGCGCTGGTCGAACTCGGTGCCGGTCGGTTGACCTATCGCCAGCTCTGGGACCGCGCCGCGCGCGTCGCCGGAGGGCTGCGCGCCGCCGGGCTGCGACCGGGTGACCGTGTCGCGGTGCGTTACCCGGCCGGCATCGACTGGGTGCTGGCGTTCTGGGGCACCATGATGGCGGGTGGCGTTGCGGTGGCGGTCAATACGCGCTCGGCGCAACCGGAAGTCGAGTTCGTCCTCTCCGACAGCGGGGCGACGGTGGACCTCGCGGCGGACACCCCGCTGCCCGACGGCCAGCCCTACGTGACCGAGCGACTCGGCGCCGCCGACGTCGCCGCGCTGTTCTACACCTCGGGCACCACCGGCCACCCCAAGGGAGTGCCGACCACTCACCAGGCCTTCCTGACCAACACCGAGAACGGGATCCGCTGTCTCGACCAGCCCCGAGACCTGGGCGAAGCAATGCGCACGCTCATCTCGGTGCCGCTGTTCCACGTGACCGGTTGCAACACACAGCTTTTGGTTGCGGCCCGACTGGGCGGGGCCTCGGTGATCATGCCCGCCCTCAACCTGGACGCCCTGATCGCCACCCTGGGCGCCGAGCGCATCTCCGTCATGGTCACCGTTCCGGCGGTCTACGCATTGATGCTGCGGCAGAACGCCTTTGCCGACGCCGACGTTTCCAGCGTCCGCTGGGTGGGTTACGGCGGCGCCCCGATCGCCCCGTCGTTGGTGCGGGCGGTCCAGGACGCCTTCCCGCAAGCCACGGTCTTCAACGGCTACGGCATGACCGAGACCGCGTCGCTGATGACGGTGCTGCCCAGCCGGGATGCCGTCGAGCACGCCGACTCGGTCGGCTACGCGGTCCCGTCCGTCGACCTCGGCCTTATTCCGTTCGGCGGCGACGACCCGGGCGTCGGTGAGTTGGTGGTGCGCGGGGCCAACGTGACCGCCGGGTACTGGAACAGGCCGGAAGCGACCGCGGCCACCATCGTGGACGGCTGGCTGCACACCGGCGACGTCGTGCGGGTCGACGAGGCGGGCCGGGTGTACATCGTCGACCGGCTCAAGGACATCATCAACCGCGGCGGTGAGAACGTCTCCAGCGTCGAGGTGGAGGCCGTGCTGCTGGCGGCACCCCAGGTGCAGGACGCGTGCGTGCTGGCGGTTCCCGACGACGTCATGGGCGAGAAGGTGGGCGCGGTGTTGGTCGGCAGTGCGGACGGGATCGACGTGCCGGCGGTGCTCGACCACTGCCGCGAGCAACTCGCCGACTTCAAGGTGCCGCAATACGTCACGGTGGTCGACGGCGCGCTGCCGCGCAACGCCGGCGGCAAGCTGCTCAAGGGCAAGCTGCGCGAACAGGTGCAGTGGGGAGAGCCGCTGCGATGAGCGCGACCCTGCTGGTCGCCAACCGCGGCGAGATCGCGCTTCGAATCATCCGCACGGCAGTCGAATTGGGCATGCGAACGGTCGCGGTCTACGCCGAAGACGATGCCGAAAGCCCGCACGTGCATGCCGCCGACGAAGCGATCGGCCTCCCCGGCACCGGTGCGCGGGCCTACTTGGACCAGCCCGCCATGCTGGCCGCGGCCAAGAGTTCCGGCGCGGAGCTGATCCACCCCGGATACGGGTTCCTCAGTGAGAACCCCGAATTCGCCCGCACCTGCGCCGGCGCGGGCTACGCATTCGTGGGACCGGACGCGGACGCGCTCGAACTGGTGGGCAACAAGTCCGCCGCCCGCGGCGCCGCCATCGCCGCCGGGGTGCCGGTATTGCCCGCGACCGACGGGCCGAGCAGCGTCGCCGAGATCGAAGCGTTCTTCGAGGCCCAGGGCGGCGCCATCATGATCAAGGCGCTCGCCGGCGGGGGTGGGCGGGGAATGCGCACCGTGCGCAGCGCCGACCAGATCGGCAGCGCCTACCAACAGTGCGCCGCGGAGGCGCAACTGGGCTTCGGCGACCCGGCGCTATTCGCCGAGGCGCTGCTCGACGGCGCGCGGCACATCGAGGTCCAGGTCGTCGCCGCGCCGGCCGGGCACCAAACCCGCGCGCTCGCGCTCGGCGACCGCGACTGCAGCATCCAGCGGCGTTACCAGAAGCTCGTCGAAATGGCTCCCGCCCAAGGGCTTTCCGATGCATTGCGGCGCGGCTTGCATCAGGCCGCGGTCGTGCTGTGCGCGCGGGTCGGGCTGCGGGGGCTGGCCACCGTCGAATTCCTGGTCGCCGGTGAGGAATTCGTCTTCCTCGAAGTGAACCCGAGAATCCAGGTGGAGCACACGGTCACCGAGGAGACGACCGGATTCGACCTGGTGGCCATCCAGTTGGCCATCGCCGGGGGTGCCTCCTACTTTCAGCTCGGGCTGCCGGCCGGGATCGCCTCCGACGGCAACGAAATCATCGGGGAGCCCGCGGCGCATCGCGGCATCGCCATCCAGGCCCGGGTCAACATGGAGACTTTCGCCCCCGACCTCTCCGTTGTGCCCGCGGCCGGCACGCTCACCGCGTTCTCGCCGCCGAGCGGGCCGGGGATCCGCGTCGACACCTACGGCAGGACCGGCCTGGTCGTCACCCCACAATACGATTCACTGCTGGCGAAGGTGGTCGCCCATGTGCACGGGTCGTCGCCGCAGACGGCGTTGCGGAAGGCCCGGACCGCGCTCGCCGAGTTCGGCATCGAGGGGGTCCGCACCAACATCGAGTTCCTCCACGCGCTGTTGGATGACCCCGCCGTTCAATCCGGTTGCGTGAGCACCGGTTTCGTCGACGAGAGGTTGCCCGAGCTGGCGGCGGCGGCCGCGTCGCACCAGCACGACGTCCGTGCGGTTTCGGTCGAGCTCTATCCCGGCGAGGACGTGCTGCGTGCCCAGCTGGCCGGCACGGTGGTCGAGGTGGTGCCCGAAGGCGCCGAACACCCGGCGGGTAGCCAGCTCGTCGTCCTCGAAGCGATGAAGATGCAGCATGTGCTCGTCGCGCCGGACGCGCTGCGGACGGTCCGCAATCTGGTGACGCCCGGGCAGGTCGTCGGAACCGGTGACCCGTTGCTGGTGTTCGCCCGCACCGCTGCCGACGCAAGGGACGACTCATCCACGGCCGCAACGGATCTCGATCGGCCGCGCGCCGACCTCGACGAGGTGCGCAGGCGGCATCTGTTCACCCTCGACGAGGGCCGCGAGGCCGCGGTCGCCAAGCGGCACAAGCAAGGCCGTCGCACCGCGCGGGAGAACATCGCCGATCTGGTCGACCCCGGCAGCTTCGTCGAATACGGCGCGCTGGCCATCGCGGCGCAGCGCAGCCGGCGTTCGGAAGACGACCTCATCGTCAACACCCCGGCCGACGGCCTGGTCGCCGGCCTAGCCACCATCGGCGCGGACCGTTTCGGGCGAGCGGCGGCCGAGGCCGTCGTGGTCTCCTACGACTACACCGTGCTGGCGGGCACGCAAGGCATGCGCAACCACGCCAAGACCGACCGCGTGTTCGACCTGGCCGCCCGCAAACGGCTGCCGGTGGTGCTGTTCGCCGAGGGCGGCGGCGGGCGGCCGGGGGACACCGACGTCGGCGGCGCCGCCGGTCTGGACGTGCCGACCTTCCGGATGCTGGCCGCGCTGAGCGGCCGGGTGCCGCTGGTATCGATCGTCTCGGGCCGGTGCTTCGCGGGAAACGCCGCGCTGGCCGGGGTGTGCGACGTGATCATCGCGACCCCGGACGCCAACATCGGGATGGGCGGACCGGCCATGATCGAGGGCGGCGGGCTGGGGGTTTACCCGCCGGAGGCGATCGGGCCGATCGGCGTGCAGCGGCGCAACGGCGTGGTCAGCCTGGTCGCCCGCGACGAGGCGCACGCGGTCTCGATGGCCAAGCAGTACCTGTCGTATCTCCAGGGCAACGTGGATGATTGGGCGGCGCCCGATCCGCGGCTGGCCCGGCATGTGGTGCCGCAGAATCGGTTACGCGCCTATGACGTGCATCGGGCCATCGAGGCGATCGTCGACACCGGGTCCGTGCTGGAACTGCGTCCCGACTACGGCGTCGGCATCGTCACCGCCCTGGTCCGGGTCGAAGGGGCGGCCTACGGGCTGATCGCCAACAGCACGCATCACCTCGGCGGCGCCATCGACGCGGAGGCGGCCGACAAAGCCGGCGATTTCCTCGCCCTGTGTGAATCGTTTGGGCTGCCGGTGGTTTCGCTCTGTGACACCCCGGGCTTCATGGTCGGCCCCGAGGCGGAGAAGGACGCGGCGGTCCGGCGGTTCGGACGGATGTTCGTTCTGGGTGCGCGCTTGACGGTGCCCGTCGGAATGATCATTTTGCGCAAGGGATACGGGCTCGGGGCGATGGCGATGGCCGGCGGTTCCTTCCGCGCCCCGCAGTTCACCATCGCCTGGCCGACCGGGGAGATCGGCGGGATGGGGCTCGAGGGCGCCGTGCGCCTCGGGTTCAGCAAGGAGCTGGCGGCCGAGGGTGACCCCATCAGGCGCCAGGCGTTGTTCGACAAGCTGGTGGCGGCGGCCTACGAGCACGGCAAGGCGCTACGCGCGGCCACCACCTTCGAACTTGACGACGTCATTGACCCCGCGGACACCCGGGCCTGGATCGCCAGGCTCCGGGAGCCGCGTTTCTCGGGCTGATCAGGCGTGGCCGGAACCGCAGCCGACGCCGGGCAGGCAGCCCTGGCCGCCGGGGATTCCGCCGGGTCCGGCGTTTTGGCCGCCGGAGCCGCAGCCGACGCCCGGGACGCAGCCCTGGCCGCCGGGACCGCCGCCCGGGCCGCTGTTCTGCCCGCCCGAACCGCAGTTGCCGTTGGCGTCACAGCCTCCGCCGCTGGGATCGTCCTTGAACACCACGTGCGTGGGCGCCGCGGACTGCGCAGGTGCGGAAGCCAGGGAATCGGTTACGGCGATCGGCGCGACCGCGATTGCTGCTGCCGCAGCCCCGCCCACCACCAGTCTTTTCGTGAGGGTTAATTTCGTGGACATGCGGTTCGCATACCACGCTGACACACGTGTAAACACATCCATATAGCGAACGGTAAACCGTTGGCTTTCGCGACGGAAGGCGCAGCTCGATGACCTCACTGGATCTGACCGGCCGAACCGCGATCGTCACCGGCGCATCCCGCGGGATCGGGCTCGCGATCGCCCAACAGCTCGCGGCCGCCGGGGCCAACGTGGTGCTCACCGCCCGCAAGCAGGAGGCCGCCGACGAGGCCGCGGCGCAGGTGGACGGCAACGCGCTGGGCGTCGGCGCGCACGCCGTCGACGAGGACGCCGCCCGGCGCTGCGTGGACCTCACATGCGAGCGTTTCGGCAGCGTGGACATCCTGATCAACAACGCCGGGACCAACCCGGCGTACGGCCCGCTGATCGACCAGGACCACGCCCGTTTCACCAAGATCTTCGACGTCAACCTCTGGGCCCCGCTGCTGTGGACCTCGCTCGTCGTCAAGTCGTGGATGGGCGAGCACGGCGGCGCGATCGTCAACACCGCCTCCATCGGCGGCCTGCACCAATCGCCGGCCATGGGCATGTACAACGCCACCAAGGCGGCGCTGATCCACGTCACCAAGCAGCTGGCGCTGGAACTGTCGCCCCGGGTCCGGGTCAACGCGATCGCCCCGGGGGTCGTCAGGACCCGGTTGGCCGAGGCGCTGTGGAAGGACCACGAGGACCCGCTCGCGTCGTCGATCGCGCTCGGCCGCATCGGTGAGCCCATCGACGTGGCCGCCGCCGTGGCCTTCCTGGTCTCCGACGCGGCGAGCTGGATCACCGGCGAGACGATGGTGATCGACGGCGGCCTGCTGCTCGGTGCGGCACAGGGCTTTCGACCGCAGGGCTAGCCATGAGCTCCGATGAATTGGCGACGGACCTGAAGGCGCGGGTGCAGGCGCTGCTGGACGAGCATGACCCGGCCGCCACCGATCCGCGCGAATTCCTTGGCGCGCAGTACGACGCGGGCCTGGCCTGGGTGCACCTGCCGCACGGCTTCGGCGGGCTGGACCTGCCGCGAAAGGCCCAGGAACTCGTCGACGCCCAGCTGGCGGCCGCCGGCGCCCCGGTGGGAGGCACCGCGAAGAACTTCATCGGGATGGGCATGGCGGCGCCCACCATCGCGGCGTTCGGGACCGACGAGCAGAAACGAAAGTTCCTGCGCCCCTTGTTCACCGGTGAGCAAGTGTATTGCCAGTTGTTCAGCGAACCCGGCGCGGGCTCTGACCTGGCCGGGTTGGCCACCCGAGCGGTCCGCGACGGTGACGACTGGATTGTCAACGGGCAGAAGGTCTGGACATCGATGGCGCAGCACGCGCAGATGGCCATCCTGGTTGCCCGCACCGACCCGACGGTGCCCAAACACTTTGGCCTGACGTACTTCCTGTGCGACATGACGCAGCCCGGTGTCGAGGTGCGCCCGCTGCGTCAGATCACCGGCGAGGCGGAGTTCAACGAGGTGTTCCTCACCGATGTTCGGGTGCCCGACGCGAACCGGCTCGGCCCGGTCGGCGGCGGCTGGCGGGTCGCGACCACCACGCTCAACAACGAGCGCGTCGCGATCGGTACGCGCGCCGGAACGCCGCGCGAGGGCGGGATCATCGGGAAGGTCACCAAGGCGTGGCGGGATGACCCCGGGCTGCGCAATCCCGCGATGCACGACGAGCTGATGAAGCTGTGGGTCGACGCGGAAGTCCTTCGCCTGGCCGGCGAGCGGCTGCGGCAGCAGGCCCAGGTGGGTCAGCCCGGACCGGAGGGCGCCGGCATGAAAATCGCCTTCGCCAAGCTGGCGCAAGCCATTTCGGGCTTCGACATCGAGCTGCACGCCGAGGCGGGGCTGCGGTACGACGACTGGACCATGCGCAGGACCGAAGTCGTCGATCTGGTCGGGCGCGAGCCCGGATACCGCTATCTGCGGGCTCGCGGCAACTCGATCGAGGGCGGCACCTCGGAGATCCTGCGCAACACCATCTCCGAGCGCATTCTCGGCCTGCCGGGCGAGCACCGCGTCGACAAAGACGTCGCCTGGAAGGACCTGGACCGGTGAGTGACCTGCTGTACTCGGACACCGAGGAGGCCTTGCGCGACAGCGTTCGGCATCTGTTCGCCGACCGCTGCCCGCCCGAATCGGTCGCCCGCGCCTATGACCCCGAACCGCAAGACTTCTCAAGCGTCTGGCGGACACTGGCCGTCGAGCTCGGGGTGGCCGGCCTGCTGGTTCCGGAGTCGCTTGGCGGGGCGGGGGCGGGTGCCCGCGAGGCCGCGGTCGTCATGGAGGAGATCGGCCGGTCCGTCGCGCCGGTGCCGTTCTTGTCCAGCGCGGTGCTGGCCACCGTTGCGCTGTTGCAGGCCGGCGATACCGAGACCGTGTCCGCGCTGGCCGAGGGCGAGCTGACCGCGGCGTTGGTGGTGCCGCTCTCGACCGCGCCCGGGGATCCGCCCGGGGCGGTGGCCGGCGGCGCAGACGGGCTGAGCGGATCGGTCACCAGCGTCGCCGGCGCCGCGCAGGCCGACGTGCTGGTGGTGTCGGTTGCCGGTCCGGACGGACACGAGCTGCATACCGTCTCGCGCACCGCGGCCGGTGTGGAGGTGTCGCCATTGCTGGCGCTGGACATGACGAGGCCCCTTGCGAATGTGCGCTTTTCGGCGGTCGCCTCGTCTCGCGTCGGGCCGGCCGCCGGGGCGGTCACCGAGGCGCTGCGTACGGGGGCGGCCCTGCTCGCGTCCGAACAGCTTGGCGTCGCCCTTTGGTGTTTCCAGACCACGCTGGAATATGCCAAGCAGCGCAAGCAGTTCGGCCGCGCGATCGGCTCGTACCAGGCGATCAAACACCGGTTGGCCGATCTGTATTTCGAAATCGGCGCCGCGACGGCGGCGGCCCGCTACGCCGCCGACACGTGTGCCCGCGGGGACGAAGACGCGGCCGTCGCGGCCGCCGTCGCGCAGGCGTATTGCAGCGGCGCCGCCGTGCATGCGGCCGAGGAGTGCGTGCAGCTGCACGGCGGCATCGGCATGACGTGGGAGTATCCGGCGCACCTTTATCTCAAGCGCGCCAAGAGCGACCAGTTGATCTTCGGCACCGCCTACCGTCACCGCGCCCGGCTGGCCGAATTGGTGGGCCTGCCCCCGACCTAGTTGGGCTCGGATTGATTTTTTCCCCGCGGCCCGCCGCGGAGGGCAAACTCCGTTATTTTGCCGCGGTATTCGCGGAGTCATCGGAATCTCCTTCCTGATCGACGCGGGCCACGGGCCGCCGTTTCATGCGAAGGTGTCGGTCCGCGGTGGGCGACGAGGCGGCCGACCGCACGCCGGAGGTGAAGAACGTCGGAATGCGGGTGTTGCTGTCCACTCACGATTCGCGCGGGGCGGTCGAACCGCTTGCGGCGCTCGGGGTTCAGTTGCGGGCGCTCGGCGCGCAGGTTCGGGTGTGCGCGCCGCCGGACCGGGAATTCGCGGAATTGTTGGCCGGCAACGGCCTGTCGCTGGTGCCATTCGGCGATTTGTGGCGTGCGATGGCGGCCGGCCTCACGCCGTCCGAAGACGACCTCCGCCGGCACCTGGACGGGCTGGTGGCCGCGCAATTCGACACGGTGGCCGCCGCGGCCGACGGATGTGACCTGCTGGTGGCCACCGGCTTCCCGCCGGTCGCGGCGGGCGCGCGGTCGGTGGCCGAGCGCCTGGGCATTCCCTACGTCTACGTGAGCTACCAACCGACCATCCTGCCGTCACCGCACCACCTGCCCCCTACGTATGCCGGCCAGTTTCCGCCCGGCTTGATCGACAACCGGGTGCTGTGGCGGAGGGACGCCCAGCAGATGAACACGCTGCTCGGCCCGACGCTCAACGACCACCGCGCGTCGCTGGGTCTGCCGCCGGTGGATGACATCCGCGACTACGCCCTCACCGAGCGTCCATGGCTGGCGGCTGATCCCACGCTGGGCCCGTGGCCGGAGCGAAGCGGGCTCGATGTGGTCCAGACCGGGGCGTGGCTGCTGCCCGACGAACGTCCCCTCCCTGCCGACGTGGCGGAGTTCCTCGACGCCGGCTCGGCGCCGGTGTACGTGGGCTTCGGCAGCATGCCGATGCGCGCCGCGACCGACCTCTCCCGGGCGGTGGTCGAGGCCGTCCGCACCCATGACCGCCGGGCGATTCTCTACCGGGGCTGGTCCGGCCTGGCCCCGGTGGACGACGGCGACGACTGCCTCGCCGTCGGTGAGCTCAACCACCGGGCGCTCTTCGCCCGCGTCGCCGCAGTCGTGCACCACGGCGGCGCGGGCACCACGACCACTGCCGCGCGGGCCGGTGTGCCGCAGGTGGTACTGCCGCAGGGGGCCGATCAGCCGTATTGGGCGGGCCGGGTGGCGGACCTGGGCATCGGTGTCGCGCACGACGGCCCGGCGCCCACCGCCGAGTCGCTGTCGGCCGCGCTCGAGACGGCCCTGTCGCCGGATATCCGTGCGCGGGCGGGTGCCGTGGCCGCAAAGATCCGCACCGACGGCGCGGCGGTGGCCGCAACGCTGCTGCTGGACGGGTTAGCGCGGTAACGCGGAACCGAAGACCTCGGTCATGGCCTGCCAGTGCCGCTCCGCCGCGGCCGGGTCATACGGCGCGTTGTCCGGAACCGCGAACCCGTGGGCCGCCGGATACCACTCGATGGTGTGCTGCACGCCGGCGGCGGTCAGCGCCTTGTCGAGCTGCTCGGCGTGGTCGTGCGTGAAGGACGCGTCATCTTTGGCGCCACCCACATACACCGTCGCGCGCATCCGGTCGGCCAGCAGGTGCGGACTGTCCGCCGTGTCGGTCACCAGGCCGCCGCCGTGGAAGGACGCCACAGCGGCGACGCGCTCGGGTACCCGACCGGCGACCACCAAGGACGTACGGCCGCCCATGCAATAGCCACACACGCCGAAGCGCTCCCCGGACACCTCCGGCCGGGCCGACAGGTAGTCGAAGAAGGCGACGGCGTCGCCGGCCATTTTGTCCGGGGTGATGCTGCCGATCATCCCGAACAGCCGCCTGCGTTCCTTCTCGTCGGCGAACACGGTGGCCATGTCGAACGGGGCCCACTCGCCGCTGCGGTAGTACACGTCGGGAAGAAGCACGGCGTAGCCGTATCCGGCCAATTTGGCCGCCATTTGTTCGAAGGTGTGGCGCAATCCGCCGGCGTCGGGGTACATGACCACGCCGGGCCACGGAACTTGGGATTCCGGACCATCGGGGGTGAACAAGTGGACGGTGCAGGTCCCGTCAGCGGTGGCGATGGTGTCGATGATGTTCGGCATGGGACCCGTTCTACTCCTGGCCCCGGGAGCTAAGCTGGCCGCGTGCCGATCCCGACGCCATACGAGGACCTGTTGCGCCTGGTGCTCGAGCGGGGCACGGCCAAAGCCGACCGCACCGGCACCGGGACCCGCAGCCTGTTCGGCCGGCAGTTGCGCTACGACCTGTCGGCCGGCTTCCCGCTGCTCACCACCAAGAAGGTGCATCTGAAGTCGGTCATCTACGAGTTGCTGTGGTTCCTGCGCGGCGACTCGAATGTCGCCTGGCTGCACGAGCACGGCGTCACCATCTGGGACGAATGGGCAAGCGAGACAGGCGATCTCGGGCCTATCTATGGCGTGCAGTGGCGGTCCTGGCCGACGCCGACGGGTGAGCACGTCGACCAGATCACCGCGGCGCTGGACTTGCTGCGCAGCGACCCAAACTCGCGGCGCATCATCGTGTCGGCGTGGAACGTCGGCGAGATCCCGCAGATGGCGCTGCCGCCGTGCCACGCGTTCTTCCAGTTCTACGTGGCCGACGGCCGGCTCAGCTGTCAGCTGTATCAGCGCAGCGCCGACCTCTTCCTCGGTGTGCCGTTCAACATCGCCAGCTACGCGCTGCTCACCCACATGATGGCCGCCCAGGCCGGTCTGTCGGTCGGTGAGTTCGTCTGGACGGGCGGCGACTGCCACATTTACGACAACCACGTCGAGCAGGTGCGCACCCAGCTCAGCCGCGAGCCGCGGCAATATCCGGAACTTTTACTGGGACACCGGGATTCGATCTTCGACTACACCTACGACGATGTCGTCGTGAAGAACTACGACCCGCACCCCGCGATCAAAGCCCCCGTCGCTGTATGACCGACCTCGGCCTGGTGTGGGCGCAGTCGACGTCGGGCATCATCGGCCGTGGTGGCGACATCCCGTGGCGAGTACCCGAGGACCTGGCCCGCTTCAAAGAGCTGACCATCGGGAACACCGTGGTGATGGGCCGGCGCACGTGGGAGTCGCTGCCTGCCAAGGTCCGGCCGCTGCCCGGTCGCAGGAATGTCGTACTCTCGCGCCGGAGGGACTTCGTGGCCGACGGCGCACAGGTCGTCGGATCGCTCGAGGCGGCTCTTGCCGGTTCCGAGACCGAGCCCGAGACGTGGGTGATCGGTGGCGAGCAGGTCTATCTGCTCGCGCTGCCCCACGCCACGCGGTGTGAGGTCACCGAGGTCGAAGTCGACCTGCGGCGCGACGACGACGACGCGCTGGCGCCTGTGCTCGACGACGCCTGGCTGGGTGAGACGGGGGAGTGGCAGGTCAGCCGCACGGGGCTGCGATACCGGCTGCACAGCTACCGTCGGGCATAGGCGTGGGCCTGCGCGCCCGTGACATACTCGGACGCGGGGGTCGGTCTCTCCGCGTCACCACACGTTGCCAGGAGGGGGAATTGGCAGTGATAACCGAACCCACGAAAGCGTTCACTCGCATGTTCAGGGGCTACGACCCGGCCGCGGTCGATGCCCACATCGAGATGTTGACCACCAAGCAGCAGTTGCTGCTCGACGATGTCGAGAGCCTGAGGTCCCGGCTGAAGGAAGCCGGCGACCAGACGGCCGCGCTGCGCAAGGAGGTCGCCGTCCTCACCGACACCTCACCCTCACCCCACGCGGTGCAGCGCCGGATGGCGAAGATGCTGCAGCGTGCGGTCGAGGAGGTTTCCGAGATGCAGGCCGAGGCGCGGAGCGAGGCGGACGCGCTGATCGCAGCGGCCGAGGCCGAGGTCGAGGCCGCGCAGCGAAAGCACGAAGAGGAGTTGGCGGCGATGGCCGAGCAGCGGAAAGCCATGGAAACCGATTACCAGGAAGCCAAGAAGCAGCTCGAAGCCGAACTGGCCGGGATGCGCGCCGACACCGAAGCGGCGATCGACAAGGCGTGGCGCGACGCCCAGCGCGAGGCCGATCACTACCGTGAGCAGGCCCGGCGCGCGGCGGACGAGGCGATCAAGCAACGGATCAACGTCCTCGAGCAGCTGATGGGCGTGTACCGCGACCTCGAAGCGGTCCCGGCCGCTCTCGAGTCGGCCTACCAGGAGCAGAAGAACGCGCCGGAGCCGAGCGTCGTGGTGCCGCTGGACGGGAAAGTCAGCACGGGCTAGCCGCGTCGCCGCCGGGCGCTGTCGCACCCGAGCGGTATTCTCGGCGCCGTGTCGATCCGGACCCCCAGGCTGTCGGCCGCGCAAGCCCGACGGATCGCCGTTGCGGCCCAAGGCTTTAGCGAGCAACGGCCCGCCGGTCCGATCACCCGCGCGCACCTGAAGCGGCTGATATCGAGAATCCAAGTGCTGCAACTGGATTCGGTTTCGGTCGCGGTGCGCGCCCACTACGCGCCGGTGTTCAGCCGGCTCGGCCCCTACGACCGCGACGTGCTGGACCGCGCCGCCTGGGGGCCGCGCGCGTCGCGGCTGCTGGCCGAGTACTGGGCGCACGAGGCCGCGCTGATGGCCGTCGACGACTGGCCGCTGCTGCGCTGGCGGATGCGCCAGTACCGGCACGGCCGCTGGGGCGTGCACATCGTCAAGGCCAATCCCCAGCTCGCTGACAAGATCGTCGCCGCCGTCGCCGAGCTCGGGCCCAGCACTGCCGGACAGATCGAGGCCCATCTCGAGGCCGAACCGCGTGGGCCCAGAGGAAGCTGGTGGGGCAGCCGCAGCGACACCAAGTGGGTCGCCGAGGCGCTGTTCGCGTCCGGCGTGCTCACGACGGCCACCCGGGTGGGCTTCGCACGGCACTACGACCTGGTGGAACGGGTGCTGCCGGCGAGCGTGCTGGCGCGCGACGTCGACGACGAGGAGGCCGTCCGGGAACTCACGCTGCGGGCGGCCACCGCGCTCGGCGTGGGAACCGAGGCCGACATCCGCGACTACTTCCGGCTGTCGGCCCAGCAGGTCAAGCCGGCGGTCGCCGACCTGGTGGCCGCGGGGGAGGTCGAGCGGGTCGACGTCGAAGGCTGGCCCGCGCCGGCCTATCTCCGCACCGGGCGCGCGGTGCCGCGAGCCGACCGGGGGACCGCGCTGTTGTGTCCGTTCGACCCGCTGATCTTCTTTCGGCCCCGGGTTGAGCGGCTGTTCGGATTTCACTACCGCATCGAGATCTACACCCCGGCCCACAAGCGCCAGTACGGCTACTACGTGTGGCCGCTGCTGATGGACGGGCAGCTGGTGGCGCGGGTCGACCTCAAGGCCGATCGGGCCGGCGACACGCTGCGCGTCGTGGGCGCGTTCGGCGAACCCGACGCGCCGCGACCGCGCGTCGTCGAGGCGCTGGCCGGCGAATTGCAGTCGATGGCGTCGTGGCTGGGTCTGGGCGGGTTCAGCGTCGCCACCCGGGGCGACCTGGCCGCCGATCTGCGGGCGGCCGGCTGATGCGGGCGACGGACAAAGAGCTCAAAAACACGCTGTGGAAGGCGGCCAACAAACTGCGCGGCTCCCTATCTGCCGGCCAGTACAAGGACGTCGTTCTCGGGCTGGTGTTCCTCAAGCATGCCTTCGATGCGCAGTGGAAGTTGTTGGTGCACAACGCGGAATCGCCCGACATCGGCCGGCTCGTCGACGACGCGATGGAGGTCGCGACGCTGCCGCGGCTATACGAGAAGCTCGACCCTCGCCGTCTCGGTGAGCTGCTGGGCCTGCTGGACACGGCGCGATTCGGTGAGCTTGGCCACGCCCGTGACGTGCTGGGCGAGGTGTACGAGTACTTTCTGGGCAATTTCGCGCGCGCGGAAGGGCGCCGCGGCGGCGAATTCTTCACCCCACCCAGCGTGGTCGGCGTGATCGTCGAGGTTCTGGAACCTTCGAACGGGCGGGTGTATGACCCGTGCTGCGGATCGGGCGGGATGTTCGTGCAGACCGAGCGGTTCATCGCCGAACACGACGGCGACCCCGCCGGAATCACGATCTGCGGTCAGGAAAGCGTCGAACAGACCTGGCGGATGGCGAAGATGAACCTCGCCGTGCACGGCATCGACAACTCCGGGCTGGGCGTGAGGTGGGCCGACACGTTCGTCGACGACCAGCACGCCGGCGTGCAGATGGATTACGTGATGGCCAATCCGCCCTTCAACATCAAGGATTGGGCCCGCGACGAGCGTGACCCGCGCTGGCGCTTCGGTGTCCCACCCGCCGGGAACGCCAACTACGCGTGGATTCAGCACGTCCTGTCCAAACTGGCCCCGGGTGGGAAGGCCGGCGTCGTCATGGCCAACGGTTCGATGTCGTCGAACGTGGCCGGGGAAGGCGAAATTCGCGCGCGGATCGTCGACGCCGACCTGGTGTGTTGCATGGTCGCGCTGCCCGGGCAGCTGTTCCGCAGCACGTCGATCCCGGTGTGCCTGTGGTTCTTCGACACCGACAAGGGCGAGCGGTCCGGGCAGGTGCTGTTCATCGACGCCCGCGGGCTCGGCCACCTGGTGGACCGCACCGAGCGGGCGCTGACGCACGAGGAGGTCGTCCGCATCGGCGACACGTATCACGCGTGGCGCGGATCGGAATCGGCTGCCGCGAAAGGCCTTACCTATCGAGATGTTCCGGGGTTCTGCGGCTCCGCGTCGCTCGACGAGATCGCCGCGGCAGGCTACCCGCTCACGCCGGGACGGTATGTCGGGGCGCCCGACCCCGAGGGCGACGGCGAGCCGGTGGAGCAGAAGATCGCCCGGCTGACCGGCGACCTGCTCGCGGCACTTGACGAATCCGCCCGCCTGGAAGGCGTTGTGCGCCAACAATTGGAGCGCCTGACTTGACCACCACACTGGGTGACCACCTGGCCTTCAGCACCGGCGGCAGTGCGCCGCCGCCGGCACCCGGCGCACGCTTCCGTGTGTACGGCGCCAACGGGGCGATCGGTTACACGGCCGAACCCAACGCGGCCGGCCCGCTGATCGTCCTCGGGCGCGTCGGGTCGCGGTGCGGCAGCCTGCGGTACTGCGCCTCCGACGTCTGGGTCACCGAGAACGCACTGGTATGCCGGGCCAAAGACCCACGCGAGACACGGTATTGGTACTACGCGCTGCAAACCTGCCGGCTGGGCGATCACCGCGGTGGATCGGGGCAGCCGCTGCTCAGCCAGCGCATCCTGCGTGACGTTGCGGTGCGCAGCGTGGGCGCGCCGCAGCGCCAGGCGATCGCCGAACTGCTCGGCTCCCTCGACGACAAAGTGTCCGCCAACGAACGGGTGATCGAGACCGCCGAGAACGTGATGGTCGCCATCGCGGAGTCGGCCCACGAACGCGTGCCGCTGTCCAGCCTCGCCGGCCGGTCGACGGTGTTCCTCGACGTGGCCGAGTTCGACGACGTGGTCGCGCACTTCAGCCTTGCGGCCTTCGACGACGGGGCGCGGCCGCGCCCCGTGGGCGCCGAATCCATCAGGAGCGGCAAATTCCTGCTGTCGGAGCCGTGCGTCTTGTTCGCCAAGCTCAATCCCCGGATTCCGCGAATCTGGAACGTGCTGACCTTGCCGCCCCAGATGGCCGTGGCCAGCAGCGAGTTCGTCGTCCTGAAACCGAGCGGCGTCGACGCCTCGGCTTTGTGGTCGGCCGTGCGGCAACCCGACGTCTCCGAACGGCTGCAACGTCGGGTGGCCGGGACTTCGGGGAGCCATCAGCGCATCCAGCCGCGCGATCTGTTGGACGTTATGGTCCCCGACGTCCGGCGCCTGCCGACCGCGGCCCTGCAGACGATCACCGAGATGGGGGCGCTGTGCGACGCGCGTCGCACCGAGAACGCGCGGCTGTCCGCCGTCCGCGACGCGCTGCTGGCCCCGCTGATATCGGGTGAGCTTCGGGTGCGGTCGCCACGTTAAGGTGAGCGCCGTGGCCGAGACCGCGCCGCTACGCGTGCAACTGATCGCCAAGACCGAGTTCCTGGCGCCGCCGGACGTGCCGTGGACCACCGACGCCGACGGTGGCGCGGCGCTGGTCGAGTTCGCCGGCAGGGCGTGCTATCAGAGCTGGTCGAAACCCAATCCCAAGACCGCGACGAACGCCGGCTACATCAAGCACATCATCGACGTCGGGCACTTTTCGGTGCTCGAGCACGCCAGCGTGTCGTTCTACATCACCGGCATTTCGCGATCGCTCACGCACGAGCTGATCCGGCACCGGCATTTCTCCTACTCGCAGCTGTCGCAGCGCTACGTGCCGGAGGGCGACTCGCGAGTCGTCGTGCCCCCGGGCATGGAGGACGACCCCGAACTGCGCCGGATCCTGACCGAGGCCGCCGACGCCAGCCGGGCCACCTACGCCGATTTGCTGGCCAAGCTCGAGGCGAAATTCGCCGACCAACCCAACGCCGTCTTGCGGCGCAAGCAGGCGCGCCAGGCCGCCCGGGCGGTGCTGCCGAACGCGACCGAGACCCGCATCGTCGTGACGGGCAACTACCGGGCCTGGCGGCACTTCATCGCCATGCGCGCCAGTGAGCACGCCGACGTGGAAATCCGGCGGCTGGCCATCGAGTGCCTGCGTCAGCTCGCCGACGCCGTGCCCGCGGTGTTCGCCGACTTCGAGATCTCGACGCTGGCCGACGGGACCGAGGTAGCCACCAGCCCGCTGGCGACCGAAGCCTGAGGCTGACCACCCCCGCCGCCCCGGCAACGCACGTCCGCGCCGTTGCCAAATACCTTGCCGCCGCCAGGTAACCTAAGGACCGTGAGCACCGTCGGATTCGACGCCCCGGCCCAGTTGGGAACCGTGCTGACCGCGATGGTGACACCGTTCGCTCCCGACGGCTCCCTCGATACCGCCGCCGCGGCACACCTGGCGAACCACCTGGTGGACGCGGGGTGTGACGGCCTCGTGGTCTCCGGCACCACCGGCGAGTCGCCGACCACCACTGACGACGAGAAGCGGGAACTGCTCCGCGTCGTGCTGGAGGCGGTGGGCGACCGCGCCCGGGTGATCGCGGGCGCGGGCACCTATGACACCGCTCACAGCGTCCGGCTGGCCAAGGCCTGCGCGGCCGAGGGCGCCCACGGATTGCTGGTGGTCACGCCCTACTACTCGAAGCCGCCGCAGAGCGGCCTCATCGCGCACTTCACCGCCGTCGCCGACGCCACCGACCTGCCGGTGCTGCTCTACGACATCCCGCCGCGCTCGGTGATCCCGATCGAGACCGAGACCATCCGTGCGCTCGCCGCCCATCCGAACATCGTGGGAATCAAGGACGCCAAAGCCGACCTGCACAGCGGCGGTCAGATCATCGCCGAGACCGGGCTGGCCTACTACTCCGGGGACGACGCGCTGAACCTGCCGTGGCTGGCCATGGGCGCCACCGGCTTCATCAGCGTGATCTCCCATGTGGCCGCGGGTCAGCTCCGAGAGATGTTGTCCGCCTTCGCTTCCGGCGACATCGCCACCGCGCGGAAGATCAACGTCTCCGTCGCCCCGCTGTGCAACGCGATGAGCCGGCTGGGCGGCGTGACGATGTCCAAGGCGGGTCTGCGTCTGCAGGGCATCGAAGTCGGCGATCCCCGGCTGCCGCAAATGCCGGCGTCGCCCGAGCAGATCGACGCGCTGGCCGCCGATATGCGCGCGGCTTCGGTGCTCCGGTGAGCCAGAGGGTGGCCCGTAAGTGGATGTAGACCTCGCCCCTCCTGGTCCCTTGACCACTGGTGGGTTGCGGGTCACCGCGCTCGGTGGCATCAGCGAAATCGGCCGGAACATGACGGTTTTCGAGCATCTCGGCCGGTTGCTGATCATCGACTGCGGGGTGATGTTCCCCACCCATGACGAGCCCGGGGTGGACCTGATACTTCCGGACCTGCGCCACATCTCCGACCGGCTCGACGACATCGAGGCGCTGGTGCTGACCCACGCGCACGAGGACCACATCGGCGGCATCCCGTTCCTGCTCAAGCTGCGCCCCGACATCCCGGTCGTCGGGTCGAAGTTCACTCTGGCGCTGGTCGCCGCGAAATGCCGCGAGCACCGGCTCAAGCCGGTGTTCGTCGAGGTCAGCGAACGCCAGCGGAGCACCCACGGCGTCTTCGAGTGCGAATACTTCGCCGTCAACCACTCGATCCCGGATGCGCTGGCGATCGCCGTGCACACCGGCGCGGGAACCGTCTTGCACACCGGCGACATCAAGCTCGACCAGCTTCCCCTGGACGGCCGGCCCACCGATCTGCCCGGCATGTCGCGGCTCGGCGACGCCGGTGTGGACCTGTTCTTGTGCGACTCGACCAACTCCGAGATCCCCGGCGTCGGACCGTCGGAGAGCGAAGTGGGACCGACGCTGCACCGCCTGATCCGGGGCGCCGAGGGCCGGGTGATCGTGGCCTGCTTCGCCTCCAACGTCGACCGGGTACAGCAGATCATCGATGCCGCGGTCGCATTGGGCCGGCGGGTGTCGTTCGTCGGGCGGTCCATGGTGCGCAACATGGGCATCGCCCGCGAGCTGGGGTTCCTGCGGGTGGCCGATTCCGACGTGATCGACATCGGCGCCGCCGAGATGATGCCGCCCGAGCGGGTGGTGCTGATCACCACCGGCACCCAGGGCGAGCCCATGTCGGCGCTGTCGCGGATGTCGCGCGGCGAGCATCGCAGCATCACGCTCACCGCGGGAGACCTGATCGTGCTGGCGTCGTCACTGATCCCCGGCAACGAGGAGGCGGTCTACGGCGTGATCGACGCGCTCGCCAAGATCGGGGCGCGCGTCGTCACGAACGCCCAAGCACGCGTGCATGTTTCGGGCCACGCGTATGCCGGCGAGCTGTTGTTCCTCTACAACGGTGTGCGGCCGCGCAACGTCATGCCGGTGCACGGCACCTGGCGGATGCTGCGCGCCAACGCCAAGCTGGCGGCCAGCACCGGGGTGCCGGAGGAGTCGATCCTGTTGGCCGAGAACGGCGTCAGCGTCGACCTGGTCGCCGGCACGGCGTCGATCGCCGGGGCGGTTCCGGTCGGCAAGATGTTCGTCGACGGGCTGATCAGCGGCGACGTCGGCGACATCACGCTGGGGGAACGGCTCATCCTGTCGTCGGGCTTCGTCGCGGTGACCGTCGTCGTCCAGCGCGGCACCGGGCGCCCCGTGGCCGCGCCGCACTTGCATTCGCGCGGCTTCTCCGAAGACCCCAAGGCGCTGGAGCCCGCCGGGCGCCGGGTCGAGGCGGAGCTGGAACTGCTTGCCGCGGACAACATCACCGATCCGGGCCGCATCGCGCAGGCCGTGCGCCGCACCGTCGGCAAGTGGGTGGGCGAGGTGTACCGCCGGCAACCGATGATCGTGCCGACGGTCATCGAGGTCTGACCCGCCCTAGAGCTTCTCCGCGTAGGCCGACCATTCCAGTTGCGAGGCCTTCAGCTTGCGACCCGTGGGCTCCACGTAACGCTCGAGGAGTTCGTCGGGCCCGGCCTGCTCCAGCAGCCGCCAGCCGTATTCGCCGACGAACTCGCCGACCTCCTCGGGTTGTAACCCGAAGTGCCACAACTGCCTGCGCTGGCGGACGCTGCGATAGAGCGTGCGAGTGCCGTATCGATTCGTACCGTCGATGAAATCCCGCCGGACGTAGGTGAATACCAGACGGCTGCCCGGCGCGGCCGCGCGCAACCCCTCCAGCGTCCGGCGAACGGTTGCTTCGGTCAGGTACTGGGTGACTCCTTCGCAGATGAAGAAGGCCCGGTAATCGGTGCGGTAGCCGTGCTCGGCCAGGGCGGTCAGCAAGTCGTCGCGCGCCAGGTCCAACGCCACCTGCCGCACCGACATCGGCGGCCCGCCCAGCACCCGCCGGACCGTCTTCACCTTCCTGGCGACGTTGACCGGCAGGTCGACTTCGAAGACGGGGATGCGGACTTGGCGGGTCAGCAGGTAGGCGCGGGTGTCCAATCCGGCGCCGAGGATGACGACCGCGTCGACGCCCTCGAGCGCCTCGGCCAGCTTGTCGCCGATGAAACGCTTGCGGCAGGCCAGGTTCGCCCACAGGCCGCGGCCGGTCCACTCCGATCCGCGGACCATCAAGCGGCGCACGGGGGCCACGCGGGTGGCCGCGACGAGCCAGCGCAGCGGCGCCGGCAGAAACAGTTCCGCGAGGTCGTCGTCCACCAGGCGGCGGCCCGGTGGCTCGTTCTGTTCGACGGCGGCCAACACCATCGGGCCGAAAGCGGTCTGCGCGGCGGGATTTCGTGCCATTCGACTACTTGTTCAAAAAGCCCGCATCGACCGGCAGCGTCACCCCGGTGATGTAGCGGGCCTGGTCGCTCACCAGCCACGCCACCGCGTTGGCGACGTCCTCGACGTCCAGCACCTCCACCGGCATGGCGTTGCCCATGGCGCCCGGTGTGTCGGTCGCGGCGGCCATCTTGGCCAGCCATTCCCGGGTGAACTCGTTGTTGATCATCGGGGTCTCGACACCGGAAGGATGGATCGAGTTGACCCGGATATACTGTGTGGCAAGCAGATTCGCGTATACCCGCATCAGCCCCACCACGCCGTGCTTGGCGGCGGCGTAGCCGACGGAACCGGCGTCCGGGCTGCCGACGCCGGCGAGTCCGGCGCTCGAGCTGATCAGCACGATCGAGCCGCCGGTGCCCTGCTTGACCATGGTCGGGATGGACACCTTGATGGTGTTGTAGACGCCGGTGAGGTTGACGTCGATGACGTCGCGCCAGCCGTCGTCGCCGGACTGCATCGGTGCGATACCTGCGTTGGCCACGACGATGTCGAGCCGGCCGAACTCGTCCAGGCCCGCCTGCAGCGCGGCCGACAGCGAGGCCCGGTCGCGCACGTCGCCGCGGGCGGCCACGATCCGGGCGCCGGTGTCCTCGACCAGCTTGACGGTTTGCGCGAGGTCGTCCTCGGTGGCCAGGGGATAGGGCACGCTGGCGATCTGGTCGCACAGGTCGACCGCGATGATGCTCGCGCCGTCGGCGGCGAGCCGCACGGCGTGGGCGCGTCCCTGGCCGCGCGCCGCGCCGGTGATGAAGGCGATCTTGCCTTCGAGGGGCCGCGTCATCAGGACCGGAGCTGACCCTTGTCCGGGTCGCCGGCGGGAACCGGCTGCAGCATCTTGATGTCCGGCGCCCCGGCGAGGTGGTCGCCGGCCGCGGTGAACATCTTGGTGACGGCGGGAGCGGTGCTGTGGGCCTTCAGCGCCTCGGGATCGGCCCACTGCTCGACGAAGACGAAGGTCTCGCCCGATTGGTGCAGCGAGTACAACTGGCAGCCGGGTTCGTTGTGCACTTCCTCCACAGCCTGCGTAAGGATGTCGCGGACTGCGTCGACCGATTCGGGTTTAACGGTCATTGTGGCAACGACGACGACGGGCATGCTGGGGCCTCCTGGGGGCTACGGGGTGGTGACGCGCATGACTTCTGTTATCTAAATCACCGGTTGCCACCCTACCCACGCAGCCGAGTGGCCCACCCGTCAGATGGCTCACATGACCAAACCGTTACCAGTGTGGCGGGTGGTGCAGATGATGGCGGTGCGACTACCCTTGCCGACATGGCTAACAAGACCGCCGCCCGCTCCAAAGCCAGAACGAGCAGGTCAAAGGCCCCTTCACGAAGTGGGTCGGGTCGCGGGCGGCCGGCGGCGCCCCGTAAGCGGCCGAGGAGGCCCGCCAAACGGCGCAACCACTCGCTGCTGCTGGCCGCCGGGCTGACCGGCGGGCGCGCCCTGCGCGCCACCTGGCTGATGGCGGCGCGCAGCACCGGCGGCGCCGCCCGATCGATCGGCCGGGCCCGCGACATCGACCCGGGGCACCGCCGCGACGGGATCGCGCTGATGCTGCTCGGCCTTTCCGTCGTGGTCGCCGCGAGCTCGTGGTTCAACGCCGCCCGGCCGGTCGGCGCGTGGGTCGACACGCTGTTGCGCACCTTCATCGGGGCGGGGGTCCTGGCGCTCCCGGTCGTCACCGCCGCGGTGGCGGTGACGCTGATGCGCACCCAGCCCAACCCCGATGCGCGGCCCAGGCTGATCCTGGGCGCCACCCTGATCGCGCTTTCCGTGCTCGGCCTGCGGCACCTGTGGTCGGGCTCGCCCGAGGACCCGGAAGCGCGGCGCCGCGCGGCGGGGTTCATCGGCTTCGCCATCGGCGGCCCACTGTCCGACGGGCTGACCGCGTGGATCGCCGCGCCGTTGTTGTTCATCGGCTTCATGTTCGGCCTGCTGTTGCTGACGGGCACCACCATCCGGGAGGTGCCCGACGCCGTCCGCGCCATGTTCGGCGCCCGGTTGCTCGGTGATGACGAGTACTACGACGACTTTGACGACTACGCGGATTCCGATGCGGTCCAGGACTTTTCCGACGACTTCTACGACGAGAGTTCGCTCGACCCCGAAGACGGGCCGCCGGCCTGGCCGGCTGACCCGGCCCCCGCCCTGCGCGACAACGAGGACGACATCCCCACCACGCCGGAGCCGGCCATCGGGAAGAGTCGCCGCCGCGACAAGAAGAAGACCGAGGTGCTGGACCGCGTCGTCGAGGGTCCGTACACCCTGCCGTCGATGAGCCTGCTGGTGGCGGGCGACCCGCCGAAGAAGCGCAGCGCCGCCAACAACGTCATGGCCGACGCCATCGGCGAGGTGCTCACCCAGTTCAAGGTCGACGCGGCCGTCACCGGCTGCACCCGCGGGCCGACCGTCACCCGCTACGAGGTCGAGCTCGGGCCGGGCGTGAAGGTGGAGAAGATCACCGCGCTGCAGAAGAACATCGCCTACGCGGTGGCCACCGAGAGCGTGCGCATGCTGGCCCCGATCCCCGGCAAGTCCGCCGTGGGCATCGAGGTGCCCAACACCGACCGGGAAATGGTGCGGCTGGCCGACGTGCTGACCGCGCCGTCGACCCGCCGCGACCACCACCCGCTGGTGATCGGGCTGGGCAAAGACATCGAGGGCGACTTCATCTCGGCCAACCTCGCGAAGATGCCGCACCTGCTGGTCGCGGGGTCCACCGGCTCCGGCAAGTCCAGCTTCGTCAACTCCATGCTGGTGTCGTTGCTGACCCGCGCCACCCCCGAAGAGGTCAGGATGATCCTGATCGACCCGAAGATGGTGGAGCTCACCCCGTACGAGGGCATCCCGCACCTGATCACCCCGATCATCACTCAGCCCAAGAAGGCGGCCGCCGCGCTGGCGTGGCTGGTCGAGGAGATGGAGCAGCGCTACCAGGACATGCAGGCGTCGCGGGTGCGCCACATCGACGACTTCAACGAAAAGGTGCGGTCGGGGGCCATCACCGCGCCGCTGGGCAGCCAGCGCGAATACCGGCCGTACCCGTACGTCGTGGCGATCGTCGACGAGCTGGCCGACCTGATGATGACCGCGCCGCGCGACGTCGAGGATGCGATCGTGCGGATCACCCAGAAGGCCCGCGCGGCCGGCATTCACCTGGTGCTGGCCACCCAGCGCCCGTCGGTCGACGTGGTCACCGGGCTGATCAAGACCAACGTGCCGTCGCGGCTGGCGTTCGCCACGTCGTCGCTCACCGACAGCCGGGTGATCCTGGACCAGGCCGGTGCCGAGAAGCTGATCGGCATGGGCGACGGCCTGTTCCTGCCGATGGGCGCGAGCAAGCCGCTGCGGTTGCAGGGCGCCTACATCACCGACGAGGAGATCCACGCCGTCGTCAACGCCTGCAAGGATCAGGCCGAGCCCGAATACACCGAGGGCGTCACCGCCGCCAAGACCACCAGCGAACGCACCGACGTCGACCCGGACATCGGTGACGACATGGACGTGTTCCTGCAGGCCGTCGAGCTGGTGGTGTCCAGCCAATTCGGCTCGACCTCGATGCTGCAGCGCAAGCTGCGCGTCGGCTTCGCCAAGGCCGGCCGGCTGATGGACCTGATGGAAACCCGCGGCATCGTCGGGCCCAGCGAGGGATCCAAGGCGCGCGAGGTGCTGGTCAAGCCCGACGAGCTGGCCGGGACGCTGGCGTTGATCCGGGGTGGCGGCGACGCCGACGGCGGCGACCCCGACTAGCGCCGAAGATTCACAGCACCAGCAGCATCCGGGAGTTGCCCAGGATGTTGGGCTTGACGTAGCTCAGGTCCAGGAACTCGGCGACACCGATGTCGTAGGAGCGGCACATCTCCTCGAACACCTCGGCGGTGACCGGCGTGCCCTCGATCTCGGTGAACCCGTGCTTGCCGAAGAACTCGGTCTCGAACGTCAGCACGAACAGCCGCTTCAGCTGCAGCTCGCGTGCGACCTCCAGCAACCGGTCGACGATCGCGTGGCCGATGCCGTGGCCCGTCATCGCCGGGTCGACCGCGACGGTGCGGATCTCGCCCAGGTCGGACCACATCACGTGCAGGGCGCCGCAACCGACCACGTCGTCGCCGCATTCGGCCACCCAGAACTCCTGGACGGCCTCGTATAGCGTCACCAGGTTCTTCTCGAGCAGGATCTTCCCCGCGTAGGTGTCGACGAGCTGTTTGATCGCGGGGACATCGGACGTTCGCGCGCGGCGCACCACCGCTCGGCAGTCCTGCGGACTTTCAGTCACGGCTAACAGTATCGGCATCGGGGACGGGTGCACTGGTCAACAGTTATTCTGTTGCGGTGTCGGGGCAGCCGCAAACGGGACCGTTGATGGGACCGCCGGGCCGCGTCCATATCGCGAACCTCGCCAACACGCTGACGCTGTTGCGGCTGGTGTTGGTCCCGATCTTCCTCCTCGCGCTGTTCGCCAAAGATGGTCACGAGACCGCTTTCCGGATCGTGGCTTTCGTGATTTTCGCGGTTGCCGCGATCACGGATCGCCTGGACGGCCTGCTGGCCCGCAACTACGGCATGGCGACCGAATTCGGGGCGTTTGTCGATCCGATCGCGGACAAGACGCTGGTCGGGTCGGCGCTGATTGGTCTGTCGATGCTCGGCGAGCTGCCGTGGTGGGTCACGGTCGTGATCCTGGTCCGCGAGTTCGGGGTCACGGTGCTGCGGCTGGCGGTCATTCGCCGGGGGGTCATCCCGGCCAGTTGGGGCGGCAAGGTCAAGACCGTGGTCCAGGCGGTGGCGATCGGCCTGTTCATCCTGCCGCTGGCCGGGCCGTTCCGGGTGACGGCGGCGGTGGTGATGGGTGCGGCCATCGTTCTGACGATCGTCACCGGCATCGACTACGTGGTGTCGACCGTTCGGGAAGTGCGCCGGACGACCGACTGATTTTTACGGTCGCCGAACGGGAACCAAGACCCCGCCACCCGCGTTTCACGTAGTGAGCATCTGCCGCGGTCGATTTCGTGCCGAGCGGGGCTGACTGGACGAAGGAGGGCAGGGATGCCGTCATTAGTGCGCGAGGTCATCGGCGACGTGCTGCGCGAGGCCCGGGTGACACAGGGCCGGACGCTGCGCGAGGTGTCCGATTCGGCGCGGGTGAGCCTCGGATACCTGTCCGAGGTGGAACGCGGGCGCAAGGAGCCCTCCAGCGAGCTGCTCAACGCGATCTGCGAGGCATTACGGGTGCCGCTGTCGTCGGTGCTCACCGACGCCGGCGAGCGGATGGCTGGCCAGGAACGGGCGGCCCACGGTGCGTCCGTCGATGGCGCCCGCGGTCCCAGCATCGACGCCGGCACCAAGGTCGTCATCCCGCCGGTGGCGTCCCTGGCGATCGCCTGAGCGCAGCCCGGCGCGGCGATCCAGCGCCAGGGGTAGGGCGATCGGCCCCGACCCACTAAATTGAGCGACAAGCGACGGCCCATCCAGGGACCATCCGGCCTACAAGAAGCGAAGGTGGAGCTCACTCATGGCCAATCCGTTCGTCAAAGCGTGGAAGTACCTGATGGCGCTGTTCAACGCGAAGATCGACGAGCACGCCGACCCCAAGGTGCAGATCCAGCAGGCCATCGAGGAAGCGCAACGCACGCATCAGGCGCTGACGCAGCAGGCGGCGCAGGTGATCGGTAACCAGCGCCAATTGGAGATGCGGCTGAACCGGCAACTCGCCGACATTGAAAAGCTGCAGGTCAACGTTCGGCAGGCCCTGACGCTCGCCGACCAGGCCACCGCGGCCGGTGACGCCGCCAAGGCCACCGAGTACAACAACGCCGCCGAGGCGTTCGCGGCCCAGCTGGTGACCGCCGAGCAGAGCGTCGAGGACCTCAAGACGCTGCACGACCAGGCGCTGAGCGCGGCCTCGCAGGCCAAGAAGGCGGTCGAGCAGAACGCGATGGTGCTGCAGCAGAAGATCGCCGAGCGCACCAAGCTGCTCAGCCAGCTCGAGCAGGCCAAGATGCAGGAACAGGTGAGCGCCTCGCTGCGGTCGATGAGCGAGATCGCCGCCCCTGGCAACGTGCCCAGCCTCGACGAGGTGCGCGACAAGATCGAACGCCGCTACGCCAACGCGATCGGCTCCGCCGAACTCGCACAGGGTTCGGTGCAGGGCCGCATGCTCGAGGTCGAGCAGGCCGGGGTGCAGATGGCCGGTCACTCCCGGCTGGAGCAGATCCGCGCGTCGATGCGCGGCGAAGCGCTGCCGGCCGGTGGGACACCCGCCGCCGGGGCCACTCCGGAGGCGAAGCCCGCGTCCGCCGAGACCACCGGGGGCGCGGTCACCGAGAAGCCGTTTGGCCAGTAACGCGGGTGTCGTGGCGGTGAGCGAGACGCGGCGCGGGCTCTGGCGCACGTTGCTGGGGCGCGGGTTGGCCACGGCCGTCGACCTTTCCGATCTGGTGGCCCAGAAGATCAGCGCCGCCGCGGATCCGCGTGCGCGGCTGCTGCGGCGGCAACGTCGCGCACTGCGGTGGGGCCTGATCTTCGCCGCCGGTTGCGTGTTCTGGGCGTTGGTGACGATGCTGCTGGCGGCCTGGGGATGGTTCGCGCTGCTGCTGGAGATCACCGGCGCCGTCTCGGTCATCATGGCCATCCCGGCGACGCTGTTGTTGTTCCGCTACCGGTGGCTGCGCTCCGAGCCGCTGCCCACGCCCCGGCCGGCGAACGCGCGCCGGCTGCCGCCACCGGGGTCGGCGGCGCGGCCCGCCATGTACGCGCTGGGCGCCTCCGAACGCGGATTCCTCTCGCTGCTGAACGTGATCGAGCGCGGCTCGATGTTGCCGACCGCCGAGATCCGTGACCTGACCGCGGCGGCCGGCAAGACCTCGGCGGCCATGGCGGCCACCGCCGCGGAGGTGGTGTCGATGGAGCGGGCGGCACAGTCCAGCGAATCATCGCGGGCGTATCTGGTGCCCACCATCAACGCGTTCACCGCGCAGTTGAGCGCCGGCGTCCGTCAGTACAACGAGATGGTAACCGCCGCAGCCCAATTGGTGTCTTCGGCCAACGGCGATCAGTTGGCCGCCTCGCAGCGCTACCGCGCCGAGCTGGCCGGGGCAACCGACCGGCTGGTCGGCTGGGCGCAGGCGTTCGACGAACTCGGCGGCTTGCGCGGCGCGAGCTAGCGGGCTAGAACGTCGCTTTCAGCGACGGCAGCACCACGGCGGCCAGGCCGCGAAGGGTGGCCTTGAACATGTCGAAGAAGTCAAAGTAGTCGCGCCACAACGTGATTCGCCCATCGTGGACTTCGAACACGCCGCACACCCAGAACTGCAGCCGCAACGGGCCGAAGATCAGGGCGTCGGAGCGCTCGGTGAGCACCGCCCCGCCGTCGGCGGCGATGCGGTGGATCTTCACCTCGAAGGCGGCGCGGCCGTCCATCTGGCGAAACAGCTTCATCGCCCTGGCGCGGCCGTGAATCGTCGGCAGCCCGACATTTTCGTAGACGAGGTTGTCGTCCAATGCCGCGTCGGCGGCGTCGTAATCCGCATCCTGCAGGGCGTTCAGAAAACCCTCGACCGTGCGGGTGTTCGCAACGGTTGTCCCAGTCAGCTCGGTCATGGGTGCCAGCGTAGGCGAGCGTTTCGCCGGCGCGCTGTGGCAGGGTAAGGCCGATGCGCGTCGCCGTGGTCGCCGGGCCTGATCCCGGGCACTCGTTTCCCGCGATCGCGCTGTGCCAACGCTTCGCCCACGCCGGAGACGAGCCCACGCTGTTCACCGGCGCCGAGTGGGTCGACACGGCCCGCTCCGCCGGCATCGACGCCGCCCCGCTGGACGGGCTGGCCGCCACCGACGACGACGCCGACGCCGGGGCCCGAATCCATCGGCGCGCGGCGCGGATGGCCATCCTCAACGTGCCGGCGCTGCGCGACCTGGCGCCCGACCTGGTGGTGTCCGACGTCATCACCGCCGGGGGCGGCATGGCCGCCGAGTTGTTGGGCATCCCGTGGATCGAGCTCAACCCGCATCCGCTCTACCTGCCGTCGAAGGGACTGCCGCCGATAGGGAGCGGACTGGCGCCGGGCACCGGCATCCGCGGCCGGCTCCGCGACGCCACCATGCGGGCGCTCACCGCGCGGTCCTGGCGCGCGGGCCTGCGGCAGCGCGCGGCCGTGCGGGTCGAGATCGGACTGCCTGCCCGCGATCCCGGGCCGCTGCGGAGGCTGATCGCCACCCTGCCCGCCCTCGAGGTGCCGCGGCCGGACTGGCCGGCGGAGGCCGTGCTGGTGGGTCCGCTGCACTTCGAACCGACCGATCGGGTGCTGGAAATCCCGCCGGGCTCCGGACCCGTGCTGGTGGTTGCGCCGTCGACCGCGATGACCGGGACCGAGGGGCTGGCGGAGGTCGCGCTGGCGCACCTGCGGCCGGGGGAGACGCTGCCGGCCGGATCGCGGCTGGTGGTCTCGCGGTTGGGGGGAGCGGATCTGCAAGTGCCGCCGTGGGCGGTGGTCGGGCTCGGCAGCCAGGCCGAGTTGCTGCGCCACGCCGACCTGGTGATCTGCGGCGGTGGGCACGGCATGGTGGCCAAGACGCTGCTGGCGGGGGTGCCGCTGGTCGCGGTGCCCGGTGGCGGGGATCAGTGGGAGATGGCGAACCGGGTGGTCCGGCAGGGCAGCGGGCGGCTGATCCGGCCGTTGACCGCCGAGGCGCTGGTGGCTGCGGTGAACGAGGTGCTGTCGTCGCCCCGTTATCGGGAAGCCGCCCAAGCCGCCGCCGCTAGCATCGTCGGCGTGGCCGATCCGGTCCGGGTGTGCCACGAAGCGCTCGCTCCGGCGGGATGATCGGACGGGTTCGCGAAGGGAGGGCGTCGGCAATGAGAACGATCGCCGCGGGCTGCCTGCTTCTTGCCTTGCTGTTCGGCTCGGGCGTGGCCCGCGCCGACAGCGGCGACGAGCAGCAGGCCTGCCAGCTGATGGACGACCCGGCGGCCGCTGAGCAGGGCTATGCGCCGGCCGAATACGCCTTCATGCAGTTGCGCTCCCGAATGTCGGCGCAGCGGGCGCGGACGACCATGTCCGAGGCCGTCCAGGACTTCTGCCCCAACCACCTGATCGACCTGCCGGCCAGTTGGCGGTAATGCGGCCGGTGTCCGATCGCTGCCCGGTGGGTATCTTGCTGGCGTGCGGCTAACGGAATTCAACGAGCGCGTCGTCCTGCGATTCGGTGCGGCGTACGGCTCTTCGGTGCTGGCGGACCATGTGCTGAGCGGTTTCGACGGCCGTACCGCCGCCCAGGCGATCGAGGACGGGGCCGAGCCCCGCGACGTGTGGCGGGCCCTGTGCGTCGACTTCGACGTGCCGCACGACCAGTGGTGACGCGAGCCGCAACCTCATTCGTAGGGCGGGTACTCGTTCTGCCGCAATAGAGCCGCGAGGTGAACGGCGTTGCGGGCCGCCGTTTCCGTGGTGGTGGCCACCGCTTCCGGCACATCGTCCAAGTCGTTGAAATTCGTCCCCTGCATGGCCTCGCCGTTCCAGTACGTACACCCCTGAGCGGGAATCGAGAATCCGATGTCGTTGAGCGCCTGGAAGAGGTCGGCGACGATCTTGTGCGCGCCGTCTTCGTTTCCCACGACCGCCGCCAGTGCTACTTTGCCCACCATCCGGGGCCGTCCGGCGTCGTCCTTATCGGAGATGGCAGCGTCGAGGCGCTCCAGGACGCGCTGCGCGACGCTGGACATGTGGCCGACCCAGGTGGGCGTCGCCAGCACCAGGATGTCCGCCGCGGTGATCTTCTCCAGCAGCCCCGGCCACTCGTCGCCCGGACCCATGTCGGCTTCCACGCCGGGCAGCAGCGCCAGGTCCACGCAGCGCACCTTCTCGCCGTCGACGCCCGCGCTGCGCAGTTGGGCCATCACCTGATCGGCGATCAGCTCGCTGCTCGACGGCTCCGGGCTCTTCTTCAACGAGCAGGTCAACGCGAGGGCGCGCAGGGATTGCGGTGCGGCTGTGGACATGATGCTCGAATACCCCTGCACCACAAGCGCAAACGACGCACCGGCTAAGTCCGGTCCGACGGTGGCGCCTCGAACACGCAATCGCCGCAGACCGACCGACCCGGCAGGCGATAGAAGAGGCAGCAACTATGACGTTTGAAGCCCAGGCGTGGGCCGGTGACGCCCGATCCGGCCAGCCCGCCGGTACCGAGCAGCGCATGGGTCATCTCGGCGATCCGCGGGCCGAGGTCGGACCGCACCGCGAGCAGGGCCCGGGCGGCGCCGGTCAGCGCGGAGGCGACATTGCCCGCCAGCAGCGCGGGCGCCAGCTTGACCCGCAGCCCGGCGGCGAGCGGCTCCATGTGCTCTTGCACCACCACCCGGTACAGCACGTCGGATGAGTTCGCGGGGATCCCGACGGGCGCGGGCAGCCGCAGTTGCGCCCCGTCGTCGGCGCGTTGCAAGTCGTTGAGGTCGGGGACGACGCCGTGACCCAGCGCGCATGCGAGCACGGGTGACCACAGCCGGGTGGCGTGGCCGAGGTGAACCAACGAGGCGGCGACGCGCAGGTCCGTCGTGCGATACCGCCTGGCGGTGGCGTCGATCAGGTCGGTGAAGCCGTCGGCGTAGGACCGCCCGACCGGGTGCCAACCCGCGGCATCACCCACGGGCAACGTGAAAAACCCTTTGTAGCAGGCTATTTCGGCCAGCTCAGCGGAGATGTCCATGTATGCGCAAACCAAGCCTTTAAGGAGATCCGCCCCGGTTGTGGTGAGGAGCGCCGACGGTGGCTCTCCGGTGGGGACAGCCCGGTCCCGGTCACAGTGGCTGGACCGCGCCGGATTCACCCCGGTTTCCTCGGGCTTATGCCCCGTCGGCGCCTTTCGGTAGCAGATGTTGCCATACGGGTGACGGGCTCGGCGTGTCCACTTGAATCGAACAGGTGTTCGGCTACTGTGGAGAACGTTCGGTGAGTCAACTTGTCGGTGGCCTTCTCTAGTGTCACGGCCAACCGACCGACACCGGTCACCGAACACACCGAATCATAGGAGAGGCACCATGACGCAAGCCCCCGACCGCGAGAAGGCTCTCGAACTGGCGATGGCCCAGATCGAAAAGAGCTATGGCAAAGGCTCGGTGATGCGTCTCGGCGACGAGATGCGTCAGCCGATCTCGGTCATCCCGACCGGATCCATCGCACTGGACGTGGCCCTGGGCATCGGCGGCCTGCCCCGCGGCCGGGTCGTGGAGATTTACGGCCCGGAGTCTTCGGGTAAGACCACCGTCGCCCTGCACGCGGTGGCCAATGCCCAGGCGGCCGGCGGCGTCGCGGCGTTCATCGACGCCGAGCACGCCCTGGACCCGGACTACGCCAATAAGCTGGGCGTGGACACCGATTCCCTGCTGGTCAGCCAGCCCGACACGGGGGAGCAGGCCCTCGAGATCGCCGACATGCTGATCCGCTCCGGCGCGCTGGACATTTTGGTCATCGACTCGGTGGCGGCGCTGGTGCCGCGCGCGGAGCTCGAGGGCGAGATGGGGGACAGCCACGTCGGTCTTCAGGCCCGGCTGATGAGCCAGGCGCTGCGGAAAATGACTGGCGCGCTGAACAATTCGGGAACCACCGCGATCTTCATCAACCAGCTGCGGGAAAAGATCGGGGTGATGTTCGGCAGCCCGGAAACCACCACGGGCGGTAAGGCTTTGAAGTTCTACGCGTCGGTGCGCTTGGACGTGCGCCGGATCGAGACGCTCAAGGACGGCACCAACGCGGTCGGTAACCGTACCCGGGTCAAGGTCGTCAAGAACAAGGTGTCGCCGCCGTTCAAGCAGGCGGAATTCGACATCCTCTACGGCAGGGGAATCAGCCGCGAGGGTTCGCTGATCGATATGGGCGTGGAGCAGGGCTTCATCCGCAAATCCGGTTCCTGGTTCACCTACGAGGGTGAGCAGCTCGGTCAGGGCAAGGAGAATGCCCGCACCTTCCTGATGGAAAACGGCGAGGTGGCCAACGAGATCGAGAAGAAGATCAAGGAGAAGCTCGGCATTGGCGCGGTCGTGACCGATGACGACGTCCTGCCCGCCCCCGTCGATTTCTGAGCCCTCTCGCGAGGAGCAGGCGCGGACGCTGTGCCTGCGCCTGCTCACCGCGAGGGCGCGCACCCGGGCCGAGCTGCACGGCCACCTGGCGAAACGTGGTTACGCCGAGGACATCAGCGCTACCGTGCTCGACCGGCTCGCCGCCGTTGGCCTGGTCGATGACGGCGACTTCGCCGAGCAGTGGGTGCAGTCCCGCCGGGCGAAGAGCAGGCGGGCCCTGGCCGCCGAACTGCGCACCAAGGGTGTCGACAGGGACGTGATCGCCACCGCGCTGTCCGGGATCGACGCCGGTGCCGAGCGGGACCGGGCCGAGCAGTTGGTGCGGGCCAAGCTGCGCCGGGAGACGCTGGACGGCGATGACGCGCGCGTGACCCGCCGGCTGGTCGGGATGTTGGCGCGCCGTGGCTACAGCCAGAACCTGGCGTGCGAGGTCGTCCTCGCCGAACTGGCCGCCGAGCGGGAGCGCCGCCGGGTCTAGCCCGGTGACGTGCGGTTTCTCGCCCGCCGACCGGTCGCCGTACCATGGCCCCGTGACTTCGATGGTGGCCCGAGACGTCTCGGGGGCGCGTACCTACCAGGTGCGCACCTACGGCTGCCAGATGAACGTCCACGATTCCGAGCGGTTGGCGGGTCTGCTGGAAGCGGCCGGCTACCAGCGGGCGGTCGAGGGTGCCGACGCCGACGTGGTCGTCTTCAACACCTGCGCGGTCCGCGAGAACGCCGACAACAAGCTGTACGGCAACCTCAGCCACCTGGCGCCGCGCAAGCGCGGCAACCCCGAGATGCAGATCGCGGTCGGGGGTTGCCTGGCTCAAAAAGACCGGGATGCGTTGCTGCGCAAGGCGCCCTGGGTGGACGTCGTCTTCGGCACGCACAACCTCGGATCGCTGCCCACGCTGCTGGAACGGGCGCGGCACAACAAGGTCGCCCAGGTGGAGATCGCCGAGTCGCTGCAGGAGTTTCCGTCGTCGCTGCCGAGCGCGCGCGAATCGGCTTACGCCGCTTGGGTTTCCGTTTCCGTCGGGTGCAACAACAGCTGCACCTTCTGCATCGTGCCCTCGCTGCGGGGCAAGGAGGTCGACCGCAGCCCGGCCGACATCTTGGCCGAGGTGAAGGCGCTGGTGAACGACGGCGTACTCGAAGTCACGCTGCTGGGCCAGAACGTCAACGCCTACGGTGTCTCGTTCGCCGACCCGGCGCTGCCCCGCGACCGCGGCGCCTTCGCGCGCCTCCTGCGAGCCTGCGGCGACATCGACGGTCTGGAACGGGTGCGGTTCACCTCCCCGCATCCGGCCGAATTCACCGACGACGTCATCGAAGCCATGGCGCAGACGCCGAATGTCTGCCCCGCCCTGCACATGCCGCTGCAGTCGGGCTCCGACCGGGTGCTGCGGGCGATGCGGCGCTCGTACCGCGCCGAGCGCTACCTCGGCATCATCGACCGCGTGCGCGCGGCCATGCCGCACGCCGCCATCACCACCGACCTGATCGTCGGATTTCCCGGTGAGACCGAGGAGGACTTCGCGGTCACCCTGGACGTGGTGCGGCAGGCCCGGTTCGCGGCCGCGTTCACTTTCCAATACTCCAAGCGGCCCGGTACCCCGGCCGCCGAGCTCGCCGGGCAGCTCCCGAAAGCCGTTGTGCAGGAACGCTATGAGCGCCTGGTCGAGCTGCAGGAACAGATCTCGCTGGAGGGCAATCGCGCGCTTGTCGGCCACACCGTCGAGCTGCTGGTCGCGGCCGGCGAGGGACGCAAGGACACCCGCACGGCGCGGATGACCGGACGCGCCCGCGACGGCCGCCTGGTGCACTTCAGCTTGGACGAATCCGGGGCCGACCGAATCCGACCGGGGGATCTCGTCACCGCGGTGGTCACCCAGGCCGCGCCGCACCACCTCATCGCCGACGCCGGCATCCTCAGCCATCGCCGCACCCGCGCTGGGGACGCGCACGCCGCCGGGCAGCGCCCGGGTGGCATCGGGCTCGGCATGCCCCCCGTCGGACCGCCGGCCGACCCAATCGAACCCCTTGGATGTGCCCGATGAACGAAGAACACCCCGACCTCGACGCCCTGCGCACCGAAATCGAGGCCGCCGAGCGCCGCGTGGCACGCGGATTCGACCCGGGCCCACGGGGTTTCGTCGTGGCTATCCTGGTCTTCGTGCTGCTGGGATCGTTCATCCTGCCGCACACCGGCGCGGTGCGCGGCTGGGACGTGTTGTTCAGCAGCCACGGCGCCGGCGCGGCCGCGGTGGCGCTGCCGTCGCGGGTGTTCGCCTGGCTGGCGCTGGTGTTCGGCGTCGGCTTCTCGATGCTGGCGTTGGTCACGCGGCGCTGGGCGCTGGCCTGGATCGCGCTGGCGGGTTCGGCGCTGGCCGGCGCGGCGGGACTGTTGGCCATCTGGTCGCGCCAGACGGTGGCCGCGGGGCACCCGGGCCCGGGGGTGGGGCTGATCGCGGCCTGGATCGTCGTCCTCACGCTGACCTATCAATGGGCCCGGGTGGTGTGGTCGCGCACCATCGTGCAACTCGCGGCCGAGGAGCAGCGGCGCCGCGTCGCGGCGCAGCAGCAGTCGATGACGCTGCTCGACAGCCTGGACGATGGGTCCGCCGCCCCGAACGGCCGGGGAGGGCCGAACGACGCGCCCCCCAGGGATCCCGAAGCCTAGGGCTTGCGGGTCAGCGCCTCGGCGGCCGCCTGCGCCCACTGCCGCCACTGCTCGGCGTTGACCCTGGCCTCTTCGGCCTCTTTAGTTCGGCCCGCCGCCGCGGCCTTCTCGGCCTGCTGCTCGAATTGTTCGGCGCGGGTGCGGAACTGCTCGGCGCGGGCCTGCGCCTGCGGATCCGACCAATCGGCCTCGCCCGCGTCGCGCACCTTCTTCTCGATCGCGCGCAGCCGGCGCTCCAATTCGGCGGACCGCTCCCGCGGCACCTTGCCGATCGCGTCCCACTTCTCGGCAATCGACCGCAGCGCCGCCCTGGCCGCGTCGTGGTTGCTCGTGTCGATCTTCTCCGCCTCGGCCAGCAGCGCCTCCTTGGCGGTGGCGTTGGCCCGCAGCTCCGCGTCCTTCTCCGCCGTCGCCGCGTTGCGGGCCGCGAAGAAGATGTCCTGGGCCGCCTTGAACCGCCGCCACAGGGCGTCGTCGACGTCGCGGGCCGCTCGGCCCGCCGCCTTCCACTCCGTGAGCAGCTTGCGGAATTCCGCGCTGGTGGCGGTCCAGTCCGTCGAATCGGACAACTCCTCGGCCCGTTCGCACAGCCGTTCCTTGGCCTGCCGGACTCCCACCCGTTCCCGGTCCAGCTCGGCGAAATGCGATCCCCGCCGCCGGTTGAACGCCTCCCGGGCCGCCGAATAGCGCTTCCACAGCGCGTCGTCGACCTTGCGGTCCAGGCCGTTGATGGTCTTCCACTCGTCCAGGATGGCCCGCAGCCGGTCGCCGGCCGCCTTCCACTGCGTCGAGTTGGCGCCCAACTCCTCGGCCTCGGCGGCCAGCGCCTCCTTGCGCGCGGTCTGGGTGGCGCGATGCTCGTCGCGGCGGGAGCGCTCCTCGGCGACGGTGCTCTCGACCTGGTCGATGAGGCCGGTCAGCCGGCGCGCGAGCGCGTCGATGTCGCCCAGGACGGACGCCGTCGGCAACGTTTCGGCCAGTTCGGTGGCGTGGGCTTTGATCTTGCGGGCGTCACCGGTTCCGGCCGCGAGCCGCTCCTCCATGAGGGTGATCTCGGTGCTCAGGTCGTCGAAGCGACGGCCGAAGTGGGCGAAGGCGGCTTCTCGGTCGCCGGCCTGCCAGGAGCCGACGATGCGCTCGCCGGCGGCGGTGATCAGCCAGACCGTCCCGTCGTCGTCGACCCGCCCGAACTGATGCGGATCGCTGCGCGGGGGCGCCGGTATGGGATGGGCGGTGGGCCGCGGCCCCGGGCTGAGCGGCCGGGGCCCGGGACGTGGTCCCGGACGTGGCACCGGGTGCGAAACCGGTTGGGCCACCGGGTCAGCCGGGTCTCCGCCGTGTGGTTCGTCAACCGTCATGCGCTCGTCACCTACCCTTCGCGCGGTCGGTATTTCCGCGCGCACCTGCCGCGCGTAGCGGCACCGTCTGCTGCAGCCGTCGGCCGGGCCGTCTCGGCTCTCCCAACAGCTGCTTAACAGTATTCAAGCAGCTTGGCTGCCCCTGCGCCGCCACCCTGGTGTTCTCGTTCCGGATGCGTTCGCCCGGACGCAGCGGTATGACAGTTGTCCGTACCCCGACTCGGACGGAGAACGCATGGCCAAGGCGGACATCGCCGCGTTGCTCGCGTTGGCGTCCGCACTCTGCGTGGCGATCGGCGACGTCCTGCAGCAGCGCGCGACGCACCGGATCACCGACACGTCGGTCGGGCAGCTCGAGCTCTTCCGCAGGCTGCTGGGCAACCGGCGCTGGCGGTGGGGCGCCGTGATGCTGGTGGTCAGCATCGTGCTGCAGGCCGCCGCACTGGACCAGGGTTCGGTGTTGCTGGTGCAGGCGTTGCTGGTCCTGTCCCTGCTGTTCGCGTTGCCGATCAGCGCCAGGCTGGCCGATCGCGCCGTGACCGCCCGGGAGTGGGCCTGGGCCGTCGTGCTGACCGCCGCGGTGACCGTGATCGTTACCGTCGGCAACCCGCAGGCGGGCCGTTCGACCGCGCCGCTGCGGACCTGGGCCACCGTGGCGGCGGTGTTGGTTCCGTTGCTGGTCGGATGCGTGGTGGCCGCCCGGATCTGGGGCGGCGCCCTGGCCGCGGCGCTCCTCGCATTCGTCTCCGGTTCGCTCTGGGCCGTCTTCGCGGTGCTCGCCAAAGGCGTCGTCCATCGGGTCGGCGACGGTGGGTGGGCGGTGGTCCGGACACCCGAGCTGTACGCCTGGCTGCTGGTCGCGCTGGCGGGGTTCGCTTGGGAGCAATCGGCCTTTCGGGCCGGCTCGCTGACCGCGTCCATGCCGACACTGGAGGTATCCCAGCCGGTCGTGTCGGCCGTGCTGGGCGTCGTCATCCTCGGCGAGACCCTCGGTACCGGGCGGGCCGGAATGCTGGCGCTGGCGGTGGCCGCGCTGGTGATGACGGCCGCCACAGTCGAACTCGCTCGCGTCGACGCCTCCGCGACGCGCGACAGGGTCGCGGCGCGGCTCGGGGACATAGCCGCACAACCGGCATAGCCTGGCCGCCGGTGTAACCGAATCGCGGCGGTACGCACAGGGCCTACTTATGTTGATGAAGTATCAACAGTGGATGAACCGGTCAAAGAGCAGTGACGTGCTGCACGTCATAGAGTTGTTGCTGAACTGATCGCGAATTTTTGGTGTATTTCCCCGCACCCCAGGGAAAGCTGGTCGGGGCAGTTGTGAGGTGAGGGGTCGCACGTGTCAAAGGTTGATGTCGCGGCGCTGATAGCGCTGTGTGCGGCGTTGGCGTCCGCGGTCGGCGATGTGATCCGCCAGCGCTCTGCGCAGGAGATCACGGACAAGAAGGTCGGCCATCTCGAGCTGTTCCGCATGTCGCTGCGGGACACCCGGTGGTGGTTGGGCGGCCTGGCCGCGATCGTGAATTACAGCCTGCAGGCCGGGGCCCTGGCGTGGGGCTCGGTGGTGTTGGTGACCGCGCTGCAGGTGACCGCGTTGCTGTTCGCCCTGCCGATCTACGCGCGGCTGACCAAGCGCCGGGTGACCCGCTGGGAGTGGGTGTGGGCGGTGATACTGGCCGGCGCCCTGGCGGTGGTCATCATCGTCGGTGACCCGGCCTCCGGCCATCAGCGCGCGCCGGTTCAGACGTGGGCCATCGTCGCCGCGGTGATGGTGCCGCTGCTGGTGGCGTGCGTGGTGGCCGCGCGGATCTGGTCGGGCAGCCCGTTCGCGGCCGCGCTGCTCGCGGTGGTGGCGGGTTCGGCCCTGGCGTTGTTCGCGGTGCTCACCAAGGGGATCGTCGAGATCGGCGAGGACGGCCCGCTGGCCGTGCTGACCGCGCCCGAGTTCGTCCCGTGGCTTCTGCTGGCGCTGACCGGGATGATCTTCCAGCAGTCGGCGTTCCGCGCCGGCGCGCTGACGGCCTCGATGCCGACGATGACCGTGGCGAAGCCCGTGGTGGCCGGCCTGCTCGGCATCTTCGTGCTCGGCGAAACGCTGAACGCCGACGGTCCCAAGGCCTTCGTGCTGGTAGCGGCGATCGCGGTGGTGATCGTGGCAACTGTCGCTCTGGCCCGCGGCGAGGCCGCCACCATGGTCGCGGAGGTGGGGCGCGACGACGGAAGCATCGCGCCGGACGCGTGGTCATCCGAGGACGGTGACCCCGGCCCTTTTAACACCGGCCCCGTCGTCGTGGCGGCCGAGGCCTGAGCGGACGCGTCGGCGAACCATTAGTTTGGTGGCGTGCTCAGCGGGATTGCCATCGTTCCTTCGGCTCCGCTGCTGGTGCCCGAGCTCGCCGGAGCGGCCGCCGCGGAGGTGACCGACCTGACGGCCGCGGTGCTGGCGGCGGCCGCCCTATTGCCCGCGCGCTGGACCGTCATCGGGACCGCCGGGCGTGACGACGTTTTCGGCCCCGACACGGCCGGCTCGTTCGCGGGTTTCGGCGCCGACGTGCGGGTCGGGTTTTCCCCGCAAGCCCCGTCCGGGCCGCCCGCCGAGCTGCCCGTGTGCGCGTTGCTGGCCGGCTGGGTCCGGGCCCAGGCCCGGCCCGACGCGACCGCGCAGGCCCGCGTCTACTCCGCCGACCACGACGCCGAGACCGCGCTGGCCCAGGGGCGACGCTTGCGCGCCGACATCGACCGATCACCGGAGCCGATCGGCGTGCTGGTCGTGGCCGACGGCGCGAACACCCTGACGCCGGCCGCCCCCGGCGGATTCGACCCGGGCAACGCCGGCGCGCAGGCCGCCCTCGACGCGGCGCTGGCGACGGGCGACGTCGCGGCCCTGACGCGGCTGCCTCGGCAGATCCTGGGCCGGGTCGCCTTTCAGGTGCTGGCCGGCCTGTCCGAACCCGGGCCGCGATCGGCCAAGGAGCTGTACCGGGGTGCGCCCTACGGCGTGGGCTACTTCGCCGGCGCCTGGCAGCTCTGAGGTGGCCGTGCGACCGCTGGCGATCATCGGCCCCACCGGAACCGGCAAGTCACAGCTGGCGCTCGACTTCGCAGAACGGGTCGAACGGCTCGAGGGCCCCGCCGAAATCGTGAACGCCGACGCGATGCAGTTCTATCGCGGAATGGACATCGGGACGGCCAAGCTTCCCGTCGGCGAACGCCGCGGCATCCCACATCACCAGCTCGACGTCCTGGACGTCACCGAGACCGCGACCGTCGCCCGCTACCAGCGCGCGGCCGCGGCCGACGTCGAGGCGATCGCCGCCCGCGGCGCCGTCCCCATCATCGTGGGCGGCTCGATGCTCTACATCCAGTCCCTGCTCGACGACTGGTCGTTCCCGGCGACCAATCCCGCCGTGCGGGCGCGCTGGGAACAGCGGCTGGCCGAGGTCGGGGTCGGCGGGCTGCACGCCGAGCTGGCCCGCCGCGACCCCGCCGCCGCAGCGGCCATCCTGCCCACCGACGCGCGGCGCACCGTGCGGGCGCTCGAGGTGGTCGAGCTGACCGGCCGGCCGTACGCCGCGTCCGTACCCCGAATCGGCCCCCCGAGGTGGGACACCGCCATCGTCGGACTCGATTGCGACACAACGATTCTGGACGAGCGGTTGGCCCGCCGCACCGACGCCATGTTCGACCAGGGCCTGGTCGGCGAGGTGAGTGCGCTGCTGGGCGGGGGCCTGCGCGACGGGGTCACCGCGTCGCGCGCCCTGGGCTACGCCCAGGTGATCGAGGCGCTCGACGCCGGGGGCGGCGCGGATCGACTGCGCGAAGCGCGGGAACAGACCTACGTGGGCACCCGACGCTACGTGCGACGGCAGCGGTCGTGGTTCCGCCGCGACCACCGGGTCCACTGGCTGGACGCCGCGGATAGCAAGCGGCTCGTCGACGAAGCCCTGCGAGTCTGGCGCCACGTATCCTGAGCAGGTGAATCGCGCGGCGCACCTGACTTTCGCCAAGGGCCACGGCACGGAGAATGACTTCGTGTTGTTGCCCGATGTCGACGCGGCGCTCACACTCACCGCGCCCCGGGTGGCCGCCTTGTGCGACCGGCGGCGCGGGCTGGGCGCCGACGGGGTGCTGCGGGTGACCACCGCCGGTGCCGCCCATTCGGCCGGCGTGCTCGACCGGCTGCCCGACGGCGTGGACTCGGCCGACTGGTACATGGACTACCGCAACGCCGACGGCTCCGTCGCCCAGATGTGCGGCAACGGCGTCCGGGTGTTCGCGCACTACCTGCGGGCCAGCGGGATGGAGTCCCGGGACGAGTTCGTGGTCGGGTCGCAGGCCGGCCCCCGGCCGGTCACCGTGCACCGCGTCGATGCGACGTATGCCGACGTCACCGTCGACATGGGCAAGGCCAACACGCTGGGCGCGGGCGAGGCGACGGTCGGCGGGCGCCGGTTTTCCGGCCTGGCGGTCGACGTGGGCAATCCCCACCTGGCGTGTGTGGATCCCGACCTGACCGCCGAGGAGCTGACGAGGCTCGACGTGGCGGCGCCGGTCAGCTACGACCACGCCCAGTTTCCGGAGGGGGTCAACATCGAAGTTCTCACGGCACCGGCCGGTGGCGCGGTGCGGATGCGGGTGCACGAGCGGGGCGTGGGTGAGACCCGCTCCTGCGGCACCGGCACGGTCGCGGCCACGGTGGCCGCACTGGCCGCCGGCGGGGCGGACACCGGCACCCTCACGGTCCGGGTGCCGGGCGGCGACGTCGTCGTCACCGTCACCGATGCCACCAGCTACCTGAGGGGGCCCTCGGTGCTGGTGGCGCAGGGGCAGCTGAGCGGGGAATGGTGGGACGCGCAGTAGCGTTAATTCGAGTGCACGACGCCGATCCGCCGTGCATCATCTTGTATTGCCTATGACATATCCAGAATCTCCCAATTTCGCTCCCGCAGTAGCGGAGCCAAGCACCGGCGAACTCGCCCTGGAAGAACGGTCGGCGCTGCGCCGCGTCGCCGGTCTCTCCACCGAACTCGCCGACGTATCCGAAGTCGAGTACCGCCAGCTCCGGCTGGAACGCGTAGTGCTGGTCGGCGTGTGGACCGACGGCACCGCCGCCGACAGCGAGGCCAGCATGGCCGAGTTGGCCGCCCTGGCCGAGACCGCCGGTTCCCAGGTGCTCGAAGGGCTCATCCAGCGCCGCGACAAGCCCGACCCGTCGACCTACATCGGCTCGGGCAAGGCCCAGGAGCTACGCGAAGTGGTGCTGGCCACCGGCGCCGACACCGTGATCTGCGACGGCGAACTGTCCCCGGCGCAGCTGACCGCGCTGGAGAAGGCGGTGAAGGTCAAGGTCATCGACCGCACCGCGCTGATCCTGGACATCTTCGCCCAGCACGCCACCAGCCGGGAGGGCAAGGCGCAGGTATCGCTGGCCCAGATGGAGTACATGCTGCCGCGGCTGCGCGGCTGGGGTGAGTCCATGTCCCGGCAGGCCGGCGGCCGCGCCGGCGGCAGCGGGGGAGGCGTGGGCCTGCGTGGCCCCGGTGAAACCAAGATCGAGACCGACCGCCGCCGCATCCGTGAACGCATGGCCAAGCTGCGCCGCGAGATCAAGGACATGAAACAGGTCCGCGACACCCAGCGCAGCCGCCGCCTGCACAGCGACGTGCCCTCGATCGCCATCGTCGGCTACACCAACGCCGGCAAGTCCAGCCTGCTCAACGCGCTGACCGGCGCGGGGGTGCTGGTGCAGGACGCGCTGTTCGCCACGCTGGAACCCACCACCCGCCGCGCCGAGTTCCCCGACGGGCGGCCGCTGGTGCTCACCGACACCGTCGGGTTCGTCCGGCACCTGCCCACCCAACTGGTCGAGGCGTTCCGCTCCACGCTGGAGGAGGTCGTCGACGCCGACCTGTTGCTGCATGTGGTCGACGGCTCCGACGCCAACCCGCTGGCCCAGATCAACGCGGTTCGCGCGGTGATCTCCGACGTCATCGCCGACCACAACGGCGACCCACCCCCGGAGCTGTTGGTGGTCAACAAGGTCGACGCCGCGAGTGGCTTGACCCTGGCCAAGCTTCGTCACGCGCTGCCCGGCGCGGTCTTCGTCTCGGCCAGGACCGGCGAGGGCATCGACGCGCTCCGGCGCCGGATGGGCGAGCTGGCCGTTCCGGCCGATACCGCGGTGGACGTGGTGATTCCCTACCACCGCGGTGACCTGGTGGCCCGGCTGCACGCCGACGGTCGCGTGCAGCAGGAGGAGCACAACTCCGACGGCACCCGGATCAAGGCCCGCGTACCGGTGGCGCTGGCCGGGCGCCTGCAGGAGTTCTCGACGCGCTGATCTGCCCGGCGACCGGACCCCGCCGGCCGCCGACCAACCGTCTGGTTGGTATATGTTGGGCGACAGAGTTTCCAGTCGCCGGAGGTCATTCACATGGGCAGTGCCGTCAAGTACCAGCGCACTCTTTTCGAGGCGGAGCACGACCTGTTCCGTGAGTCCTACCGGGCCTTCCTCGATCGCCACGTCGCGCCCCATCACGACGAATGGGAGAAGGCGAAGATCGTCGACCGGGGCGTGTGGCTCGAGGCCGGCAAGCAGGGCTTCCTCGGCATGGCGGTGCCCGAGGAGTACGGCGGCGGGGGCAACCCCGACTTCCGGTACAACACGATCATCACCGAGGAGACCACCGCCGGTCGCTATAGCGGGATCGGCTTCGGCCTGCACAACGACATCGTGGCGCCGTACCTCCTGGCCCTGGCCACCGAAGAGCAGAAGCAACGCTGGCTGCCGAAGTTCTGCAGCGGCGAGATCATCACGGCGATCGCGATGACCGAGCCGGGAACCGGCAGCGACCTGCAGGGCATCAAGACCCGCGCGGTCGCCCACGGCGACCACTTCGTGCTCAACGGTGCAAAGACGTTTATCACCAACGGAATCAACGCCGACTTGGTGATTGTGGTGGCGCAGACCGATCCCGACAAAGGGGCGCAGGGCTTTTCGTTGCTTGTCGTCGAACGCGGCATGGAGGGTTTTGAACGCGGCCGGCACTTGAACAAGATCGGGCTGGACGCGCAGGACACCGCCGAGTTGTCGTTCACCGATGTCAAGGTGCCCGCTGAAAACCTGCTGGGGCAGCAGGGCATGGGATTCATCTACCTGATGCAGAACCTGCCGCAGGAGCGGATTTCGATCGCCATCATGGCCGCCGCGGCAATGGAGCAGGTGCTGGAAGAAACCCTGCAATACACCAAGGAACGCAAGGCATTCAACAAGCCGATCGGCAGCTTCCAGAACAGCCGCTTCGTGCTCGCGGAGCTGGCGACCGAGGCGACGGTGGTGCGCATGATGGTCGACGAGTTCATCCGGCTGCACCTGGACGAGAAGCTGACGGCGGAGCAAGCGGCGATGGCCAAGTGGTACTCCACCGAAAAGCAGGTGCACCTGATCGACCGTTGCCTGCAACTGCACGGCGGCTACGGCTACATGCGCGAATACCCGGTCGCCCGTGCCTATTTGGACGCGCGGGTGCAGACCATCTACGGCGGAACGACCGAGATCATGAAAGAGATCATCGGGCGCAGCCTCGGGGTCTAGCGCTAACACGTTGGTCGACAACGCCATCGGACCGGCCAATTCGCACCCCGACGGCAAACCTCATCAATGCCCGGCGCGCGAGGCGATTTTTCGGGTAGATCGTTGAAGAGTTAATGGCTTCACGTACCGTCGGCACATGTGTTCGGGGTACGTCGCCCGCGTAATGGCGCATCGTCGAGCCGAAAAGCGCGACGCCGCTGACGACCCCGGTAGGTCCGGCAACTCCCGCGGGCGCGGAATCGCAACGCGCGACGGCGGCCGTGCGCTATTGCGCAGGCGGGCGTCGGGTTCGGATACCCATGCGTCGCGCGACCGATGCTGCTGTCGGTCGCGATTTGAGCGTGGCTCTGCATCATTTCGACATCGGCGTGGTATCCGTTTTTGTAATATTCGTGATTTGACTTCGCATTTTTCGTCCGCGGGAGCAAAGTTATGCGCGCCCGGTGGTAATGCGGATCGGAACGGGGTTGTTTCCCCGCGGTCGGACTACGGCCCGCCTGCCGGCTGTGCAGGCACGGGCCTAGTCGCTGACAGGGGCATGGCCGTCGGCTGGGAGGCTTGGTGAACGGGCAGAGAGGTCACATGCGCAGGCTGGTCGCGAGCGCGCTGGTCACCTTGACCGCCACGGCAATAGCCGCCGCCTTGCTGGCGCCGCCGGCAGCGGCGTCTCCCATCGGCGACGCCGAGGCGGCCATGATGGCGGCCTGGGAGAAGGCCGGGGGCGACGGTTCACCCTTGGGCGCCCGGAAGGGCGATGTGTACCCCGCCGGGGATGGTTTCGCGCTGGACTTCGACGGCGGCAAGATGTTCTTCACCCCGGCGACCGGCGCCAAATTCGTCTACGGGCCGATCCTGGACAAATACGAGATGCTGGGCGGGCCCGCGGGCAGCGATCTGGGGTTTCCCGCCATCAACGAAGTGCCCGGGCTTGCCGGACCCGACAGCCGCGTGAGCACCTTCTCCGCCAGCGACAAGCCGGTGATCTTCTGGACGCCCGAGCACGGCGCGTTCGTGGTGCGCGGCGCGATCAACGCCGCCTGGGACAAGCTGGGCAGTTCGGGCGGCGTCCTCGGCGTCCCGGTCGGCGACGAAACGTACAACGGCGAGGTGTCCGCCCAGAAGTTCAGCGGCGGCCAGGTCTCGTGGAACAGGCAGACGAAACAGTTCTCCACCGACCCGCCCGCATTGGCCGACCAGTTGAAGGGCCTGCAGGTGGCGATCGATCCCACCGCGGCCATCAACATGGCCTGGCGCGCGGCCGGCGGGCCCAATGGGCCGTTGGGGGTGAAGAAGGGTGCGCAATATCCGATCGGCGGCGACGGGATCGTCCAGGACTTCGCCAACGGCAAGGTCTATTTCAGCCCCGCCACCGGCGCGAACGCCGTCGAGACCAACATCCTGGCCAAATACGAGTCGCTCGGCGGACCCGCCGGCAGCGACCTGGGTTTCCCCACCGCCAACGAATCCGACGGCGGCATCCCGTCGAGCCGTATGGTCGCGTTCTCCGGCGCCGACAAACCGGTGATCTTCTGGACGTCGGAGCGCGGCGCGTTCGTGGTGCGCGGCGCCATGAAAGCGGCATGGGACAAGCTCCGCGGACCGACCGGCAAGCTGGGCGCGCCCGTCGGTGACCAGGCGGTCGACGGCGACGTCGTCTCGCAGCAGTTCGCCGGCGGCAAGATCTCGTGGAACCGGGCGAAGAACACGTTCAGCACGGATCCCGCCAACCTTGCGCCGCTGCTGTCCGGCCTGCAGGTGTCGGGCCAGACCCAGCCGAGCAACTCGGCGATGCCCACCCACGCCAAGAAGTTCACGTGGCAGTGGTGGTGGCTGCTGGCCGCCATCCCGGTGCTGGTGCTGATCGCCTTGGCCGGATTGCTGGCGGTCGGTTGGCGTCGGCGTCGCGCCATTCGCGAGGATGCCGGCTACGAGCCTCCCCGCGACCTCGATGCCGGTTACGACGCCGGCGCCGAGCGGCAGTGGGGACGCGACGACGTCAGCACCGAGCATTTCGCGGGTGAGCAGGAAGCGCCCGAGGCGGCCGGCCGGGTGAGCTGGCGGCGCGGCGGCGCCGATGAGGATTCATTCGAGCAGGACCCCGACGCGGTGGACACCGACTCCTTCTCCGCGGTCTCGCCGGCGGTCCTGTCGGAGGCCGGCTACCCCGAAACGGAGACCGAGTACGTCGAATCCGATTACGGCGCATCCGATTACGCCGAGGGGGATTACGCGGACGAGGATTACGCCGAGGTCGAGTACGCCGACGATGAGCGGGAGTCCGCCTACCCGGACGCCGCCCGTGGCGACGATGACTACGTGGAGGCCGAATACCTCGACGTCGCCGTGGCGCCGACGCCCCCGGACCCCGAATTCGACGCGGGTGGCCCCGACGTCGGCGCCCCCGAGGGCGATTATCCGGATGTTGCGGTCACGCACGTCCCGGCGGACGTCGCCGAGGCCCCCACTCCAGAAGCCGCCGCTCCGGAAGCCGTCGTGACGGCCGCGGCCGCGGCCGCTGCCGAGCAGCGCAGCGGGCGGCACGCGGCCACGGATGACGAGGACACCGCCGGAGGGGCCGGCCCGGCCGGGCGCCCGACCATCCACCTGCCGCTCGACGATCCCTATCAGGTGCCCGACGGATACCCGATCAAGGCGAGCGCCCGCTTCGGTCTGTACTACACACCGGGCAGCGAGCTCTACCACGACACGCTCGCCGAAATCTGGTTGTCCAGCGAAGAAGTGGCGCAGGCCAACGGCTTCGTCAAGGCGGACTGAGCCGACCAAAAGTCCGCGACGGGCTAGACCTTGCGGATCACCGTGACGACCTTGCCGAGCACGGTCGCGTCATTGCCGGGAATGGGGTCGAACGCGGGGTTGTGCGGCATCAGCCATACCTGACCGCCCGCGCGCTTGAACGTCTTCACGGTGGCCTCCCCGTCGAGCATGGCAGCGACGATGTCGCCGTTGTCGGCGACGTTCTGCTGGCGCACCACCACCCAGTCGCCGTCGCAGATCGCCGCCTCGATCATGGAGTCGCCGACAACCTTGAGCAGGAAGAGCGTGCCCTCGCCGACCAGCTCGCGCGGCAGCGGGAAGACGTCCTCGACCGCCTCCTCGGCGAGGATGGGGCCACCTGCAGCAATGCGCCCGAGGACCGGAACGAACGTCGGCTCCGGCAGGGCGTCCGAGCCGGCGACATCGGTGGTGCGGGCCGTCACCTCTTCGTCCGCGCCGCGGACATCGACCGCCCTTGGGCGGTTCGGGTCGCGACGCAGGTATCCCTTGCGTTCCAGGGTGCGCAGTTGATGAGCCACCGACGAGGTCGACGTCAGACCGACGGCGTCGCCGATCTCCCGGATGCTCGGCGGGTAACCGCGACTGGTGACCGACGCGCGAATGACGTTCAGGATCGTGCGTTGCCGTTCGGTCAGCGCTGAATCCACGGCGTGCAGCCGACCGCCCGCGCCGGCCGATGAAGTGTCGTTGCTGTCGCTCATGGCACTGAATGTAACCCCACGGCGGCCGAGAATCAAACATGTGTTCGACTAGCGTGTCGCCCTGCCGGCGCAGCCGCGAGATCGCCCGCCGAAGTCGTTAATCACAAAGGTGTAACTCTTCGGCAGATCGGGTATTTCAGCCGCATGTCAGCTCTAGCGACCGCGGCCTTGTCGGTGGCGTGGTCTAGCGTTCGACTCGTGCGACACGCTTCGCTCACATGTTCGGATTTCGAACACACGAGCGATACAGTCGAACAGCTGAGCGAATCAAGTTGACCGGAGGAACGCAGATGACAACGATCCACACGCTGGCGCCGCGTACCAGCAGCCCCCGGCGTCCGGTCAACGGACCGGTCCACGGGCTTCGTTACGGCCGGGACGGGCTGGCCGGTTCCCGCCGGCCCGGTCCGTCGAGGCCGGCGGGCGCGCCCACGCGCTATTCCGGCACCGGCGTCGCGATGTCCGCCGCGCCGCACCGCAAGCGGCCCGTCACGGTGGCGACCACCGTCTGGTTGGCTTTGGCGGCCGGAGCGATCACCCTGTGGCTGGGCCTGGTCGGGAACGTCGGTCAGGTGCTCAACGGCGACGCCGGAAGTTCGGCTGCTCACGTACCCGACCGGTTGGCCGTGGTTCGCGTCGAGGCGGGGGAGTCGCTGCAAGACGTCGCTCACCGGGTGGCGCCCGACGCGCCGGCGCGCCAGGTTGCCGACCGCATCCGCGAACTCAACGACATGATCTCACCGACGCTGGTGGCGGGCCAAACGCTGATCGCCCCGGTCGGCTGACCGCCGCCCTCGCGGGGGCCGGCTGCATTCGCCGCGCAGGTGAGCGCACGGGTACGCTCGTGCTGCGGTACCTGGTGTTTGTCGGCACGGCGAAGGAGCGGCCATGCATTGCCCGTTCTGCCGGCATCCCGATTCCCGGGTGATCGACTCGAGGGAAACCGATGAAGGGCAGGCCATCCGGCGCCGCCGATCCTGCCCGGAGTGCGGGCGGCGTTTCACCACCGTCGAGACCGCGGTTCTCGCGGTGGTCAAGCGCAGCGGCGTCACCGAACCCTTCAGCAGGGAGAAGGTCATCAGCGGTGTCCGCCGGGCCTGCCAGGGCCGCCAGGTGGACGACGACGCGCTGAACCTGCTGGCTCAGCAGGTCGAGGACACCGTGCGCGCCGCGGGGTCCCCGGAGGTCGCAAGCCACGAGGTCGGGCTGGCCATCCTCGGCCCGCTGCGCGACCTCGACGAAGTGGCGTACCTGCGGTTCGCGTCGGTATACCGCTCCTTTGAGTCCGCGGACGATTTCGAGCGGGAGATCCAGGCGCTGCGCGAACACCGCCAAGTGACGACACCGAGCTGACAGCCCGGCCCAAGCCGCCCGGGCCTAGGCTCGGTTCCATGCCCACCGACTTGCATCCCGATCTCGAGGCACTGGCACCACTCCTGGGAACCTGGGCTGGCCAGGGTGCGGGCGAGTACCCGACGATCCAGCCCTTCGACTACCTCGAAGAAGTGGTCTTCTCTCACGTCGGAAAGCCGTTTCTGGCCTACGCGCAAAGGACCAAGGCGCCCGACGGCAAGCCGTTGCACGCCGAAACCGGATACCTTCGCGTGCCGCAGCCCGGTCACGTCGAGCTGGTGCTGGCGCATCCGAGCGGCATCACCGAAATCGAGGTCGGCACGTATTCGGCCGCCGGCGGCCAGATCGAAATCGAGCTGTCCACAACGGACGTCGGGCTCACCCCGACCGCCAAAGAGGTGACCGCGCTTGGCCGTTCCTTCCACATCGATGGCGACGAGCTGTCGTATTCGGTGCAGATGGGCGCGGTCGGGCAGCCCTTGCAGCACCATCTCGCCGCGGTGCTGCGCCGGCAGCGCTGAACCGGGCCCGGGGTCAGTTCAGGTGCGTCACACCGTCATTGACGACGCGCCCGGCCACCCCCACCCAGCCCTCGGCGTTCCACGTCGTCTCGATGACCGATCCCTTGCCCTGGGTGATGTGTAGGTCGCGGCTGAGGTAGTCGGTGATCCGCATCGCCGCCGAGCCGGTTGCCTCGTCTTCCGGCACACCGAGGTTGGCGGCAAACATGCGGGCGCGTACCGATCCTGCGGCCCGGTCGGTCCACGCCCACAGGTAGTGCGCCGTGTCGTCGGAAAAATCTCCCGGGTCGGCGGCGAGAAGGTCCTCGGCTGAACCGAATTCGTGCAGGGCGACCTCGGGAGCCCAGTCCGACCGTGCGCTGATGCCCGCGCTTTCCGCCCCATAGCTCACCTGCACGATGCCGGCCGTCACCTGCAGCGTGTTGATCGGCGTTCCGTTCTCGCGCAGCCACCACGCCGCGCCGACCGTCGGGTGCCCGGCGAACGCAATCTGGATCAGTGGGGTGTAAATGGTGGCGTGCGCCGTCGCTGATCCGGCAGCGGGAAGATCGACGAAAACCGTTTCGCTATAGCCCAATTGAGTTGCGAGCCGTTGCCGAGCCGCGGGCTCGACCTGGGCGGCATCCACGACACCGAGCGGATTGCCGAAATTCCCCTCCGGATCGGTGAACACCCGCAACACGGTGACGTCGATACCCATGGCCCGACTGTACGGCCCGTGGCGCGGCCGCGGGGTTCAGGTAGCGCTGCGCTCGTCGGATCCCATGGCGTTCAGCACGGCGACGCGGGTGGGGGCGGGGCCGGTGACGGCCTTCTCGCCGCCGCCGCTGCGGAGCAGCTCGCGCAGGGCGGCCTGGTCGTAGTCGGCGGGCGCGGTGGTGTCGATGAAGCGTTCGACCACGTCGATGAAGCGAGCCGGGTCGTCGTGGAAAGGGAAGTGGCCGGAGCCCTGGAAGATTTCCAGGCGGGAGCCGGGCATCGCGGCGTGCGCCATCCAGGCATGACGAACCGGGACGACCACATCCTTGGTGCCCCAGACGATCTGCACCGGAATGGCTTCGGTCAAATAGCACCGATCGAGCATGGTGACGATCTGCCCGCGCCAATCCACCACCGCCCGCAGCGTCCGGCTGAACGCCGCCGACGCCGTCGGCTCCGGCAGGTCGTCGAGGATCCGCAGGACGTTGGGCAGGTCGCGACCCAGGCCGGTCGATCCGATCGCCAGGCCCGCGATCCGTCCCGCCAGCTGCACCGCCGGCAGCACCAGGGGAAGCCGCAGCAAGGCCAGCGCCTCGCTGCCCATCGGCAACGAGGCCAACCGCAAGGCGACGTTGACATCCTTGGTGACGCCGCCGGCCGCGACCAGGATCAGCCGGTCGACCAAATGCGGGAACTGGTAGGCGAATTGCATGGCCACGCCGCCGCCCAGCGAATGGCCGACAACCGTGACCCGCTCGATGTCGAGCACGCTGAGCAGGTCGCGCATCCCGTTGGCATAGGCCGCGACCGAATAGTCGGCGCGTGGCTTGTCGGATCGCCCGTGGCCCAACAGGTCCGGGGCGATGACCGTGAACCGCTGGGCGAGCTTGGCCTGCACGGTGTTCCAGGTCGTCGAATTGTCACCGATGCCGTGGACCAGCAGGATCGGCGGCCCGTCACCGGCGATGCGGTAGGCCCGCTTGTAGCCGTGGATGGTGCGGAACTCCAGCCGCGGCGCGCTGACCTCCCGCACCGGGCGGAGAGTGCTCTTGCGCTTCCGCTCGGTCATGTCGCCACCTTTGGTGTCGGGCCGGGCTGAGGCCGGGCGGAAAGGTCAGGCCTGGTCGTCGTCGCCGCGCTTCTTCTCCGCCTCCTGGGCGAGGAATCGCTCAAACTCTGCACCAAGCTCGTCGCCGCTAGGCAGGTCCTCGTCGCGAGTTAGTAACGACCTGTTCTCCTGAGCGTCGATGAAGGCATCGTACTGGCGCTCGAGCGCGGTCACCACTTGAGCAACCTCCGCGCTCGCCTCGACCTGCTCGTCGATCTTGCTCCGGATCACCGCCGCGGCTTCGGTCAACGCCGTCAGCGGCAGCTCGAGCGACGCGATCTTGGCCACTTGCTCGAGCAACGCCTCTGCGGCCGCCGGGTAGTCGGTTTGCGTCAGGTAATGCGGCACATGCACGGTGTAGCCGACGACCTCGTGGCCGTGCTGTGCCATCCGATATTCCAGCAGATTCGACGCGCTGCCGGGGACCTGGATCTCCGAAATCCACGGCGTGAACTCGGCGATCAACTCGGGGTTGTTGGAGTGCGCGGTCATCGTGATGGGCCGCGTGTGCGGAACCGCCATCGGCACGGTGCCCAGGCCGATGGTCTGGCGAACGTTGAGACGCTCCGCCAGCAGGCGGACCGCGGTGATGAAGCGCTCCCACTTCAGGTCCGGTTCCATTCCGGCGAGTAGCAGAAACGGCGTGCCGATGGTGTCGCGCAACGCGTACAGGCTCAGCTCGGGGTCGTCGTAGTTCGTGAAGTGATCGGTCTTGAAGGTCATCAGCGGCCGCCGCGACCGGTAATCCAGCAATTCGTCGATGGCGAAGGACGCCACCAGCTCGGAGTCCAAGGCCGCTTTCAGATGCGACGAGGCCAGCCGGATCGCGTGACCGGCATCCGAAAATCCTTCCAACGCGTGCACCAGCACCGGGCCTCGCCCGTCCGACGTCGACAGCTGGGGCGCGGGCAACTCGAGCTCGTACATGCCGGCCTGTCCCGGCTGGTAGTGCTGCTCCTGCGGGTCCTGATCGTGAGCCATCGGAATCGCCTCCTCTCGGGGGGTTCTCCAGCGTGCCCTACCAGTGTCCCCCGAATCGATGGGCACCAATATCAAACAGCGATGTGAAGTTCGCGTTTAATCCACAAGTGAACATGGCGGGGGGTCGCTCGTGAGTTTTGCCGGCGAGCCGGGTGGCACGCGACGCGTCGAAATCTGCTCTCTGTGCAGGTGTCAGGCATGATGAAACCGATGCGCGTTCCGACCGTGATGCTGTGCCTGGTGGTCGCCGTGGCGACGTCACTGACGTCGTGCAAACGGCCGCCGGGCGATCATGCGTCGGCCCCTCCGGCGGCCCCGCCGCACAGCAGTGCGCCGGTGCAGCGGCTCGGTCAGCCCCAGCAAAAGGCGGTGGCGGGGCCGGTGGACCCGGACAAGCGCGTCGGCGCCATCTTCATCGACGGCGGTCCGCTGCACGTGTGCACGGGCTCGGTGGTGCATTCCGCGGGCGGCAACCTGATGATGACCGCGGCGCACTGCCTGGCCGGGGCCACCAAGATCACCTTCGTGCCGGGTTTCGTCGGCAACGCGCCCCCCGCGCCGGCCGACGTGTGGAAGGCCGATGCCGTCTACCTCGACCCCCGCTGGACCGCCAGCAAGGATCCCAACGCCGACTACGCGATCGCGCGGTTGAGTAACGACGCCGGGGGTTCGGTGGAGTCGCACGCCGGCCTGGCGCTGACGCTGGGCACGACACCGCCGCCCGGTAGCCACGTCACCGTGATGGGCTATCCGGCCGGTGTGGGTGGCGCTCCCATCGGGTGTCAGGCGAGCACGTCGTTGACCGAGGCCGGATTTCCCTCGTTTCCGTGCGAGGGGCTGGTGGACGGCACCAGCGGTGCGCCCTGGGTCAGCGGTACCACGTTGACTGGGGTGATCGGTGGTTTCGAGCGCGGTGGGTGCGCCGCGAACGTGTCGTATTCGGCGCCGTTCGACGCGCAGACCGCGCAGCTGTTGGCCCGCGCCGATGCCGGCGGCCCCGGCGACCCGGTTCCCGGGGAGCTCGACGAGAGCTGTTAGGCGCGGAACTGGTTGAGCGCGCGCACTTTGTTCATCACGTCGAGCGCGGCCACCTTGTAGGCCTCGGAGAACGTGGGGTAGTTGAAGACGGCGTCCACCAGGTACTCGACGGTGCCGCCGCAGCCCATGACGGCCTGCCCGATGTGCACCATCTCGGTGGCGCTGGTGCCGAAGATGTGCACGCCCAGCAGCTTGAGATCGTCGGTGGACACCAGCAGCTTGAGCATGCCGTAGGAGTCGCCGGCGATCTGGCCGCGGGCCAGTTCGCGGTACCTGGCCACGCCGACCTCGTAGGGGACCGCGTTCTTGGTCAGCTCGACCTCGGTGGCACCAACGTAGGAGACCTCGGGGATTGAGTAGATGCCGATCGGCTGCAGTTCGGTGATGCCGTCGGTCTGCTCCCCGAACGCGTGGTAGGCGGCCAGCCGGCCCTGTTCCATCGATGTCGCGGCCAGCGCGGGGAAGCCGATCACGTCGCCGACGGCGTAGATGTGCGGCACCTTGGTCTGGAAGAAGTCGTCGACGAAGATCCGGCCGCGGTTGTCGGCCTCCAGCTCGGCGTTGTGCAGGTCGAGGTGGTCGGTCTGGCCCTGCCGCCCGGCGGAATACATCACCGTCTCGGCGGGGATCTGCTTGCCGCTTGCCAGGGTGGTGACGGTGCCCGCCGAGCCGACGTCGACCGCAGTCACCTCCTCGCCGAACCGGAACGTCACCGCCAGGTCGCGCAGGTGGAACTTCAGCGCCTCGACCACCTCGGGGTCACAGAAACCCAGCATGTCGCTCTGCTTCTCCACGACGGTGACCTTGGTGCCCAGCGCGGCGAACATGGAGGCGTATTCGATGCCGATCACCCCGGCGCCGACCACCACCATCGAGGTGGGCAGCGATTTGAGGTCGAGGATCCCGTCGGAATCGAGCACCCGCTCCTCGTCGAACTCGACGCCGGACGGCCGCGCCGGCCGGGTGCCGGTGGCGATGACGATGAATTTGCCGCTAACGGTTAACTTTTCGCGACGGGACGGGTCTTCGACCTCGATGGTGTGCGGGTCGACGAACCGGCCGTGGCCCAGCAACAGGTCGATGCGGTTGCGCATCAGCTGGTTGCGCACCACGTCGACCTCCTTGCCGATCACGTGCTGGGTGCGCGCCAGCAGGTCGGCCGGGGTGATCTTCTCCTTGACCCGATAGCTCGCGCCGTACAGTTCCCGTTGACTCATGCCGGTCAGGTAAAGGACGGCCTCGCGCAACGTCTTTGACGGGATGGTGCCGGTCTGGACGCACACCCCACCGAGCATCTGGCCGCGTTCGACGATTGCAACCGACTTGCCGAGCTTGGCCGAGGCGATGGCGGCCTTCTGGCCGCCGGGCCCCGAACCGATGACCACCATGTCGTACTCTTGCGCCGAACTCATGGGCTAACAGTAGATCAGCAGAACTCACAGTGCTGGGTTCATTCACAGGCCCGGGATTGCATCCGTTCTCCCGAGCGCCGGATGACGGTGCGGCCCGTCAGCGTGGTGCCCATGACGACGCATCGACCTGACTTCAAACTGAACCGGCCCGGCGCACTCATCGCCGCGCTGCCTGCCGTCCTCGGCTTCGTTCCCGAAAATTCATTGGTACTGGTGTCTTTGGATGGTGGCGACCTTGGAGCGGTGATGCGGGTCGACCTCTCCGACGAGCTCGCGGGGCGGGTCGGACACCTCGCGGAGGTCGCCGCCGCGGCCCGGCCCGACGCCGCGATCGCGGTGATCGTCGACGCGGAGGGGGCGCACTGCCCCTGCTGTAACGACGATCACCGGCTGGTGTGCGATGCGCTCGCAAAGTCGTTGTCCGAGCACGACATCGAGCTGTGGGCCGCACACGTGGTCGACCGGGTCGCCCTCGGTGGGCGCTGGCACTGCGTGGACGGTTGCGGCTCGAGCGGTCTCGTCGACGATCCGTCGGCGTCGCCGCTGGCGGCCGCGGCGGTGCTCGACGGCAGGCGGCTGTACGCGCGGCGCGCCGACCTGCAGGCCGTCATCGCGATCGAGGACACGGCGCGCAGCGCCAAATTGACCGCCGTGATCGACCGGCAGGAGACCAGGCGCCGGGCCGCGCACCGCGCGGATCCGGCCCGCTGCGCCCGCGCCGACGTGAAGCACGCGATGGCGGCCGCGTCCCGTGTCGCCGCCGGCGAGGCGCTGACCGCAGGCCAGCTGGCGAAGCTGGGCTGCGCACTCGTCGACCCGCAGGTGCGCGACATCCTCTACGCCCTGGCGGTCGGTGAGCATGCCGACGAGGCGGAGTCCTTGTGGGCGCTGCTGGCTCGCACCCTGCCCCCGCCCTGGCGGGTGGAGGCGCTGGTGCTGCTCGCGTTCAGCGCCTACGTCCGCGGCGACGGACCGCTGGCCGGGATATCGCTGGAGGCCGCGCTGCGCTGCGAGCCCGGGCATCGAATGGCGGGCATGCTGGACACGGCGTTGCAGTCCGGCCTGCGGCCCGAGGACATCCGGGAACTGGCGCTTACCGGCTACCGGCTGGCCAAAGAGCTCGGCGTGCGGTTGCCGCCGCGACGGCCGTTCGGGCGCCGGGCGTGCTAGCCCCTACGTCAGACTTTCTCGACCTTGACGGCGTGCGCCATCTCGTGCGGCAGGGTGACGTTCTCGTGGCCCGGGATGACGATGGTGACCCCGGCGGGCCCGGTCTCGACGGTCACCCGGGCGTTGGGGACGACGCCGGCGTCCTTCAGGCGGGTGATCAGGTCGATGTCACCTTGCACGTGTTCGGTCAGCTGGCGGACGACCACGGCCACCGGCGAACCGGGCGGCAACTCGGTCAGCCGGACGAGGTTGGCGTCGTCGGCGCCGGACTCGGGGCCGACGCCCAGGTCCAACAGCCCCGGGATCGGGTTACCGAACGGGGAGGTGGTCGGGTGGTTGAGCACCTTCACCAGTCGCCGCTCGACGTCCTCGCTCATCACGTGCTCCCACCGGCATGCCTCGGCGTGCACTTCCTCCCAGGGCACCCCGATGACGTCGACGAGCAATCGCTCGGCGAGACGGTGCTTGCGCATGACGGAGATGGCCAGCGCGCGGCCCTTGTCGGTGAGCTCCAGGTGGCGGTCGCCGGCGACGTGGAGCAGCCCGTCGCGCTCCATACGGGACACGGTCTGGCTGACTGTCGGCCCGCTCTGGTCGAGGCGTTCCGCGATGCGCGCACGCAGCGGGGTCACGCCCTCTTCTTCGAGGTCGTAGATGGTCCGCAAGTACATCTCGGTGGTGTCAACCAGGTCGTTCATTCAGCACCTTCCATCGACGCCGAGTCTACTTGGCCAGCTGCGCGAATGGGTGTAACGCTGCCCCGACAAGCAGTATGCCCGCCGCGTGCGCGGCGGGCATACCGTCTGCTACCTAGCTGGGGGTCTTAGCTTGCGTACGACCGTAGCCGGTCGGCGCGCTCGCCGTGGCGGAGTTTGGACATTACATCCCGCTCGATCTGCCGGACCCGCTCGCGGGAGAGGCCGAACAGCTTGCCGATCTGATCGAGGGTGCGCGGCTGGCCGTCGTCCAGGCCGAAGCGCAGCCGGATCACCTGGTGCTCGCGCTCGTCGAGAGTGGCGAGCACGCTGCGGATGTCGGTGTGCAGCAGCTCGGCGATCACCGCGTTCTCGGCGGACATCGCCTCGGCGTCCTCGATGAAATCGCCCAGCGGGGCCTCTTCTTCGGAGCCGACCGGCATGTCCAGGCTTACCGGGTCGCGGCTGTGCTCGAGCAGGTCGTTGATCTTCTCGACCGGGATTCCGGACTCGGCCGCGAGTTCCTCGTCGGTGGCCTCGCGTCCCAGGTTCTGGTGCATCTCCCGCTTGATTCGCGCCAGCTTGTTGACCTGCTCGACCAGATGCACCGGCAGCCGGATGGTGCGGCTCTGGTCGGCCATGCCACGGGTGATGGCCTGACGAATCCACCATGTGGCATAGGTGGAGAACTTGAATCCCTTTGTGTAGTCGAACTTCTCCATCGCGCGGATCAAGCCCAGGTTGCCCTCCTGGATGAGGTCCAGCAGCGGCATACCGCGACCCGTGTAGCGCTTGGCCAGCGACACCACCAGGCGCAGGTTGGCTTCCAGCAGGTGACGGCGCGCGGCCTGTCCATCGCGCGCGACGGCCTCGAGGTCACGCCGGCGGTTCTCGCCGAGGCGCTTGCGAGTTTCGAGCAGATGCTCGGCGTAGAGCCCGGCCTCGATGCGCTTGGCCAGTTCAACCTCGCCCGCAGCGTTCAGCAGCGCCGTCTTACCGATGCCATTGAGATACACGCGCACGAGGTCCGCGGCGGGGCTTTGAGCATCCAGATCGCCGTCAAATCTGCTCGTGCTGGCGTTCGCCATAGCGACCTCCCGTTCGGCTTGTACTGTCATCGAGTTCAACGACAGATCAGCTCTGAGAGTTCCCGGCGTTTTGTGATCTCACACGTCTTGACGTGCGGGAATGTGCCGTCGACCTGAGAATGTCCTGAGAAGTGCGGACTATTCCCAGCCCTGCGGTCCGGTGGGCCAGCTCGAGGGGGGATGCCGGGGCGGTTCGATCGCCGGCCGCTCGGCGCTCGGGAAGAGCGGCGTGCGCCGCCGGGCATCGTCGAACCGCCGCGGTTCGTCGGGGCTGCGCGGTGGCCGGTCGTTGGCGATCAGGACCGCCATCCATGGCAACGGGATCGACACGGCCACGATCGCCAGTGAGATCAGACCGTTGTGCCACGCGCCGTACGCCAGCGCGGCCAGGATGAGCGCCGGGATCCGGAACCCCATCAGCGTCAAGTATTTCCGGACCCGCGCGCGGTGCTGCTCTTCGTAGGAGGGTGCTGCGGCGGTGATGAGCACCGGCCGGCCCTCATCGTCGAACCCCAGATCGGATTCGCGCTTCATTTCTCCACTCTCCCACACCTGACCAATTCCGGCAGAAGCGAGTTACGGGGCACAATGTCAGGTATGGAGACCCAGACGATCGAACGCACCGAGACCGACGAACGCGTCGACGACGGGACGGGCAGCGATACGCCGAAGTACTTCCACTACGTCAAGAAGGACAAGATCGCCGAGAGTGCGGTCATGGGCAGCCACGTGGTGGCGTTGTGCGGGGAGGTCTTTCCCGTCACCAAGGCGGCCAAGCCGGGCTCGCCGGTCTGCCCCGATTGCAAGCAGATCTACGACCGGATGAAGAAGGGCTAGGTCGGCCGCGACGGCTCGGCCGTCAGCGTCGCGGTGTCGGCGGGCGCCGGCTCCGGTGCCGAAGCCGCCGGCCGCTTGAGCGCCGTCACCCGGGATTCCAGCCACTTGCGCAGCCGGTGGGCGTGAGTCTTCGGCGCCGGGAATTCCTCTTGGATCGCCGCGTTGAGTTCGGCGCCGAGCATGACCGCGAAACCGCCGAAGAACGCAAAAAGCAGGAACGCTATCGGTGTGGCCAGCGCGCCGTAGGTGTAGCCGGTGCTGGTGATCCACCGCAGGTAGATCCGAAGGCCCAGCGTCGCGACCAGGAAGACCGCCGTGGCGAGCACGGCGCCGAAGATCAGCCGGTGCGTCGGCAGGGGCTCGGGTAGTGCCACCCGGTACAGGATGACCACCCCGACCAGCAGGCCCAGGATCAGCGCCGGGTAATACCCGTAGCGCAGGACGTTGGCCAGGCTGTCCGGGATGTGTTCGCTCAACTTGCGCGGCCCCACCACCAGTACCGGCGCGGCGACCACCACGAACACCAGCATCACCACGTAGAGGAACAGGGCGAAGAGCCGCTGCCGCACGGGGTGCCGCAGCGGGGTCTGGTCGTGCGCCTCCACCACTGCGTCGACGTAGGCCGAGATCGCCGACGATCCCGCCCACATCGAGATCAGGAAGCCGACCGAAACCACCTCGCCACGCGCGTTGGCGGTGACGTCACGGATGGTCGGCTCGATGATCTCGTTGACGACGCTGGGCGAGAAGAAACTGCGGATCGCGGAGATGATGCTCTTCTCGACCGCCGTCAACGTGTCGGGCCCGAACAGCGGCGCCACGTACGCCAGGCTTCCCAGGATCCCCAGGAGCAGTGGTGGTAGCGACAGCGCCGACCAGAAACCCGCCTGCGCGGACTCGGAAAAGATGGAATCGTCCCAGCTTTTCGAGAGAGTCCTCAGACTGAGTCGCCTGATGTGATGGCGGGACGGTTTTGCGACTTGATCGCTCATACCCGTCCAGCATTACCGAAGACTGCCCCACAAGCCCACATTGGCCGTGGGTGAGTTGAGCCAAACTAGCTTCCGCTGATCTCCAGGACGGCGGCAAGCTCGGTCAATTTCGCCTCGTGCTCGTTGGCGTGATGCTGGCAGAAGAGAAGCTCAGCTCCGGAAGGCAGCTTGGCGCGGACTCGAGCGGCGGCACCGCAGCGATCGCAGCGGTCCGCACGGGTTAGCTCGGGACTGGTCAGAGTTGCATTCATGGCTTCTCCGTTCTTGCTTTCATTCACTCTCTCAGACGTATGGGGTTTTCGCGTTGTTCCCTGATCGTTATCGGGTGTGTCGTTTCTCACGGCCTGTAAACGTTTCGTTTCCGACGCATCTCTAATGTGTTCATCCATGACTTCCGCTCCTGACCTGCTGGTACATCTGTGTGGGGTCGACGAGTGGGCCCGTGCCCGCGCGTGCGGTGAGCTCCACGCGTCCGGCGGCCAGTTCATCCATCTCTCGACGCCGGAACAGGTTCACCTGCCGGCGAACCGGCTCTACCGGGGCCGCGATGACTTGGTGCTACTGCACATCGATCCGGCGCGGCTGCACTCCGAAGTGCGTTGGGAGCCAGGAGCTGCAACGGATCCGGAGTCGATGCTGTTCCCGCATCTGTACGGTCCGCTGCCCACGGATGCTGTGATCAGAGTCACGGCCTACCGCCCGGGCCCCGACGGAACCTTCCCGCCGGTCGCGGGATCCACGTAGGCGTCGGCCTCGATCTCGACCAACAGCTCGGGCGCTATCAGCGCGGACACCTCCACCATGGTGGCCGCGGGACGGATGACGCCGAAGACCTCCGCGTGCACCGCCGCTACCTCGCGCCAGCGGGAGATGTCGGTGACATAGATCCGGGTGCGGACCACGTCGGTAAGCGCCGCTCCCGCCTGCCGCAGTGCAATCTCGATCCGGCGCAAGGCATCTCGGGCCTGGGCCGCGATGTCGCCAGCGGGTCCCGCGCCTGTCGTTCCGGCTACCGACACGTGCGGGCCGACCCGCACCGCGCGCGAATAGCCGACGGCCGCTTCGAACTCGGAGCCGGATGACACCACTGTGCGGTTGGCTGACATGGGAGTCACCGTACGACGGCCACGCCGGCGGCGCGACGCATTTTCTGGGGGCGCTGAGCGTCCTTGCGCGGCAACGGGTCCGGCGAGGACGCTCGGGGTTACTAGTCGAGGTAGTCGCGCAAGACCTGGGAACGGCTGGGGTGGCGCAACTTTGACATCGTCTTGGACTCGATCTGGCGGATGCGCTCGCGGGTGACGCCGTAGACCTGGCCGATCTCGTCGAGGGTGCGCGGCTGGCCGTCGGTGAGGCCGAAGCGCAGCCGTACTACGCCGGCTTCGCGCTCCGACAGCGTCTCCAGCACCGACTGCAACTGGTCTTGCAGCAGGGTGAACGACACCGCGTCGACGGCCACCACGGCCTCGCTGTCCTCGATGAAGTCACCCAGCTGGCTGTCGCCCTCGTCGCCGATGGTCTGGTCCAGCGAGATCGGCTCACGGGCGTATTGCTGGATCTCCAGCACCTTTTCGGGCGTGATGTCCATTTCCTTGGCCAGCTCTTCAGGCGTGGGCTCGCGGCCCAGGTCCTGCAGCAGCTCGCGCTGGATGCGGCCCAGCTTGTTGATCACCTCGACCATGTGCACCGGGATGCGGATGGTGCGGGCCTGGTCGGCCATGGCGCGGGTGATGGCCTGCCGGATCCACCACGTCGCGTAGGTGGAGAACTTGTAGCCCTTGGTGTAGTCGAACTTCTCGACCGCACGGATCAGGCCCAGGTTGCCTTCCTGAATGAGGTCCAGGAACGCCATCCCGCGGCCGGTGTACCGCTTGGCCAGCGACACCACGAGGCGTAGGTTGGCTTCCAGCAGATGGTTTTTCGCGCGGTCGCCGTCGCGGCAGATCCACATCATGTCGCGACGCTGAGCGGCCGGCAGCTTGTCGCCGCGCTCGGCCATCTCGGCCATCAGCTGCGTGGCGTACAGGCCGGCTTCGATCCGCTTCGCCAGCTCGACCTCTTCCTCGGCGTTGAGCAGCGCGACCTTGCCGATCTGCTTGAGGTACGCGCGAACCGAGTCCGCGGATGCGGTGAGTTCGGCGTCCTTGCGCGCCTGACGCAGCGCCTCGGACTCGTCTTCGTCCCAGACGAAATCGCCGGAGGCTTTGTCCTTTTCGGAGGGCTCGGCGATTTCCTCGTCCTCGTCGGCGGGAGCCGCGACGGCCACGACGGGCGGGGTGGTTGCCTCTTCCTCGCTGTCGTCGGTGTCGGGCGGGTCGACTTCGGCGTCCTCGCCGTCGGCCGCGACGTCGTCTTCCTCCAGGTCGTCGAGGCTCAGGTCGGCGGCGTCGATCTCGAGGTCTTCGCCGGGCTCGGCGTCGAGCTCCGCGTCGTCGAGATCTTCGACGGCCTCCAGGTCGACCTCGGCCTCCGCCGGCGCACCCTTGGCCGCTTTGGTCCCGCGGCCCGATGGTGCCTTGGCGGCGCGGGTCTTCTTGGTGTCGGCGGCGGAGCCGGCCTCGGCCGCGCTTGCCGGCGCCTTGGCGGCGCGTTTCGCGGGAGCGGCGGACCCATTAGCGGCCTTGGCCGCCGAGCGCTTGGCGGGGGAGGACGGAGACTTGGTGGCGGTCCGTTTCACCGGCGCATCGGTTGCCGGGCTGGCCTTGGTCGGTGCCACTTACACCCCTTCGTTTGGGCTCACCTTCGGTGGGTAATGGGCATGGTTAACCGAAAGTGTCTGCTATGTCGATGTCGGCGTTGGATCAGCGTGGGTGTTTGCACGCTAACGTTCGGGCGGTCGCCGATGACCATTGTAACGACAGTGAGCGGCCGAACGGCTCTGCCGGGCGAAAATCAGTGCGTCACGTCCGAGGTGGAGGCCATGGCCGCGCCGACGATTCCGGCGGTGTTGAGCAGGGCAGCCGCCACCACCGGGGTGCGATTTTCGAGCAGCGGTAGCCACTTGTCGGCCTTGCGGCTGATGCCGCCCCCCGCGATGAACAGGTCCGGCCACACCGCGTTCTCGATGGCCACCAGCACCCGGGTGACCTGCTTGGCCCACCTTTCGAAGCTCCAACCGTTCTTCTCTTTGACCGACGACGCCGCGCGCTGCTCGGCCTCTTTGCCGCCGACCTCGAGATGCCCGAACTCGGTGTTGGGTATCAGGACGCCGTTGTGGATGACCGCGGAGCCGATTCCCGTGCCGAACGTCAGCAACACCACCAGACCCGACTGATTTCTGCCCGCGCCGTAGTGCTCCTCGGCCAGCCCCGCGGCGTCGGCATCGTTGAGCACCGTGACGTCCTGGCCGTCCAACTCCGCGCTGATGATGTCGCGCGCGTTACAGCCGATCCACGATTTGTCGACGTTGGCCGCCGTCTGGGCGACACCGTGGGTGACGACCCCGGGATAGGTCACCCCGAGTGGACCGGTCCAGCCGAACGCGTTGACCACCTCGGCGATGGTCTTGGCAACCGCCGGCGGCGTTGCCGGCTGCGGGGTGAGCAGCTTGATCCGCTCGCCGATCAGCTGCCCGGTGTCCATGTCGACGATGCCGCCCTTGATGCCGCTGCCGCCGACGTCGATGCCGAATCCCCGACGCTGTGGGGTGCCGACGGCGGCGCCGGTGCCGGGCGTATCCGTGGTCGAGTCCGTGCTGGTCATCGAAGCTCCTGGACGTGGCTGAGGCTGTCCGCCCACCTTAGCCCGGCGCCGGTGCGGCTACGGGGCATCTGCGGGGCCGTGCCGCCTGTGATGCGATAGACGGGTGACCCGAGGAGATGACGAGCCCGCCCGGCTGCGCACGGTGGCCGAATCGCTGGCCACGGAGGCCGCCGCGTTCGTGCGGCGCCGCCGCGCCGAGGTCTTCGGCGAGGCCGCGGCGGCCTCGCAACTTCCGGGCAACGGCGCGGTGCGGTCGAAGAGCACCCCCACCGATCCGGTGACCGTCGTCGACACGGAGACCGAACGCCTGTTGCGGGACCGGCTGGCCGAATTGCGGCCCGGTGACCCGATTCTCGGCGAGGAGGGCGGCGGCCCGGCCGACCCGGCGGGGACCCCCGCGGGCGCGGTGACGTGGGTGCTCGATCCCATCGACGGCACGGTGAACTTCGTCTACGGCATCCCGGCGTACGCGGTGTCGGTCGGCGTGCAAGTCGACGGCGTGTCGGTCGCGGGCGCGGTCGCCGACGTCGTCGCCGGCCGGGTGTACTCGGCCGCGACCGGCCTGGGCGCGCATGTCATCGACGATCAGGGGGTGCGGACGCTGCGGTGCGCCGCGGTCGACGATTTGTCGATGGCGCTGCTGGGCACCGGGTTCGGGTACTCACGGCAGCGACGGGCGACGCAGGCGGCGCTGTTGGCGCGGCTGCTGCCGGTGGTTCGCGACGTCCGCCGGATCGGTTCGGCGGCGCTGGATCTGTGCATGGTCGCGGCGGGCCGGCTCGACGCGTTCTACGAGCACGGCCTGCAGCCGTGGGATTGCGCCGCCGGCGCGCTGATCGCCGCCGAGGCGGGGGCGCGGGTTTCGTTGCCGGCGAACGACATTGAGGGCGCCGGCCTGGTGTTGGCCGCCGCGCCGGGAATCGCCGACGAGCTGCTGGCCGCCCTGGACGAAATCGACGGCCTCGACCCGATTCTCGATTGACGCCGCCGTCAGCAGCTGCTGGCGTGAATCTTCGTGAGCAGCGCGGGGTCTGACGGCTCGGTGGCCCCGGGACGCAGCGTGGCCAACACGGCATCGATGTCGTCGTTGTGGGCCAGCGCGGTGAAGTCCGTACCCAACGCCAGGTCGACGGAGTCGTCGGCGCGGCTGTCGTTGAACAGCTCCATGCACGGCGCCACCAACCAGACCGCTGCCGCGGTGGCCTGCCCCGCCGTCCCGAACCGGATCTGGCCCTGGCAGGTCAGCCGCGTGCCGGCATACAGAGGATCGTTAGCGGCCGTCGGCTGGGCAAACCCGAGGTCTTTGAGGGCGCCTGAGACGTCGCCGGCCTGCCCGCCACGGCCGCTGGCGTTGAGCACGCGGACCTTGGTGTCGCTGAGTTTGGCGGGTGTGACGTCCATCATCGCGCTTCGCGACACCTGCTCACCGAGCTGAGCCGGCGCCCCGGACCCGGCCCCTTTCGGCGGCGGGTTGCACACCGCGACCTCGTGCACCTTCGCCGGCCGGGTCAGTGCGATCGTCCACACCACGGCCGTCACCACCACCAGGAAAACGACGACGACGATGGCGGGGCGGGGATTGCGTCGCCGGAAGGGCCGGCCGTGCTTGTCGAAGGCGGTACCCTCGGTGATTTGTGCGACCACAGGTGCACTCTAGTCACACCCTAAACGCACTGTTCAAAGGCGAACGCAAGGGCAAAGATGGGTGTGTGACGTAAATCACACATAACCGGGCGGCCATCCGGGCACGAATCATTTGGTGGATGCGTTCGACGCTGGTACAAAGCGATGCCTGAGACACGAGGCATGAAGAGGCAATAGGGCAGGGGAAACGAATATGCCTACCGACTACGACGCTCCACGGCGTACCGAGACCGACGACGTCTCGGAAGACTCGCTGGAGGAGCTCAAAGCGCGACGCAACGAGGCGGCTTCGGCCGTGGTGGACGTCGACGAATCCGAAACCGCTGAGTCTTTCGAGCTGCCCGGCGCCGATCTGTCCGGGGAAGAACTGTCAGTTCGCGTCATTCCGAAGCAGGCCGACGAATTCACCTGCTCGAGCTGTTTCCTGGTGCAACACCGCAGCCGGTTGGCCAGCGAGAAGAACGGCCTGATGATCTGTACCGACTGCGCGGCCTGACCGGGCTTCGGGATCAGCTGCGCAATGCCGAAAGCACCCGCTCGGGGTGGCGGCAACTCACCAGCCAGTACGGCGTCGGGTCGTCCGGGTCATCGAGGACGACCAGGATCATCGGCCCGATCCATGCCCGATGCAACACGAAAGCGGCCGGGTCGAGTTGGCGGCCCAGGGCCGCGGACTTGGCCGACGGGGCGACCGCAGCGGACCGGGCGATCACGGTGACCGGCAGGTGCGCCTCGCCGGCCCACAGTTCGACCCCGCCAGGGACGTTCGGGTCGGCGGTCACCCGGATCTCGACGCGGCCCAGCCACAGCAGGGCTCCGGCCGCCACCGCGAAGAGCGTTGCGTACGGCAACCAGGAAGGCCGGGGGGCGACACCCATGTTGACTTCGAAAGCGATCAGCCCCGCCAGCCCGAAGGCCAGCGGCCACCACCACCATGGCACCCACAGTCGTTCGCGATATCGCACACTGTGCGGCGCGACGCGCGTACCGGACACGCAGTCAAGGGTAATCTGTGGCCCCGTGTCGACCAGTCTCGCCATCGTCCGTCTTGATCCCGAGCTTCCTCTGCCCACGCGCGCCCACCAAGGCGACGCCGGGGTGGACCTCTACAGCGCGGAAGACCTCAAGCTGGAACCCGGGCGACGCGCCCTGGTCCGCACGGGCGTGGCCGTGGCGATCCCGTTCGGGATGGTCGGGTTGGTGCATCCCCGTTCGGGATTGGCGTCGCGCGTGGGGCTTTCGATCGTCAACAGTCCGGGAACCATCGACGCGGGCTATCGCGGCGAGATCAAGGTCGCGCTGATTAACCTCGACCCCACCGAGCCCATCGTGGTGCACCGCGGCGACCGCATCGCCCAGTTGCTCGTGCAGCGGGTCGAGCTGGTAGAGCTGGTCGAGGTGTCGTCGTTCGACGAGGCCGGCCTCGCCGACACATCCCGTGGCGACGGTGGCCACGGTTCCTCCGGCGGACATGCGAGTTTGTGATGGCACTCAACAGACGTTCCAGCAACGACGACAGCGACGAGTCGGTGGACGCAGTCGCCGATCCGATCGACGAAGAGTTCGACGAAGAACTCGACGGCCCGTTCGACATCGACGATTTCGAGGACCCGTCGGTCGCGGAGCTCGCGCGCCTGGACCTGGGCTCGGTGCTCATTCCGATGCCGGAGGCCGGCCAGCTGCAGGTCGAACTGACCGAGACCGGCGTTCCGAGCGCCGTGTGGGTCGTCACGCCCAACGGCCGCTTCACCATCGCGGCCTACGCGGCGCCGAAGACGGGCGGCCTGTGGCGCGAAGTGGCCAGTGAACTCGCGGATTCGCTGCGCAAGGACTCGGCCAAAGTCAGCATCAAGGACGGCCCCTGGGGTCGCGAAGTGGTCGGCTCCGCCTCCGGTGCGGTGCGCTTCATCGGAGTCGACGGCTACCGGTGGATGATCCGCTGCGTCATCAACGGCCCCCACGAGACCATGGAAGCCCTCGAGCAGGAGGCGCGAGCGGCGTTGGCGGACACCGTGGTTCGCCGCGGTGACACACCGCTTCCGGTGCGCACGCCGTTGACCGTGCAGCTGCCCGAGCCGATGGCGCAGCAATTGCGGGAAGCCGCGGCCACCCAGCAGGCCCAGCAGGCGGAGGCGCAACAGGCCCAACAAGGCGAGGAGCAGGAGGGGTCCAACCAGCCGGCGGCGCGCCGCAGCGTCGACGGTTCGGCCATGCAGCAGCTGCGCACCACCTCCGGGGGCTGAACCAAAGCCGCTAGCTCAGCTCGGCGAGAGCGGCCAGGCATGCCGCGCCCAGCGCGGCGGGGTCCGAGCCGATCTGGTCGAGCGTCACCGTCCGCAGCGCGGCCCGCGGCGCGGCGGCGACCCACTCCACACCGACCTGGAGTGGGTGGATGGGATCGTCGACGGCGGATGCGACAGCAAGTGGCACGGCCAGCCGGGCCAGCTCGGCGTGGTCGGGCGCCACATGGCCGGCGGCTTCGTCCATGGCGTCGGGCAGTTGTGGCCACTGGGCGCGCCACGACCGCGCCAGCTCGTCGGCCAGCCACGGCGGGCTGGACGCCCGCATCTGGTTGGTCGTCGCCTCCAGTCCGTCGGCACGGAGCTGCGATGCCGTATGCCGCGCCGCGAGTGCCGCGGGCGCCGTTTCGGGCTCCCCGGCCCAGGCCGGCAGCGCGGCCAGGACGGCGACCGCCGTGTCCGGGTGCGCCAGTGCCCAGGCGACCGCCACCGCCGCGCCGATCGAGACGCCGCCGACGGCGATCGGGCCCGTGCGCGCGGCGGCATCCAAAGCGGACACGTAGCCGTCGATCAACCGATCCGGGTTGGGCGGCGGGGTCACCAGCAGGGCACCGGCCTCGCGCAACGGACCCGAAAAAGCCCGGCGAACGTAGTCGTCGTCGGACCCCGTGCCGGGCAGCAAGACGGTCGTGACACCCCGCAGATCGACAGTCATCCCCTGATATTGCCCCGGCGTTCAGTTGTGCCCAACAGCGGTGTTTGAGTCGGTTGGCGCGCGGGAACCAACAGGTCTACGGTGTCCGTTGGCATAAATGGAAGCGCCAAGGCTTATCGGCATTGTCAGGAGGGGCCATGGGGGCCCAGGGATATCTGCGCCGGCTCACCCGCCGCTTGACGGAGGCTCCGGAGCAACGCGACTCGGAGGAGTTGTCCGACGAGGTCGCACTTACCGGCGCGCAACGAGTCATCGATTGCGAGCGTGGCCAAGAGGTCACCATGGTCGGCACGCTGCGCAGCGTGGAATGTAACGGCAAGGCCTGTGCGGGCGGTGTCCGCGCCGAGCTGTTCGACGGCAGCGACACCGTCACTTTGGTCTGGTTGGGCCAGCGCCGGATACCCGGCATCGACTCGGGCCGCAAGCTGCGGGTGCGGGGCCGGCTGGGCAAGCTGGAGAACGGCACCAAGGCCATCTACAACCCGCACTACGAAATTCAGCGGTGACTCGACCCGCCGATCGGGGGTCAAGTCCGGGACCGCATGAGTCGGGCTCGCCCGAACCCGCGAGCGCCAGCCGCATCACACCGGAACGTCTGCTGGGGCAGGTGGGTGGCGTCAGCGGTGTCATCTATTCGTCGCTGCCCGTTGTGATCTTCGTCATTGCTTCGAGCGTGTCCGGCTTGCTCGTGGCGATCGGGTCCGCGCTGGCCGTCGCCGCGCTGGTGTTGGTATGGCGGTTGATCCGGCGCGAATCGCCGCAGCCGGCATTCTCGGGCTTCTTCGGCGTCGCCATCTGCGCGCTCATCGCCTACATCGTGGGGGAGTCCAAGGGTTACTTCCTGCTGGGCATCTGGATGTCATTGGCGTGGGCGGTGGTGTTCGCCGTGTCGGTCGTCATCCGACGGCCTCTGGTCGGCTACGCGTGGAGCTGGGCCAGCGGGCGTGGTCGCGGATGGCGCGACGTGCCCCGGGCCGTCTACGCGTTCGACATCGCCTCGGTCTGCTGGGTGCTGGTGTTCGCCGCCCGGTTCGTCGTCCAGGGCCTGCTTTATGACGCCGACCAGACCGGGTGGCTGGCGGTCGCGCGGATCGCGATGGGGTGGCCACTGACCCTTGCGGCCGCGCTGGCGACGTACGCGGCGATCAAAGCGGTGCAGCGTGCCCTGCCGGCGGTCGGTGACACCGGCGTCCAGGTCGACGCCGATCCCGTCCGGGACTAGCCCTCGAGCGGCGGGCCATCCGGCAGCAGGAGCTTGCGCAGGTCCTCTTCGACCTCCGCGACCGCGACGAAGAGCAGCTCGTCGCCGCCCTCCAGCGGCTCGTCCGCCTCGGGCACGATCACGCGCGGGCCGCGCAGGATCGTCACCAGCGAGGCGTCCCGGGGCAGTTGCAGGCGGCGCACCGGCTTGCCGCCCCAGGGCGTGTCGTCGGGCAGGGTGATCTCGACGAGGTTGGCCTGCCCCCGACGGAATTCCATGAGCCGCACCAGATCACCGACGGCGACGGCCTCTTCGATGAGCGACGCGAGCATGCGCGGCGTGGACACCGCGACATCCACGCCCCAGGCGTCGGTGAACAACCACTCGTTGCGGGGATCGTTGACCCGGGCCACGACCCGCGGCACCGCGAATTCGGTCTTCGCCAGCAAGCTGAGCACGACGTTGGCCTTGTCGTCGCCAGTCGCGGCCACCACGACGTCGAAGTCCTGTAGGTGCACCGATTCCAGCAGGCTCAGCTCGCAGGCATCGCCGAGCCGCCAGTGGGCGGCGGGGATGGCGTCGACGTCGACGTGATCGGGGTTGCGCTCGATGAGCGTCACGTCGTGGCCGTTGCCGATGAGTTCGCGACTGACGGAGCGGCCGACCGCGCCGGCGCCGGCGACAGCTACCTTCATGTTCGCCGCTCCTTAAACCCGGCTGCGCCGGCTTCTTCGTCGTCGGCGGTCTTCATGTTCGCCGTCTCCTTAACCGAGGTCTTCACTGGGTGGCATGGCCGCGATGGCGATGGCCTCGGCGGCGCGGCCGGAGATCGCGGCGACGTACACCTGATCGCCGGACTGGATGACCGTTTTCGGTTCCGGCAAGACGCCGGCACCGAACCGGATCAGGAACGCGACGCGGGCGCCGGTGGCCTGCTCGAGATCGGTGACCCGGTGCCCGATCCACTCCTCGTGCAGGACGACCTCGGCGACGGCCACGGTGCCGGTCGGGTCCCGCCATTTCGCGGTCTCGGTGTCGCGCAGCAGCGCGTTGAGCAGACGGTCGGTGGTCCAGGGCACGGTGGCGATGGTCGGGATGCCGAGGCGTTCGTAGACCTCGGCGCGCTTGGCGTCGTAGATCCGGGCGACAACGCGCTTGACGCCGAAGGTCTCCCGGGCCAGCCGCGCCGAGATGATGTTCGAGTTATCCCCGGATGACACGGCGGCGAACGCGTCGGCCTCCTCGATGCCGGCCCGCAGCAGTACGTCCCGGTCAAATCCCTGCCCCAACACCCGCTCCCCGGCGTACTCGGGGCTGAGCCGGTTGAAGGCGGTGCTGTCGCGGTCGATGACCGCGACGTCGTGGCCGATCCGCGATAACCCGTCGGCCACCGAGGAACCGACGCGGCCGCAGCCCATCACCACTACTCGCACTTTCCGATCCTCTCGGCTGCGTCCTGCGCCCCCCGATCGGCAACCCACGTCGGCCAGCCGATTTCGGGTCGGCAAACATTCTCGCCTACGAAGCTACCGCCAAACCCTTGTGGGCTTACTCTTGGCTCTCGTGTCCAAACTTTCAACCGCAGCGCGTCGGTTGCTAATTGGCCGGCCGTTTCGCAGCGACCGGCTGAGTCACACCCTGCTGCCCAAGCGGATCGCCTTGCCGGTGTTCGCCTCCGACGCGTTGTCGTCGGTGGCGTACGCACCCGAAGAGGTCTTCCTGATGCTCTCGGTGGCCGGCCTGTCCGCGTACGCGTTGACGCCCTGGATCGGGCTGGCCGTGGCCGCGGTGATGCTGGTCGTGGTGGCCAGCTACCGGCAGAACGTGCACGCCTACCCGTCGGGCGGTGGCGACTTCGAGGTGGTCACCACCAACCTCGGTGACACCGCCGGCCTGGTGGTCGCCAGCGCCCTGATGGTGGATTACGTTCTCACCGTTGCCGTTTCGACGGCGTCGGCGATGTCTAACATCGGCTCCGCCATCCCGCTGGTGGCCCAGCACAAGGTGTGGTTCTGCGTGGCGGCAATCCTGCTGGTGATGGCGTTGAACCTGCGCGGAATCCGGGAGTCCGGCGTGGCGTTCGCCATTCCGACCTATGCGTTCATCGTCGGCGTCTTCATCATGATCGGCTGGGGGCTGTTCCGGATCTTCGTGCTGGGCAACCCGCTGCGCGCGGAGTCGGCGGGCTTCCAGATGCACGCCGAGCACGGCCAGGTCGTCGGCTTCGCGCTGGCATTCCTGGTGGCGCGGTCCTTCTCCTCGGGCTGCGCGGCGCTGACCGGTGTGGAGGCCATCAGCAACGGCGTTCCGGCTTTCGAGAAGCCCAAGTCACGCAACGCGGCGACGACGCTGCTGATGCTGGGGGCGATCGCGGTGGCCCTGCTGATGGGCATCATCGTGTTGGCCCAGCAGATCCGCGTTCAGCTGGTCGAGGATCCCGCCACGCAACTGGCCGGCGCCCCGCCGGGCTACTACCAGAAGACCCTGGTCACCCAGCTGGCGGAAACGGTGTTCGGCAGCTTCCACATCGGCTTCCTGCTGATCGCCACGGTGACCGCGCTGATCCTGGTGCTGGCAGCCAACACCGCGTTCAACGGATTCCCGGTGCTCGGCTCGGTACTGGCGCAGCACAGTTACCTGCCGCGCCAGTTGCACACCCGCGGGGACCGGTTGGCGTTCTCCAACGGGATCCTGTTCCTGTCGGGGGCGGCGCTACTGGCGATCATCGCGTTCCGCGCCGAGGTCACCGCCCTGATCCAGCTGTACATCGTCGGGGTGTTCATTTCGTTCACCCTGAGCCAGATCGGCATGGTGCGGCACTGGACCCGATTGCTGCGCACCGAGACCGACCCGCGTGCGCGGCGCAAGATGATGCGCTCCCGGGTCGTCAATACAGTCGGATTGCTCTCCACCGGCGCGGTTTTGTTGGTCGTCCTGGTGACGAAGTTCGTCGCCGGCGCGTGGATCGCGCTTTTCGCCATGGGTTTGCTGTTCGGGATGATGAAGATGATCCACCGGCACTACGGCACCGTCACCCGGGAATTGGAGGAGCAGGCCGCCGCCCAGCACGACGTGGTGTTGCCCAGCCGCAATCACGCGCTGGTGCTGGTGTCCAAACTGCATCTGCCCACGCTGCGCGCGCTGGCCTACGCCCGGGCGACCCGCCCCGATGCGCTCGAGGCGCTCACCGTCAGCGTGGATGACGGGGAGACCCGCGAGCTGGTGCACCAGTGGGAGGAAAGCGACATCAGTGTGCCGCTGAAGGTCATCGCCTCGCCGTACCGTGAAATCACCCGCCCCATACTGGATTACGTCAAGCGGGTCAGCAAGGAATCGCCGCGCACCGTCGTCACCGTGTTCATCCCCGAGTACGTGGTGGGCCATTGGTGGGAGCAGGTGCTGCACAACCAAAGCGCGCTGCGGCTCAAGGGCCGGCTGTTGTTCATGCCCAACGTGATGGTGACTTCTGTTCCGTGGCAACTGACTTCGTCGGAGCGGCTGCAGACGCTGGAGCACCACGTGGCTCCGGGGGACACTCGTCGGGGAATCTTCGATTGACCCGCGAATCCCCCCGCGCACCCGCGGCGGTGCTGCCCCCGCACGAGGAGCTCACGTTGGTCACCGGCGCCCCGGCCAACGGCGGCAGCTGCGTGGCGCACCACAAGGGGCGCGTGGTGTTCGTCCGTTACGCGTTGCCGGGTGAGCGGGTGCGGGTGCGGGTCACCGCCGACCGTGGATCTTATTGGCACGCCGAGGTTGTCGAGGTGCTCGAGCCGTCGGCCGACCGCGTCGAGTCGCTGTGTCCCATCGCCGGGGTGGACGGTGCCGGGTGCTGTGACCTCGCGTTCGTCGCCCCGGAGGCGGCCCGCGCGATCAAGGCGCAAGTGGTGGTCAATCAGCTGGAGCGGCTGGGCGGACACCGCTGGAATGGCGAGGCGGAACCGCTGTCGGACTCCGGGCCGACGGGTTGGCGCACCCGGGTCCGGCTCGACGTGGGCGCCGACCGTCGCGCCGGGTTTCACCGGTATCACAGCGACGAGCTGGTGACCGGCCTGCGCTGCGCGCAGTTGCCGGCCGGCATGCTCGACGGAATCGCCGAATCCGACTGGCCGCCGGCCGCCCAGCTGCACGTCGTCGTGGACGACGACGGTGCGCGCCACGTGGTGCGCACGCTGCGGCAGGGCAGGAAGACCGCGACCAAGGTCGTCGAGGGCAGCTACGAGGCGGTGCAGCGCGTCGACGGCCGCAGCTGGCAGATCCCGGTGACGGCCTTCTGGCAGGCGCACCGCGGCGCGGCGACGGTGTACAGCCGCCTGGTCGCCGACTGGGCCCAGCCCGGCACCGGCGCGACCGCGTGGGACCTGTACGGCGGCGCCGGCGTTTTCGCCGCGGCGCTCGGCGCGGCGGTCGGGGAGTCCGGTCGGGTGCTGAGCGTCGACACCTCGCGCGCGGCCACGCGCGCCGCCCGGGCCGCGCTGGGCGACCTGCCGCAGGTGCACGTCGTCACCGACTCGGTGCGGCGGGTGCTCAACGCGCAACGATCCGGCGCCGATGTGGCGGTGCTGGATCCGCCGCGCGCGGGGGCCGGGCGCGAAATCGTCGATCTACTGGCCGCCGCCGGCGTCCCGCGGATAGTGCACATCGGTTGCGAGGCAGCATCTTTCGCCCGCGACATCGGGCTCTACCTCGGCCGCGGCTATGCCGTCGAGAAGATCAAGGTGTTCGACGCGTTCCCGCTGACTCATCACACCGAATGCGTCGCGCTGCTGACCGCTGGCAATTAGAAGAAGGGCGCCGCAGCCGATAGACTCCATCGCGGTGTGCCGGGAAGTCTGGTCGGCGATGTCCCTGTCGACCAACCGAAAGGCACGAGTGCCTACCGACAAAGCGCCGTCGCGTCTGCGGGTGCCGCGATCGTGAACGATGGTCTGCGGTTCGCGCTCATCATCTTGTTCTCCAGTGCGGTAGGTCTGGTCGCTGTCTTGGCGAACCGCCTGACAGAGCGGGTCAAGGTCCCCGTTCCACTGCTCGTGCTCGTCGGGACGGCAGCGGTGGTGCACTCCGTGCCCGCGGTGCAACCACCGTCCGAGCGGATCGTGCAACAGGTAATCACCATCGCCCTGGTGCTGGTGCTGTTCGACGGCGGAATGCATATCGGGCCTTCTCGTTTCCGCGCGGCGGTGGCCCCCATCCTGTCGGCCGGCGTCGTGGGCACCGCCCTCACCGCCGCCGGCGCAGCCTTGGTCCTGCACTACGCATGCGGAATCAGCTGGTTCCCCGCGGTGCTCGTCGCAACCGCCGTAGCCCCCACCGATCCGGCCGTGGTGTTTTCTGTCCTGGGCAAACGCGAGATCAGAGGCCGCAGCAGCACCATCTTGGAGGGCGAGTCAGGCGCCAACGATCCTGTGGGCATCTCGTTGATGTCCGGCCTGATCGCTGCCGGCGGCCTCAGCGCGGCCGGATTCGCCAGCGTCGGAACTCAATTCGCTCTGCAGATGGCGATCGGCCTGGCCGTCGGGGTGATCGGCGGCCGCGCCTTGCTCGTCTTCATGCGCCGCGTGGCGCTGCCGAGCGAAGGTCTCTATCCGCTACGAACGCTGGCATCCATCCTGATGCTGTACGGCATCGCCACGCTTGCACACGGATCGGGATTTCTGGCGGTGTTCGTCGCCGGCATCGTGATCGGCGACGCTCGCGCGCCCTACAAGCCGGAGATCAAGCGATTCCACGCCGCCTTGGCCGGTCTGGCCGAGATCGTCGCGTTTGCCATTTTGGGTTTGACCGTCGACCTCAACGTGCTTACCCATCCCGATGTCTGGATTCCCGGGCTCGTCCTCGGTGTGGCCCTAACATTGGTGATTCGCCCGTTAGCGGTGGGTTCCTGCCTGGTTCCAGTCCGACTGCAGCGAAACGAACGCGTCTTCATCCTGTTCGCCGGCCTCAAAGGGGCGGTGCCGATCCTGCTCGGCGAGTTGCTGCGCGCCGCGCACATTCCCAACGCCGAACGCCTCTACGGCATCGTCGTCGTCGTCGTGATCTTCTCGGTTCTGGTGCAAGGCAGCTCGGTGCCCGGCGTCGCAAGACTGCTGGAACTGCCCATGCGCACCGTGCAGACCCAGCCATGGGAGATAGGTGTGCGGCTCGCGGACGAACCGGAGGGGGTCCATCGCTTCAGCGTTGCCGCGGGCTCTGCCGCCGAGGGGTGCACGGTCGAGGGGCTCAGTGACCGTGTCGGCGACATCTGGGTGAGCATCGTGGTCCGCACCACCGGCCTGGTGCCGGTGCGGGGCGACACCGAACTTCAGACCGGTGACGAGGTCGTCGTGCTGGCGGATCCCGAGCTTCGCGACACCCTGGCCGAGCTTTTCGGGCCCTCGTAGTCCGGCCCTCGTAGTTCGGCCCTCGTAGTCCGGCGACATCAGGCTCCCTGCTGTTCCGGCGCTCGCTGCGTAGACTATCGGGATGCTGGAACAGATCCGCGGGCCCGCTGATCTGCAACACCTGTCCCAACAGCAGCTGCGCGAACTGGCCGCCGAGATCCGCCAGTTCCTGATCCACAAGGTCGCTGCGACCGGGGGACACCTCGGGCCCAACCTCGGCGTCGTCGAACTGACGCTGGCGCTGCACCGGGTGTTCGACTCGCCGCATGATCCGATCGTCTTCGACACCGGTCACCAGGCATACGTCCACAAGATGCTGACCGGGCGCTCGCAGGACTTCGAAAGCCTGCGCAAAAAGGGCGGGCTGTCGGGCTATCCCTCGCGCGCGGAGAGCGAACACGACTGGGTCGAGTCCAGCCACGCCAGCGCGGCGCTGTCGTACGCCGACGGCCTGGCCAAGGCGTTCGAGCTGACCGGCCACCGCAACCGGCACGTGGTCGCCGTGGTCGGCGACGGCGCGCTCACCGGCGGCATGTGCTGGGAGGCGCTGAACAACATCGCGGCGTCGAAGCGGCCGGTGATCATCGTGGTCAACGACAACGGCCGCAGTTATGCGCCGACGATCGGCGGCGTCGCCGACCATCTGGCCACCCTGCGGCTGCAGCCGGCCTACGAGCACGCCCTGGAGAGGGGCCGCGAGGCGGTGCGCTCGATGCCGTTCTTCGGCGAGCTCGCCTACCGGTTCATGCACAGCGTCAAGGCCGGCATCAAGGACTCCCTGTCACCGCAGCTGCTGTTCACCGACCTCGGGTTGAAGTACGTGGGACCGGTCGATGGCCACGACGAACGCGCGGTGGAGATGGCGCTGCGCCACGCGCGGGGCTTCGGCCGGCCGGTGATCGTGCACGTCGTCACCCGCAAGGGCATGGGTTTCGGCCCGGCGGAGGACGACGAAGCCGAGCAGATGCATTCCTGCGGCGTCATCGATCCGGTCACCGGGCAGGCCACCAAGGTCGCCGGTCCCGGTTGGACCGCCACCTTCTCCGACGCGCTGATCGGCTACGCCAGGAAGCGCCGCGACATCGTGGCCATCACCGCGGCGATGCCCGGTCCGACCGGCCTGAGCGCCTTCGGGCAACAGTTCCCGGATCGCTTGTTCGACGTCGGAATCGCCGAGCAGCACGCGCTGACGTCGGCCGCAGGGCTGGCGATGGGCGGCATGCACCCGGTGGTGGCCATCTATTCGACGTTCCTCAACCGGGCCTTCGACCAGATCATGATGGACGTGGCGCTGCACAAGCTGCCCGTCACCATGGTGCTCGACCGGGCCGGGATCACGGGTTCGGACGGCGCCAGCCACAACGGCATGTGGGACATGTCGATGCTGGGCATCGTTCCCGGCATGCGGGTGGCCGCGCCCCGGGACGCCACCCGGTTGCGCGAGGAACTCGGCGAGGCGCTCGACGTCAACGACGGGCCGACGGCGCTTCGGTTCCCCAAAGGCGATGTGGGAGAAGACATTCCGGCCCTCGAGCGGCGCGCGGGTGTCGACGTGCTCGCCGTCCCGGCCGCCGGGCTGAACCACGACGTGCTGCTGGTGGGTGTCGGCGCGTTCGTCCCGATGGCGCTCGAGGTCGCCAAGCGGCTACACAACCAGGGGATCGGCGTTACGGTGATCGACCCGCGTTGGGTGCTGCCGGTGTCCGAGGGCGTGATCGAGCTCGCCGGGCAGCACAAGCTGGTCGTCACGTGCGAGGACAACGGCGTCAACGGCGGCGTGGGGTCGGCGGTATCGGCGGCCCTGCGGCGCGCGGAGATCGACGTGCCGTGCCGCGACGTCGGCCTGCCGCAGCGGTTCTACGAGCACGCCTCGCGGGGTGAGCTGCTGGCCGACCTGGGGCTTACGGATCAGGACGTGGCCCGCCGCATCACCGGATGGGTGGCCGCGCTGGGTAACGCCGTCACCGAAGCGGAGATCCGCGAGCACCTCGACTAGCGGCGATCGGGAGCGCGGCGGAGCCGGGCGAACCGGGTCGCCGCTATCGGGACTAGTCGCTTTCGGCCTCCGGCTCGTCGGGCGGTTGCAGCGCCCGGGCCAGAGCGGGATCCACCAATTCGCGCTGCCAGCGCCGGGCCTGCCCGGCCCGCAGAAACGTCTCGACGGCCTCGAAAGGGTCGGGGGCGGGCTCCCAGTCCCAGCACAGCCGTCGCACCAGGTCGGGCGAGACCAGGTTCTCGGTGGGGACGTGCACCTGCTCGGACACCTCCGACAACGCCGCCCGCGCCGCCTCCAGCCGTGCGGCCGCCTCCGGTTTGCGCCTGCTCCACCGCGCCGCCGGCGGGGGCCCGTTTGGCGGTTCGGCATCGACGGGCGGGTTCTTGGTTTGCCGGGCCGACTCCAGCGCCCCCAACCACGTGGCGGCGCTGCGACGTTGATTGCGCCCACCGAACACCGGCAAGGCGGTGAGGTCCTCGATGGTCTTCGGGTCGGCGATGGCGGCCTCGATGATGGCCGAGTCCGGCAGGATGCGTCGCGGTGCGATGTCGCGGCGCTCGGCGATGCGGTCGCGCGTCAGCCACAGCTCGCGGACGGCGGCCAGGGCGCGCTGGTCGCGCACCCGATGGATTCCCGACGTCCGCCGCCACCGGTCCCGCCGTGTGGCCGCGCTGGGCTCCCTGGCACCTGCCACCCGTAGGAAATCGAATTCCTCTGCGGCCCAACCGGTTTTGCCTTGATCGGCCAGCACATCGGCGATCGCGGCGCGCAGCTCGATGAGCAGTTCCACATCCAGCGCCGCGTAATTGAGCCATTCGGCGGGCAGCGGGCGTTTGGACCAATCGGCCGCCCCGTGCCCCTTGGCCAACCCGGAACCGAGCAGCCGCTCCACCATGGTCGCCAGGTTCACCCGTTCGAAGCCGGCCAGCCGCCCGGCGAGCTCGGTGTCGTACAGCGCGGGGGGCCGCAAGCCGACCTCCGCGAGGCAGGGCAGGTCCTGGTCGGCTGAATGCAGGATCCATTCGTCTTCGCTGAGCACCTCGGCGACGGGCCGCAGGGCCTCGAGCGGCTCGGCGCCGTGACTGACGGGGTCGATGAGCACGGTGCCTGCGCCGGCCCGCCGGATCTGAATCAGGTAGGCCCGGTTGGAGTACCGGAAACCCGAGGCCCGCTCGGCGTCCACCGCAAACGGTCCGCGACCACGGTCGAGCAGCTCCGCCGCCTCCTGGATCTGGCGGACGGTCACCGAGAGGTCCGGGATCCCTTCGGCCGGGTGCAGCAGGGGCGTGGGCGCGGATTCGGTGTCGTCGGGCGCCGTGCTGCCGGCCCCATGGGCCGCCGGTTCGCACATGTCAGGCGCGTGACCGCGAGCTCAGATCGGTTACGCCGGTCGGCGGGAGACCCGCCGCGTGTTCCAGTACCTCGCAGAAGGCCTCGACATGGACGCCGACTTGCGGCGTGGTCGCCGTCCACGACGCCCGCAGCTCCAACTGGTGGGCGCGCGGGGGTCCCGAAATGTCGCCGTAGCGCACCGAGGTGGTGGCGGTGACCGTGCCGCCGAGGGCGGTGACCTGCTCCATCCGCGACTCGAGCGCGTCGACCAGCCAACTCCACGCCACCTCCGGGAGCAGGGGGTCGACGGCCTCGCTGGGGTCCAGGTCGGCCTGGATGTAGGCGACCAGGCGGATGGTGCCGTCCCACGCGTCGGCGCCTTCCGGGTCGTACAGCAGGATCAGGCGACCGAAGGCGTCGCCGTCGGATCGCTCGGGGACGATTTCGCGGTCGGGATGCTTGACCTCGGCCCCCAGCGCGTAGCTGTAGGGCGCCAGTCGTTGCGGCGGGCGGATGGGGCCCAGCTCGATTTCCGGGCGGACGGTGACGCCGTTCATCGCCGCTACCGCCTCGCGGAATGGCTCCGGTTCAGCTGAGGTCACTTGGCGCCGCTCCTGTTCATCCCGGCCACTCTGCGTCGTCGCGGCCCGGGTCATCTGTGCCGCTCCTCCACATCGCTGCCGTCCCCCGCAAGCGGGAGGTGCCCCCACTGCGTCGTCGCGGCGCGGGTCACAGGGTCCGACGGTAGCGCTATCGGGCGACACGCGGAACCAGGCGCGCCGACCGCTACCAACCCGTTACCCGACCTCAACGGCCGGTATCTCCCCTGCTCAGGAGCCATTTCCGCCGGTAAATCGGGCCGGCCGCTTCTCGCGGTGCGCCGCGAGCCCTTCCTGCACGTCGGGGCCGCTGAAGCTGAGGAATTCCAGGCCGAGCGAGGTCTCGAAGGTGGGCGCGAACATGCGGTACCAGGAGTTGAGGCTGTGCTTGGTCCAGCGGATGGCGTCCTGTGCGCCGCGGGCCAGATCCTCGGCGATCCGCGTCGCCGTGGACAGCACGTCATCGTCGTCGACGCAGGTGGACACCAGCCCGATGCGCTCGGCTTCCTCACCGAGCAGCGTCTCGCAGGTGAGCAGGTAGTACTTGGCCTTGGCCATGCCGACCAGCAGCGGCCAGCAGATCGCTGCGTGGTCGCCCGCGGCCACGCCCAGCTTGGTGTGCCCGTCGATGAGTTTCGCGGTGCGGCCCGCCACCGAGACGTCGGCGAGCAGGGCCACCACCAGGCCCGCCCCGACGGCCGGGCCGCGGATGGCCGAGACGACCGGCTTGTCGAAGTTGACCATGTTGAGCACCAGGTCGCGCGCTTCCCGCATGATGCGCATCCGGCCCTCGTAGTCGCCGATGGTTTCGGCGATCAGGTCGAAGCTGCCGCCGGAGGAGAAGGCCTTGCCCTCGCCGCGGACCAGCACGACGCGCACGTCGGGGTCGCGGGCGATCGCCGGCCAGATGTCGGCCAGGTCCCGGTGCATCTGCGGCCCGACCGAATTGAGGCCGGGGGCGTCGAGAACCAGCGTCAGGATGCCTTCGAGACCGGTTGCGTCGCCGACCTCGCAGCGCAGGCTGGGGAACTCGTCGTAATTCACGGGCGGGTGGCTGACTGGCACGGTCGTCGATATTACGCAGCAGCGCCCTCGTGGCAGCATTGAGGACAATGAGTACTCGCCGCGACCTCCCCGAGTCGCCGTATCTGGCCGCCGTCACCGGTGGCAAACCCGGCCGGATCCCGGTGTGGTTCATGCGGCAGGCGGGTCGTTCGCTGCCCGAATACCGGGCGCTGCGGGCCCAGACCGACATGTTGTCGGCCTGCTTCGACGCCGAGCTGGTCTGCGAGATCACCCTGCAGCCGGTGCGCCGGCACGACGTCGACGCGGCGATATTGTTCTCCGACATCGTGGTGCCGCTGCTCGGCGCGGGCGTCGACCTGGACATCGTCGCGGGTGTGGGGCCGGTGATCGCGTCACCGGTGCGCACCGCGGCTGACGTCGATGCGATGAAACCCCTTGACCGCCAACGGATTCAGCCGGTGTCCGACGCTGTCACGCTGCTGGTGGCCGCGCTCGGCAGCGTCCCGCTGATCGGGTTCGCCGGCGCGCCGTTCACCCTGGCGTCTTATCTGATCGAGGGCGGCCCCAGCCGTCACCACGCCCGCACCAAGGCGATGATGCTGGCCGAACCGGATTGCTGGCATGCGCTGATGGAAAAGCTGACCGACATCACCGTGGGCTTCCTGCGGGCGCAGCTGGAGGCCGGGGTGGACGCCATTCAGGTGTTCGACTCGTGGGCGGGCGCGCTGTCGCTCGCCGACTACCGCACCTACGTGCAACCGCACAGCGCCCGGGTTTTCGGCGCGCTGGCCGACTATGGCGTGCCGATGACGCACTTCGGGGTCGGCACCGCCGAACTGCTGGGGGCCATGTCAACGGTAGGCACGACGGTGGTGGGCGTGGACTGGCGGACCTCGCTCACCGACGCGGCCACCCGGGTGGCACCGGGTAACGCGCTGCAGGGCAACCTCGATCCGGTGGTGTTGCTAGCGGGCTGGCCGGCCGTCGAACGGGCTGCCCGGGCCGTGGTCGACGATGGGCGCCGCGCCGTCGACGCGGGAGTGACCGGTCACGTGTTCAACCTCGGCCACGGCGTGCTGCCTGAGACCGACCCCGGTGTGCTGACCGATCTGGTGTCACTGGTCCACTCCCTATGAGTTCGTATTGCGTTGTCGGGGGCGGTATTTCGGGTCTGACGGCGGCATACCGGCTGCGCACGGCGGTGGGTGACGACGCGGCCATCACCCTGTTCGATCCCGGGGACCGGGTGGGCGGGATCTTGCGCACCGAGCAGGTCGGCGGGCAGACCATGGACCTGGGTGCCGAGGCGTTCATCCTGCGCCGGCCCGAGATGCCCGCGCTGCTGGCCGAGCTGGGCCTGTCGGGGCGCCAGCTGGTGTCCACCGGCGCCCGGCCGTTGATCTACAGCCAGCAGACGCTGCACCCGTTGCCCACCGGCACGGTGGTCGGGATTCCGTCGTCGGCCGCCTCCGTGGCGGGGTTGGTCGACGAAGCGACCGTCGCGCGCATCGAAGCCGAACCCGGGCGTCCTTTCAGCTGGCGACCCGGCAGCGATCCCGCGACCGCCGAACTGGTGGGCGAGCGGTTCGGCGATCAGGTCGTGGCGCGGTCGGTGGATCCGCTGCTGAGCGGGGTGTACGCCGGTTCGGCGGCCACCATCGGGCTGCGCGCGGCGGCCCCCGGCGTCGCGGCCGCCTTGGACCGCGGGGCCACCAGCCTGACGGACGCGGTCCGGCAGGCGCTGCCGCCGGTGAACGGCGCACCCGTGTTCGGGGCGCTGGACGGCGGGTACCAGGTGCTGCTCGACGCGCTCGTCGAGCGCGGCCGGCCGCACCGGGTCCGGGCCGCGGTGCAACGGCTCGAACCGGCCGGCCCCGGGTGGTCGGTGCTGGATGACACCGGCGCCCGATGGCACGCCGACGCGGTGATCCTGGCCGTCCCGGCCCCGCGGGTGGCGCGCCTGCTCGCCGATGTCGCCCCCACGAGCGCCGCTGCCGCGGGCCGGATCACCAGCGCGTCGTCGGTGGTGGTGGCGCTGGCGGTGCCGGGCGACACGCCGTTCCCGCGGTGTTCCGGCGTGCTGGTCGCCACCGGCGAGCCGTTGCGGAGCAAGGCGATTACGCTTTCGTCGCGCAAATGGGGCGCCCGCGGGGACACCCAGCTGCTTCGGCTGTCGGTCGGGCGCTGCGGCGACGACGTGGCTGTCAGCATCTCGGACGACGAACTGCTGGGCTGGGCGTTGAGCGACCTGGTCGACGTGTTCGACCTGGCCGTGGACCCCGTCGATGCCCGCGTGCAGCGCTGGATCGAGGCCATGCCGCAGTACGGACCCGGCCACGCCGAACTGGCGGCCGAGATCCGCGCGGGTCTGCCCCCGACGCTCGCCGTGGCCGGCAGCTACCTCGACGGCATCGGCGTGCCGGCATGCATCGGGGCGGCCGGCCGCGCGATCGAGGCCCTCGACGTGGAAGTGGCACGATAGGTTCCATGGCCAAGCTCGACTACGACACCCTCAACGCGACGATCCGCTACCTGATGTTCTCGGTCTTCTCCGTGCGGCCGGGCGAGCTCGGAGAAGAGCGCGATGCCGTCATCGATGACGCGTCGCGGTTTTTCAAGCAGCAGGAGGAGCGCGGGGTCGTGGTGCGCGGCCTCTACGACGTGGCGGGTCTGCGGGCCGACGCCGACTTCATGATCTGGACCCACGCCGAAACCATCGAGGCGCTGCAGGCCACCTATGCCGACTTCCGGCGCACCACCGCGCTGGGACGGGCCTGCTCGCCGGTGTGGAGCAGCGTGGCGCTGCACCGGCCGGCCGAGTTCAACAAGAGCCACGTCCCCGCATTCTTGGCCGGTGAGGAGCCCGGCAACTACATCTGCGTGTATCCGTTCGTGCGGTCCTACGAGTGGTACCTACTGCCCGACGAGGAGCGGCGCCGCATGCTCGCCGAACACGGCATGGCCGCCCGCGAGTACAAGGACGTTCGCGCCAACACGGTGCCGGCGTTCGCGCTCGGTGACTACGAATGGATCCTGGCCTTCGAGGCCCCCGAACTGCACCGCATCGTCGACTTGATGCGCGAGCTGCGCGCCACCGACGCCCGCCGGCACACCCGCGAGGAGACGCCGTTCTTCACCGGCCCGCGCGTGCCGGTCGAGCAGTTGGTGAACGCGCTGCCGTGACAACCGCACCGTTCGACCCCACCGACCCGGCCCGTTTCGAGGAGATGTACCGCGACGAGCGGACGTCGCACGGACTGCCGGCCGCCACGCCGTGGGACATCGGCGGCCCGCAGCCGGTGGTTCAGCGACTGGTCGCCCTGGGCGCGATCAAAGGTGAGGTGCTCGACCCGGGCACCGGCCCGGGCCACCACGCGATCTACTACGCGTCAAAGGGGTATGCGGCCACCGGCATCGACGGGTCGGCAGCCGCGCTGGCGCGGGCCCGCGAAAACGCCCGCAGGGCAGGGGTTTCGGTCAACTTCGAGCTGGCCGACGCCACCAAGCTCGAAGGCATGGAAGGCCGGTTCGACACCGTCGTCGACTGCGCCTTCTACCACACCTTCAGCACCGATCCCGAGCTGCAGAGGTCCTACGTGCAGGCCCTGCACCGGGCCACCAAGCCCGGTGCGCGGCTGTACATGTTCGAGTTCGGCGAGCACAACGTCAACGGATTCAAGATGCTGCGGACGTTGTCCGATAAGGCTTTTCGCGACGTGCTTCCCCTCGGCGGCTGGGAGATCACCTACCTCGGCCCGACGACCTACCTGGTCAACATGAGCGTCGAGCAGATCGAGATGATGGCCGCGCGCAATCCCGACATGGCCGATCAGGTCCATGAATTGCTGGAACAGTTCCGCTTGATGGAACCCTGGCTGGTGAACGGCCGGGTGCACGCCCCATTCTGGGAAGTGCACGCCACCCGGGTGGACTAGCCCCACCCGCCTTATCGCAACTGGTCAAGTGTCGCGAAACGCAGGAGTAGCTACTCGCCCTTAGGCACCAGGCGCAGCGAGATGGAGTTGATGCAGTAGCGCTGATCGGTCGGGGTGGGGTAGCCCTCGCCGGCGAAGACGTGGCCCAGGTGGCTGTGGCAGTTCGCGCACAGCACCTCGGTGCGCGTCGTGCCCATCGAGTGGTCGGGCCGCAGGATCACCGCATCGGAGTTCGTGGGGTCGAAGAACGACGGCCAGCCGCAATGCGACTCGAACTTCTCTGTGCTGCGGAACAATTCGGCCCCGCAGGCGCGGCACTGGTAGACACCTTCGGTCTTGGTGTCGGTGTACTCACCGGTGAAGGGCCGCTCGGTGCCCGCCTGGCGCAACACGTGAAACTCTTCGGGCGTGAGCTTCTGGCGCCACTCGGCATCGGTCAGCTGGAGCTTGGGATTCATGCATCCACGCTAGCGCGCCGACGCCCGGTCGTCAGCCAGGCCGGATCGATGCCCTCGTCCAGCCGGTTCTCGGCCTTCGCGTCCAGATACCGGAACAGCAGCACCGTAAACACCACGATGAGCAACAGCGACCAGCCGTAGGTGATCTTCAGATAGTGCAAGGCGCGGCCGTACCTCATCCACCGGTAGATCAGCCAGTCGTCCAGCGCCAAGAAGCCGTAGATCCCGAGCCACGCCGGCCAGTTGCGGATCAGCGAGTTGGGCAACACCACGGTCATCAGGAACGGGAACAGCATCATCGAGTAGTAGCCCTGGGCCAGCGACAGGACCAGCCACGACCACAGCAACAGCACGCCCGACGAGCTGGTGAACCAGAACAGTGGGTCGCGGGTGCGGTAGTAGCGATAGAGCAGCCACATCGCGCCGATCGCAATGACGGTGAACAGCAGCCGCAGGAACACGATCAGCCACGTGGGCAGGCCGAAGTAGACGCCGTTGCCCTCGATCGAGCTGTTGAAGTAGTCACGCGTGCCAAGGATGTACGGCACCGTCTTGGTGACGAAGTCCATCGGATCGCTGACCAGAGGCCACGCCGCCAGGTTGACCACGACGGGTACGACGATCGCGGGAACCAGCGCCCGCCACTGGCGGTTCAGCAGCGGCAACAACAGCAGCGGCCCGAGCAACGGTTTGAGCGTCAGCGTCAGCCCGATCGCGACGCCGGCCCACCACTGACGGCTGACGCGGCCGTCGAGCAGCCAGCGCAGGAACAGCATCTCCGCCAGCAGCACGCAGCCGTTGATGTTGGTGAATACCAGAGTGCTGGTGACGCTTTCGGTGCAGAACATGGCCAGCAGCAAGGCGGGCGCGGCCACCGACGACAGGGCGAATTTGAACATCCGCAGCAGGAGGTACCAGGCCAGCAGGATCGCGACGGTGTTGATCAAAACGAACAGATACCGCGACGGCGTGAAGGACAGGTACCCGAACGGCGCCATCAGCAGCGTGCCGCCGGGCGGGTACAGGTAGTGCGGGTCGACGTAGTCGAAGTGCTCGTTGTAGATGTCCCAGCCGCGCCGGAAGTTCAGCACCGCCCGGTAGACCGGCTTGAAGTCGTCGGTGATGTTGCCGTTGAGGGTGAGGATGATGCTGCGGTGCAGCACCGACATAATCGCCAGGGGCCACAACGCGGACCGCACGATGGTCGCCGCGCTCGGGGGGCCGCTGCGTGAACGAAAGGCGGCCAGGATCCAATCGCGAGAGCCGGCTCGGCTCGATTCAGCTGCCGTCACCAGCGCACCGTACACCGGCAGCTGGCCGGAAAATCAGGCGGGACAGTACGTGTCGGTGCCGGGCAATTTGCCGCTGTTGACGTAGCCGATCAGCGGGGGGACGGCGCAGCTCGAGTAGATGCTGGCGCCGTGTCCGATGCCCTGCCACATCACCCGCTTGCTGGCCGCGTTGGCGTTGATGACGGTGGCCGCCGTCGCCGCGACCCCTTCGGTGCCGACGATCGGGTCGTTCTGTACACCCAGCAACAGGACGTCGACCTTCAACGATTTCGGCGGTGCCGGTGGCGAGCCGGTGGGCCAGTGCACGCATTTGACCATGTTGAGCGCCGCGACGGTGCCGAACTGGGGGTACAGCTTGGCCCACGCCACGACCAGTTCGCGCACGCGGTCCGGGGTGGGGCGGTTGACGGCGTCGCTGCAGGTGTTGACGAACTGGCCGTCGGAGTCCTCGGTGGCGTCGGCGTGGTTGATCAGGTTGGTCAGCTGATTGGTGTCGCCGGATCGGGCGGACGCCAGAGCGTTGGCCAGGCCGGTGGTGGCGTTGACGCGGCCGCCCGAGGGAAAGCCCAGCGCGACGGTGATGGCGCTCGCCAGCTGGGCCACCGACGCCCCGGCGGGTCCCTTGCCGGCGCGGGCGTCGGCCAGCAACCCGCTGACGGCGCCCTTGGGGTCGGGGCCCAGCGCGCAGTTCACCGCGAGGCACTGGGCGGCGAACGCATCGAGCGCGGCCTGCTGGCCCTTGGCCTGTTGCTCGGCGGCGGCTTCGGCGCTGGCGCCCAACGCAACTGGCGAGTCGAGTATCAGCCGGGCGACCTTGTCGGGGCGCGCCGCGGCATAGGCCAGCGCCACCTGCGCGCCGTTGCCGATCCCGACCAGCGCGACCGCCGGCACGTCCCACAGCGACCGCAGTCGCTCGATGTCCGAGGCGGCGTGGGCGTTGTCGTAGGCGGACGCGCCGGGCGCGATGGCGTCGGTGCAGTTGGTGGTGGCGTTGTTCGCGACGTCCGACAGGTTGGCGACGGGGTCGTCCCCGGTCTGGAACTGCGCCTGATCGCGCATGATCTGCCGGTCGGAGGTGTCCCGGCAGTCGATCGGGTTCGACATGCCCATGCCGCGACGGTCGACGGCGACGATCGGGTGGGTCTGCAGCACGTCGGCGCCGCCCCGGGACAGCCAGACCGGCAACTGCGCCGAAGACGGCAGGTCCGAGCCGGTGGTGAAGACCAGCGGGCCCGCGTCGCGCGGCGTCTGGTTCGAGCGGGCGCGGACCACGCCCACGCTCACGGTGCCGGTTCCGCCGCCGTTCGGGTCCAGGTCGGCGTCGTAGTTCGCGCAATCCAGCTGGACCCCGGCCGCGGGCGGCACCGCGGCGTCACCGAACACCCGCGACGTGCAGTCGTGCCACGGCAGGTCGTTCTTGGGGGCGGCGAGCGGCGGCGGGCCGCTGGGGGGCGGCTTGGCGGTGGCCGCACCCTGGGGTTTGGCGCCGGAATTGGTGGCGAAGCGCGGGTCGGCGGCCAGGCCCGGGACGCAGCCGGCCACCACGGTGGTCGCCGCAATCAAGATCGTGGCGAACGTGATCTGCCGACTCATGTCGACCACAGTAGCTAGCGGCGATCGCAAGCGCGGCGAAGCCGGGCGCAGCCGGGTCGCCGTAAAGCTAGGCCTTGACGTAGCGGGTGTACAGGTAACCGGCGTCGTCGGTCAAAACGTGGGCACAGCGCATCCGGGTGAGCAGCTGGCTGGGGCCCGTCGCGATGCGCCGGGCCAGCCCGCCGACGATGTAGGGCGCGATGGTCAGGCAGAGCTCGTCGAGCATGTCGCGCTGGATCAACGAATCGAGCAGCATCGGCCCGCCCTCGGTCAGGACGCGGCGCATGCCGCGAGCGCCGAGGGTGGCCAGCATGACGTCCTCGTCGACCTCGCCGGGGTCGCTGCCGGAGCAGTCGATCACTTCGCACAGGTCGGCGAGCAGGCGGCGCGCCGGGGCGGCGGCCGCCGCACAGGTGAGGATCAGCGGCGGCACCTCGGTCCTGGTGAACACCGCCATGTCGCGGTCCAGCCGACCCGACTTGGTGACGATCGCCAGCGGCGGTACCTCGCTTTGCCCGCGGGCCTGCCGCTGCTGGCGTTGGGCGACGCTCAGCTGCGCACCGGAATAGCCCTCGACCCGCACGGTCCCCGCGCCGACCAGGATGACGTCGGCGAGCTCACGCAGCAGGTTGAAGACGAATCGGTCGCCGGGACCTCCCATCGTTCCGCTGCTGCCGCCGGAGGTGGCCCCGCCGTCCACGCTGGTGATGAAATTGGCCCGCACCCATGTCCCGTCGTGTTCGGGGTAGCCGTAGAGCCGGGGGAGTTCACCGTCGTCGACTTCGCGTATCGATCCGAGCAGCGACAGCGGCGTCTCGGGAAGGGACATGAGGTCGATTGCAGCACGTCGTTACAGTTCTGGCATGCACGGGTCCCCGTCCACGCGAGTCGCGCACCTGGTGGATCGGCATCCGACCGTCTCACCGGAGCGGTTGATCGCTCAATTGAGGCCGCCCCCAACATTCGCCGACGTGAGCTTCGCGACGTACCAGCCCGATCCAGCCGAGCCGACGCAGGCCGCCGCCGTCGTGGCATGCCGCGACTTCTGCCGACAGGCCGTGGAACGGCGCGCGGGCCGGCGAAAACTGTTGGGCCGACGGGCGGTTCTGCCCGGTGTCGGGCTATACCTGGACGGCGGCTTCGGCGTGGGCAAGACCCACCTGCTCGCGTCGGCCTACTACGAGCTGCCCGGCGAGGGGCCGGAGTCGTCAAATCCCAAGGCGTTCGCAACCTTTGGGGAGCTGACACAGTTGGCCGGGGTGTTCGGGTTCGCCGAATGCGTCGACCTGCTGGCCCACTACACGGCCGTGTGCATCGATGAGTTCGAGCTCGACGACCCCGGCAACACCACACTGATATCCCGGCTGCTCTCGTCACTGGTCGAGCGGGGGGTGTCGGTGGCAGCCACCTCCAATACGCTGCCCGAGCAGCTCGGCGAGGGCCGATTTGCCGCCCAGGACTTTCTGCGGGAAATCAACACGCTGGCAAGCATTTTCACCACCGTGCGGATCGAGGGTCCCGACTATCGGCACCGTGGCCTGCCGCCGGCGCCGCAGCCGCTGTCGGACGAAGAGGTGGCCGAGCGCGCCGCACGGGTCGACGGCGCGACGCTCGATGATTTCGACGCGTTGTGCGCGCACCTGGCCACTATGCACCCGTCTCGGTATCTGACCCTCATCGAGGGAGTGACCGCCGTGTTTCTGACTGGCGTGCACGGCATCGATGACCAGAACGTCGCGCTGCGGCTGGTGGCGCTGACCGACCGGCTCTATGACGCCGGTATCCCGGTGGTGGCCTCCGGCGCGAAGCTGGACACCATCTTCAGCGAGGAGATGCTGGCCGGCGGGTACCGAAAGAAGTATCTGCGGGCCATGTCTCGGCTCCTGGCGCTGACGGCCGGGGTCAACGAAGCACGCGGGTCATGACGAAGTCGTTCTCGCGTCCGGTGCCGACCTGAAAAGTCCGGGTGCCACTAACCGTGAATCCGCTCTTGGTGTAGAACCGCTGTGCGCGTTGGTTTGCCTGATTGACGCCCAGCCACACGCGCCGCACGTCCCATTCGCGGGCCGTGGCCAGCGCGAGGTCCATCAGCCCGGTGGCGACCCCGGTGCCGTGGTGCTCGGGTGCAACGTAGATCTTGGACAGCTCGGCGGCGTCGCCGTCGCGAATCAGCATGGCATAACCGATGATTCGGTTGTCATCCGCCGCGGTCAGGACGGCGCGTTGCGGATCGGCCAGGTATTCGGCGAAGCGATCGGGCGACAGGTTGGCCTCGACGAACGCTGCGATGTTCGCCGGCGCCATCGAGGCGGGGCAGGCCAACGGGAATGTGCGAGCGGCGATATCGGCAAGCTGCTGAACGTCAACCGAGTTCGTTGTTGCGATGCGTGTCAGAGGTTCCACTGCGCGAGGTGGTAGCCCGTCTTCTTGTCCAGCAGCACCACGGTGGAAACGGGATCACGGTAGGCGTCCCAATACACTTCGCCGCGCACGATCGCGCCGTTCGGCGCGTTGGTGAGCACGTTGTCCAGGGCGTCGGGCGCATCGGTGGCTCGTGGCTTGTAGGCGTCGGCGAACGGGGTCACGCCGTCGAAGCTGAAGTTGGTCGCCATGATGAACGGGTTGGGTACCCGGACCGCGTGGACGACCACGTCGGCCCGCTCAACCGAGCTGCCTGGAAAGCCGCGGAAGGTACCTTCGCGCGTGTAGCCGAATCCGGGGGGTGGGTCACAGGGCGACACGCCGGTGACGGTGACGTCGGCGACGTAGGTGCCGGTGTCCACCCGCAGCGTGTCCCCGATGTGGCCGATCGGTGCGTCACCGGCCCACGCGCGGGGAGCGGGAAGCCCGGCGACGGCGGTGGCGCTCGCCGCGGCGACGAGGAACGCGGACAGGACGACCAGCCAGCGGTGCATCTTCGCCTCCTAGCACCCTTGGAAGGGGACCATCGAATGATCGCACACGCGGTGAGGCGGCCGGGAGGGGTCAGACCACACCCGATCAGCCGTCCGCGTGGTCGGTCTTGCCGCCGGCGAGCGATTCCAGCGCCTTGATCAAATCGGCCTCCACACGGGCCTTGTCGACACCGCATCGGCGCAGCGGTCCCTCGTCGGAGGAGGCTTCCTCCAACTCGAGCAGGGCCAGCAGCAGATGCTCGGTCCCAATGTAGTTGTGGCCCAAACGAAGTGCTTCCCGGAAGGTCAGCTCGAGGGCTTTGCGCGCCGGGCCGCTGAACGGGATGAGGTCGGGAGTCCCGCTGCTGGGCGGGGGCAGCTCGACCGCGGCGCGCAGTGCTTCGGTGTCGACCTTTTGCAGGTGCAGCAACACGGTGGCCAGGGCGGCCGGATCGTCGAGGAGACCGAGGAGCAGGTGCTCGGGGGTGATCTCGTTGTTGGCCGCCTCGTGCGCGGCGTTCTGGGCGGCCACCACGGCGCCGCGCGCCCGCGGGGTGAAGCGGCCGAAGCCCTGTTCGGGGTCCAGAGTGGCCGGCTCGGCGCGCGGCACGAACCGCTTCTGAGCGGCCTGTTTGGTGACGCCCATGCTCTTGCCGATGTCGGTCCACGACGCCCCGGATCGGCGGGCCTGATCGACGAAGTGCCCGATGAGGTGGTCGGCGACCTCGCCCAGGTGCTCGGCGGCCAGCACGGCGTCGGCCAGTTGATCCAGCGCGTCGGCGTGCACCGATTTGATGGCGTCGATCAGCTCGTCGAGGCGGACGGGATAGGCGATGCGGGTCGGGTCCGGCATGCCGTCAACGATAGGTTGACGACCCTGGAGCTGTCAACCAGTGGTTGACGATTGTTAAAAATTGTTTCGCCAGCGGCGAACCGCCCGCGCGTCTGGGACGATTTCGAATTTATGAAGCTTGTTCTGACGATTTCCAGTGTTGCGGCCGTGATTGGCTTGGCCGTTCCCGCGCACGCCGATGACACCGACGACGCGTTCCTCGCGTCGCTGAATTCGGCCGGCTTCACCTATAACGATCCGGCGCAGGTTATCCAGGCCGCCCACTACGTGTGCTCGGCGGCCGGCGGCGGCACGGCGATGGCGGATATCGCGAAGGCGATGACATCGAAGGCGGCCGCACTGACCGAGGAGAAGGCGGAGAAATTCACCGCGATCGCGGCGAGCGCCTACTGTCCGGACGCGATCTCGTCGACCACCACGACGACCGCGACCGCCAGCTCCTGAGCGACCGATCCGCGCCACGAGATGCGGACCGTCGCCAGCTCTGGAACGATCTGTGAGCCGTGAGGCTACTTCTGACTCTGCTCGGCCTTGCGGCCGCGATCGGCCTGGCCGGCCCCGCGCGCGCCGACAGCAACGACGACGCCTTCCTCGCCACGGTGCACGCGGCCGGCCTGACCTATTCGGATTCCGAACAGGCGATAACCTCCGGAAGGTCGGTGTGCAAGTTGGTGAGCGAAGGCTCGAATCTGGCCGACGTCGTCCGGATGATCCAGATGCTCAATCGGGGGCTTCAGGGGGACGACGCCACCCGGTTCGCCGCTATCGCCGCCAACTCCTATTGCCCCCAAGCGCTCTCGGCGCCCACCGCCGCCTCCTAGGGGTGGGCCCGGTGGGGAAATGTGATGCGCTTTTTACATATCCGCTCGCTAACGGCGGGTGAACGAAACCTGTAATCAACAATTCGCCCATACCATTTCGGCGACGGATCGCGGCCGTAGTCGAAAGGAAGCAGGGGTTTGGACTTCCTTCAGCAGCAGTTGGTCGAACCCCTTAGCAACATCCTCAATACGCACATCTTGATCTATTTGCTGATCGGCGGCGGCATCTATTTCACGGTGCGCACCCGGTTCATTCAGATCCGCTACTTCGGCCGCATGCTTCGCCAGCTCCGGAGAGCGCACCACCACGACGGCGGGATCTCGTCCTTCCAGGCGTTCTGCGTGGGTCTCGCCTCGCGCGTGGGTACCGGCAATATCGCCGGTGTCGCGATCGCGCTGACCGTCGGCGGGCCCGGTGCCGTCTTCTGGATGTGGGTGGTGGCAGCGGTCGGCATGGCCACCGCGGTGATCGAGGCCACCCTGGCCCAGATCTTCAAAGTCCGCTCGGACGACGGCGCCTTCCGTGGCGGTCCCGCGTTCTACATCCAACGCGGGCTGCGGTCACGCGCGGGCGGCGTCGTGTTCGCCATGCTGTTGGTGCTCACGTTCTCCACCGCGTTCAACATGGTGGAGACCAACGCGATCAGCGGGGTCTTGCAATCGTCACACGGCATCGGGGTCGGTTGGACGACAGCCATTTTGGCGGTGCTGGCGGCGCCCGTGCTCTTCGGTGGCGTGCGACGGGTCGCCCAGTTCGCCGGGTCGGTCCTTCCGGTGGTGGCGCTGGTGTACACGGTGCTCGCGCTGGGAATCGTGGCGGTCAACATCACCGAACTGCCGACGGTGGTCAAGGAGATCATCGGCGGGGCGTTCGGAATCCGGCAAATGGCAGGCGGTTTCGCGGGGGGTGCGCTCGCCGCGATGTTCACCGGCGTCAAGCGCGGCCTGTTCGCCTGTGAGGCAGGGATGGGCAGCTCACCCAATATCGCCGGAGCCGCGACCGTGGCACATCCGGTGGAACAGGGGCTGATTCAGTCGCTCGCCGTGTTCGTCGACACGATGGTGATCTGCACGGCGACGGCATTCATCGTGCTGCTGTCGGGTCCCGAAACCTACAACCCGGCCCGGCTGGGAGCGATTGCCGGTGCGAGCCTGACGGAGTCGGCGGTTGCCGCCGATCTCGGTTCGTGGACCACGGTGTTGATGACCGCGGTGGTGTTCGTCTTCGCGTTCGCCTCGGTGCTGAGCAATTACGTGGTCGCCGAGGCCAATCTGTTCTACCTGGGTGGCCGGCGCCTGGCGGCCAATCTGTTGAAGGTGGTCACGCTGCTGTCGATCATCTTCGGGGCCCTGGCCAAGCTCACGTTGGTGTGGGCGCTTGCCGACCTGACGATGGCGGTGATGGCCATCGCGAACCTGCTCACCATCTGCCTGCTGGGGAAGTGGGCGTTCGCGGCGCTCAAGGATTACCACCGACAGTTCGTGCAAGGCGTCGCGCCGGTTTTCATTGCCAGCCAGGCCGGCCTGCCCGGCGTCCTCGACGGCGACATCTGGGAACCCGCGGAGCGCCGGCAGGTCGGGGCGCTGCCCGAGTCGTTGACGTTGCGCCGCCCCGCGCTGCGCTTCTCCCGCGCGCCCGCGGCATAGCCGGGGGGCCGGGGGAGAGTTCACCCGCCGTTTGCCCGGCGAGGTGCCATTCCCCAACAGGTCTGCGACAATCGCTGCGTTATGCGATTTCTACTGGTGCTGGCGAGCGTCGCCGCAATCGGCCTGGCCGCGCCCGCGTATGCCGACATCGACAACGATCAGGACTTCCTCAAAGACCTGCGAGACGCCGGTCTCACCTACCAGGACGGCGGCAACGCGGTCACCATCGCCAAGTCGGTGTGTGAACTGCTCGACGACGGTCAGTCGTCCGCCGAGATCGTGACGCAACTCCGCAACCAGAATCCGGCTTTCCAGGGTGCCAGCGCGGCCAAGTTCACGTACCTGGCTTCTGCCCACTACTGCCCGAAGTACATAACCGGCGAAGACCGTGGTCCCAAGCCCGAGGGTCAACCCGGCAACTGATTACGCGGAGTTGTTCCGCCGTGGCTGAGCGCGCTCAGGCTGCCCGCGCCGTCCAGGTGAAGTTGTGCATCTCGGGGATCTTCGGCGCCAGGGCGGCGGCAACCAGACGGCCTGTCCGTTCGGCCACTGCCAGCGGAGTCTCGGGGGAGAGGAAGCCCTCCACCTCGACCCGCAAAGTCCGGCCGGTCCACCGGGCCCGGGCGTGCGCGTGCGTGACGCCCGGCACCGTGGCGGCGAGGGCCTCGGCGGTCGTAATGATGTCGGGGTCCACGCCGTCGAGCAGGCGGTGAGCAATGTCGGCGGTCACCTCCCAGCCGACGTGGCAGATGAATCCGGTGACGACGATCCCGGCGACCGCGTCGGCCCAGGCCCAGCCGAGCGCCACCCCGATCAGCCCCAGCATTGCCCCGGCCGACGACAGCGCGTCCAGCCAGGAATGTTTGGCGTCGGCCACCATGGTCGCCGAGCGAATCCGCTTGCCCACCGCCAACTTGTAGCGTGCCACCAGCTGATTGCCCGCGATTCCCACGATGGCCGCGGCGATGCCCCAGCCCACGTATTCGGTGCCGCCGTGCCGGAGCAGCTTGTTGATGCTCTCGTAGGCGGCGACGGCGGCGCTGCCCCAGATGACCAGTGCCACACCGATTCCGGCGAGGTCCTCGGCGCGTTCGTAGCCGTAGGGGTAGCGCTCGGTGGGCAGTTTGCGCGACGCCCGAAAGCCGACGAACACCAGGACGCTGGTGGAGACGTCCGACAGGTTGTGCAACGCGTCGCCGAGCAATGCCACCGAGCCGGACAGCAGCGCGATGGCCAATTCGATGAGCCCGGTCAGCGCCAGGCCGACGGCGCTGACGGCGACAGCCCGGTTGGCCTGCCGGCGCTCGGCCGCATCGTCGGTGACGGTGTCGAGAGGAAAACTTGCCGCGGGGTCACGGACGCCGTTGACGAGGTGCATAGGGCAAGCATGCCCGATCGAGAGCCGGCACCGCATCCCTCGCTGGCGCCCTGGGTCACTTGTCCTGATCGAGGTGGGGGGTTTGTTCCCGCGGTGAGCGATTACGCCTCGGCAGCAGCATGAGCATGACCGGGAACCGCAGCCGCGCGTCACGGTGGGAGATTTCGAGGAACACGGTTTCTATCTCGACGTTTCTTATCGGTTGTCGTTCCATCATCAAACGCGTCCGCAGATAGTGCGGGGTCCTCAGCCACTCCACCAAATTCATGCCCGTGACTGTACTCCTCTGACGAAAGCCGTTGCAGCGCAGAATGGTTGAGTGTGCGTGGCCCCGAGTGGCGTATGTCATCGCGCATTCAGCCGGCCGGTAGGCGTAGGGGTTGGTTCCCATTGACTTCGGCTCGCGTCACCGCCGATTGTCAGGAATTCTCCAGGTCTTTAGCAGGACCGCACGGCTAGAATTCATAGCGTGAACGCGCAGGCCGAAGGCTAGCGACAATCGCCTTGGTGGATCCCCATTCACCGGAATCGCGATGAGGAAGTCGGCAGCGATATTTGTGGCCGTTGGGGCACTAATGCTCAGCGGGGCCACCGCTCACGCTGACAAGCCGTCGCCGGGTCCCACGCCGCCGCCCGGCACGCCCAAATGCCTGACGTTCGATGGCCCCCAGCTGAACTGGCTGCCCTGCGGGTGGACCACCGACGGACGGCGATGGACGCCGCCACCGCCTCCGCCGCCCGCACCGTGACCAGTGGCCCACTAATCGGGGGCCCGGCGATTGGCATCCGCAAATCCGATTATTCAGCTTCCCATAAGCTGGATTTTTCCTGCACTTCCTATTCTTCGTATTCCTCCCGCATTGGAGCCGGCCCTGACGGCCTCGTCGCCGGCGTGAGAAAGGAAGTGGATCCATGCCGCTACCTCGTTGGCGTGCGCGACTGGTCGCCCCCGTCATGGCAATCGCGGCCTTGTTCGCGAGCGCTGCGATTGCCGTCGCGGATCCCGCCGACGACGCCTACCTCGCCCAACTGCGCGCCGCGGGATTTAGTTGGCCGCCGGACCACGACGCCGCGCTGACCGGGATGGGGCGCCTCGTCTGTGACGATCTCGGGTGGGGCTGGACCTACGAGCAGATCGCTCAGAATGTGCATGCCGACTTGGATCCGAGGAACGTGACGCTGGGCGACGTCCAGTCCATGGTGAGCATCGCGCATGCGACCTATTGTCCGCTTCAGCGGTGCTGGGCCGCGCACTGCTGAGGGCTTCCCGGGCCGGGGGGTGGCCCGACTCGTTACGAAGGCGCCGGCTGGCTAAAGCGCGAAATCGCTTGCCTGAGAAGTAGGTTCACGCGGTGCGCCGCCGACGCGTGTTCGCGGAGGGAACCCGCGGAGCTGAGTCAGTCGACCCTGGGCCGTGGTTGGAGACTAGGGGCCTACTGGCCGCTCGTTGCGATCGCCCCTTTCGGAGAAGGGCAGGGGGGAATGGCGGCCGTTGGTCGCCGAGATTTAACTCCCTTGAGGTTCGTTCGGGATAACGTCGCCGGTTGCTCGCTGATGAGCGCTAGTTTCCTTAAGGAATTACGCTCGAGTTCTTATTACCATTTCAAACACATAACGTTTGCTGCTGGTGTAGCGTCCCGATCAATTTCATAGGGACGTGGCAGAAAGACCGGGCAATGAAAGCAGCAATCGCGGTCGCGACGGCAGCCGTTTTTGCGTTAGGTCTGCCCGCTGCCGCGCCGGCTCACGCGGAGACGACTGCGACCGTCAAAGCGCAGACCACGAACCGCATGAACGGCCCCAACTTGAAGGCGGGCCAAGAAGGCGTTTACAACGCCGGCCAGGTCCTCACTCTCGTGTGTCACGCCGCGGGCGACCCGGTGAAGGGCTTCTTCAGCTACCAGATTGCCAATGGGGGCTGGGACAGCCTCTGGTACAAGACAACCGACGGCCATTACGTCGCCGATGTCGACGTGGACACGCGCACGCTCGACGCCCTCGGTCCGGACTGCGGCGGGGGCGGGGGAGCGCCCGCTTCCGCTGCCGGCGACGACAAGGCCGCCCATGCTCTGGCGTGGGCTCGCGACCAAATGGCGGCTGACCCCAATAACACGGTCCAATGCGAGGCATTCGTCGAGCAGGCCTACAACCGTGCGTTCAGATATCCGTCGGCGATGGATGCTTTCAACGACTTCAACCGTAAAGGGCAGATCCATACCAACGCCGACAACATTCCGGAAGGGGCGCTCGTTTTTACGAGCAATCCGGGATTCGACCACGGCACCGGGCACGTCATGCTTAGCGAGGGCAACGGTCAGTACCTCACCGCCAACTACTTCACTCCGCCGCACATTCGGGAAATAAGGCCAAGCCCCAACGATTCGCAAAACATCTTTCTCGGCTGGGCGTATGCCCCGTAGGCGCTGAGGCCGAGGCGCACCGGCATTTGGACTCCGCCGGGGACAACACCCGTTCCGGAGACGCCGCGGCCTGTGGTACTCACGACCCCATGAACAATCCTTCGCCGGGCCCTGGCTGGTGGCTGGCCGCCGACGGCAAGTGGTATCCGCAGCAGTGGGAATACACGTGGGATTACCGGGAGGGGGACACCGCCATGGACGAGATGAAGCTGAGGGCCGACGAGCTGGGGCGGCTGGGGTGGGAGATGGTCGGACTCGACGCCGACCACCGCGGAGCCTTCTCTGTCGCCTGCTTCTTCAAGCGGCCGATCGCACCGTAAGAACGATGCACTAGGTCGATTTGGGCCCCCACGAGTGAGGCGTTACCGGCACAAGTGGGTAAACAACGCAGTAACGCGCCGGGACGCGTCGGTTGTGCGATCAGGTCACTAGTCGGAAGGCGGCAGCAAATGGTTCGTCAAGAGGGCGGCCGGTGGGACGTCGGCATCAAAGACAACGCGGTTTACCTCCAGCGCGTCTCGGAGGACGACGAGCAATTATTCGACGACTCGCTGGACTCTGATGAGGCCCGCAAACTTGCGGGGCTCTTGACGAAATTCGCCGACAAGCTCGACGACTCAGACAAGTCCGACGATTCCGACGAGGACAAGGACTCGAAGGACAAGGGCTCGAAGGACAAGGACTCGAAGGACAAGGACTCCAAGGACAAGGACTCCAAGGACAAGGACTCCAAGGACAAGGAGTCGAAGAAGTCGAAGGAGTCGAAAAACTCCGATGACGACGAAGATGAGGATGAAGACGACGATGAAGACGACGATGATGAGTCCGATGAGTCCGATGAGTCCGATGAGTCCGATGAGTCCGACGACTCCGACGACTCCGACAAGTCCTCGGATTAGGTGCCGCTAGACGCTGCGAGGCCATCCCGACCTGGTGGAGAACTGAGGGATGCGCGCCGGGAAAACCGGAGGTCACCGACAGGTCAGGCCTCCCAATTTCCTTAGCTGGACACGCCTTCCGCGCGGCCGTGGGCGTCCTGCGGACCGTGGGAGGATGGCGGTGATGGCCACGGTATCCGCGGGGTTTCCAGTTTCAATGCCGCTGACAGGTCGAGCATGCCCCTGAAGCGTGTCGACGAATTGGAGCCCGGGGACAAGATCCGGATGAAGATCGGGCATGCCACCGTCGTCGCGACTGAGCCGCTTGACGACGGCCGCACCCTGCTCAGCTTTGCCTACGGGACCAAAGCCCCCGCTGACAACGATCTCACGGTGGATGTCCTGAATCCTGACGAGTGGGGTTGGTAAGGCGAGGATCCACGGGGACGCCTAGACAATCGGCCAAAATGCTTGTCGCCGATAACTCTGGGTACGACCATTGGGGAAATGGTCACGGACTCAGAGGAGAAACGATGACCTCGGACCGCTTGAAAATGTTCGTCGGTTTATCCGCGGCGTCGCTCCCGATCGCCCTGTCACTTTCCCCGACAGCCTTCGCCGACAACCCGTCCTGGAACGGCCAGTACGCGATCACGTTCATGGTTGGGCCGAAGGCCGGGACCAGCATGGCGGTCGGCGACCCTGAGGGGCAGCACACCGAGACCTACGGTCTCCGCTCGAGCTGCACGAACGGAAAATGCGTCGCCACAATCATCAGTGGCCCTCCGCCCAGCAACCCGACTGTTCCACAGCCGGTTCAGTTCACGTGGGATGGAACGGCCTGGTCGCAGACCAATGATTTTCAGTGGGACTGCATGATGCCCGACACGACGATCCAATGGAGTCCGGCGCGAGCCACCGTGCGCTACACGCCGCAACCCGACGGGTCGCTTGACGGGGTCATGCACACCGACATCTTGAGCGGGCCGTGCCAGGGCACCATCGACATGGACATGAAGGCCGAGCGCGTGTGAAGTTCAAATTCGCCCAAAAGCATTGACGCACAACGTATTTCAAACGGTGAGTCGTGTTTTGCCGGCGATTTCGGCGGGCGCGCTAATGCGGCCGGTTGGCCATGAAGCACTGCACTCGTTTAACGGCGTCGGCCGGCGCGACTCCCATTTCCACTAATCTCGCCTCTACCTGGTTAGAAGGCACTCCACCATCGATATCCGTCGCTATGACATGAATGCTGGGAAACCAATCTTCTGCATTTACCCCCGGCGGCGGGGGCTTCGCATCGCCTCCCACGCATTGAACGTAACCATTGACCCCGGTGTCAGCGTGAGCCGGCGACGCCCCCATCGGCACGGCGATGGTTATGCCGACCGCCGCGGCGACATAGATGAAACGCATGCTGCATTATCGCTGCGTTCGCGCGTTCGCGGAAGACCTGAATTGAGACATCAGGCCGTCTAGCGCCGGTTTATCTGGCGCTTGCCGAACCAGGCTCGGTAGGCGAGGTAGCTCATCAACACGGCGAGGCCCCCGTTACTGATCAGGCCCAGCGTCGTGCCGTGGGTGCAGACATTCAGCACGAAGAGGGTCAAGAACAGCACAGCCATCAGTGTGTAGAGGGCCCGGGCGCAGCCGGAGTTCGCGTTCACGCGCGCATTCTGCCTGTCGTGGGCGTGTCTGGGATCAGCTTGTCAATCATCATCCAGCGTCAGCCGCACCATCAGGGCGAGAAGCTCACTGCCCCTGAGAACGTGGTTCAAGGATGGGACCGCAGACGCACGTGCCAGCCGCGAACGCCGCTGGAGGCGATGAGACCATGAGCGGATGACCACCCAAACCTGCATGGGTTGTGGCCTCAAAACCCGCTACTCGTACGGGCGCACCTGCATGGGTTGCGGCCTACAAACCCGTTACTCGTACGGTCGGTGTCCGGATCATGCGCCGCGCGCGGCAGAGGCGCTCGCGGCGCTGACGAGAATTGTGAACCTGAGCGGCCGGCATCCCACGGCCGCGCTGGCGCTGACGGTGCCGAGCGTGATCATCGGGTTGGCCGCGGTCGCCGCGTACCCGTTCGTGTTCGTGCCATCGCTGGTTTTGCTCAGCGTGGCTTTGGTGGCCTCAGCCCGCTACGAGGAAGCCCGCAACCACCCGAAGTAGTGGGTTGGCCGCAGGGTGCAAGCGAAGCCCAGCAGGCGGCCGAGCGGTGACGCGAGCCCCCGAACCTCTCGGGGGCGGCTCACCGCACACGTCAAACCCGGCTGCACCTCGATCTACCTGCCGCCACGGCCAGACCGATACCGCGAAGGGGCGCTACGCGGGCTCAGATAAGCCGTCTCAGAGGACTTCCCGGCTCAAGGGCCAGTGCATTGACCCAACCCAAATGTCCTCATCGCAAGCGCCACATGCAGTTTCGCGGCGGCGACAGTCCCATGAACCCGGCCAGGAAAGAAGCCCGCAACGTCGAGAACCGACTTGGTGCATGAGGTCAGCGCTCGGGAGGACGGCGCCACGTAACACTCGTCGTTGCGTCGGCGTATCACCAACAGGGCATAGCGGGCCGACACCGACGACGCTGGTGTCGAAAGGTGGTCGTCCGCCCTCCCACGTCGGCACGTGATCGACTGGGGCTGACGGCGAACAAATCCTTCGCTGACATCGTGTCTTTGGTATGAAGTTCGCAATGATCGCCGCGCTGGTGTTCGCACCGCTGGCGCCGTCGCCGGGTGACCAGTGCCCGCTGGGCGCACCACCCGCCACAGACGGGCAGGGCAAGCAGATGGTGTGCGTGCATCATCACGAGTTGAACCACACAAACATCTGGGAATACCCACCCGATAACTGAAGAAGTTGTCCGTCCTTGATGATGCACAGCCCATCTGGCTCGTTGTCGCCGGCGACAGAACACACGGCTACTGCTGCCCGAAACGCTGGGCTAATTAATGACGGCCTCAGTGTGTTTGCGAGGCTTGCACTTTCCGGGTCAGAACCGGAGCATGATTGGGCGGTGCGACCGGCCGGTGGGGATTCGTGCGTGCCGGCGCAGCACTGACGACGATTTTCCCGCCGGTGCAGGTGACGAGCTTGCCTCCGACGATGACGCCCTGGCCCTCGTCGATCGGGATGTCGTAGCCGTCAGGGTCGGTGTAGTGGCATCCGCTGCTCGAGCCGGTTGACCCGTTGGGCTCGGCGTAGGCGGTGGCAGGGGCCAATGCGGCTATGGCCAGCGCGCCAAACAGCGTGGCGGCGTAGTGGATGCGAGTCGGTTTGCGGGTGGTGTTCTTCATGATGATCTCCTTTAGGTCGTCGCGGCCCGTCCTTCGGGCTGCATTCATAGACCTGGAGCAACCAGGAACACCGAAAAGGGACACTTTCCCTTGTGCGGGGGTGGATGGCATGCCATAACTGGTCGGCAGGGGGCGCCTGCTCACTATTGACGCCGCCCTCAAGCAGCCGTCACTGATCGCGAAGCTCGCCGAGCGGCCAGGGCATAGCCCTAAAATAGATCCTGACCTGCAAAAACTCTGGTGCGCGATACTGGGATTGAACCAGTGACCTCTTCCGTGTCAGGGAAGCGCTCTCCCGCTGAGCTAATCGCGCCGGGGTCAAAAGCTGGAGGTGGAGACGGGAATCGAACCCGTGTGCACGGCTTTGCAGGCCGTTGCCTCACCACTCGGCCACTCCACCGCTGGATTGATGCCACTTGCACCTTCGAGCGGATGACGGGATTCGAACCCGCGACCCTCACCTTGGCAAGGTGATGCGCTACCAACTGCGCTACATCCGCGCGCCCCGGACGAGATCGTCGCCCGGTGCGAAGCACGACGATAGTCGACGTGAGCGGGCACATACAAATTTCTTGGTACGGACCGCGTCTAGGCTATCGCGGCGTACCGATGACGCGCAGGCGGCCGGTACTGTCGAGGCCAGGCTCGTGCTAATCTTCGACGTCGTTCGCCTCTCGGCGCCGGTCCCGTGGCTCAGTGGGAGAGCGTCCGCTTCACACGCGGAAGGTCGCTGGTTCGATCCCAGCCGGGACCACAAGTAAAGACGCAGGCACAGCGGGCGCGAATGGTGCTCAACCCCGCAGCCGCAAAACCTCGCTGAGCGGTCGACGCGGCGTTGGCTTGGGTGGTTCGGCCGCCGCGGGCGCCACACCCACACGGACCAGGACCTGCGGCCGCCTGCCCTCTTCCAGCAGGTCCGCAATCATCTCGCGCGTGACTTTGAGCTCGGTGACGTGAGTGACCGGGCACGTGGCCAGGTTCGCCACCGTGCATTCCAGTAGCACCGCGGAGAGCGCCTCGCCGGACAACAACGCGCCAAGCTGACTGTCGTCGTCGGTGGACAGCATCAGAATCGTCGACTCGTCGGCGGGGATGTCGGTGCGCCGTTCAAGGTTATGCGTCATCGGGAACGTCCGCCCCACGTCGACGCGCTCCCTTTCGGCCGGCGACACCAGCGCACTGTACGGAATGCCCTCAGCGGCCTCGAAAGGCGCTGTCCACCAACGAAGTTCCTCCTGATAGGCGGTGTCATAGAGGCGCACCGATTCGGCCACCCACGACGCCTGTGCCAGCCTGCCGCGCGCGTCGTCGGCCATCACGTCCAGATGGACGGCATCGTTGTCGATGGCACCCCGCAGCGACGGCTCGAACGCCTCCCAGTTCATCGGCGCGATGAACGGCAATCGGTCGGTCCGGCGGGCCCAGATCGCGGAGGCGCGACGCCGTTCTTCGTCGGTGACGTTCTCCGCCGGGGTGAAGTCGACGGACGCCAGATGGTTCGGATCCTTCGGGTCGGGGAATCGCGAGATCCGGGCTTGCCACCCCGCAGCGGCGAGTGCCACTCGAAGGTGATCGAGCGCGGCGCCACAGCTGATCAGCGCCTCCCGGCCGGACCGGTCGGACACCATCGCCCGGTTTGCATCAAGAAAAAGATCCAGCTGACGGCCGCCGGCCACCCACTGCCAGGGTTGGCTGTTGTGCAGTGACGGCGCGCGGCATGCTGACCGCACCGCGTCCTCGAGGAGTTCGGTGTCCGCCATGGCGGCTGGCATTTCGACCTCAATTCTTGTCCTGGCACCGAGCATTCCACTTCTCAAGCCTATTGTCGGCCGAGTTTCGATATGACGATTGCGAACGGTCCAGATGACCGCGGGGACGCCGCCGTAAAGACGCGGTGGCGCCTCGTCTGGATGGTTGGCCACGCGCTCATGGGAGGAGCCGAGCGGCTATTCGCCAGGGCTTACGGGTGCTCCTGGATAACGCACTCCACAATCCGATTGGCCAAGCGCGGGTCGAACCCCATACGCGACACCTTCTGCGCTTCGGCAGCGGGCGATACACCAGAATTGAGGTCCTGCTCAACGACGCCAATGAGCTGCTGGTTTTGGGAGTCGTGTTCCCACAACGGGACTTCCGTAACGCTTCCCACGCAATTTCCGTAACCGCTCAAGTCGGCGCGAGCCGGTGCGGCCAACAGAGTGGCGATGGCTATGCCGACCGCCGCAGCAACGGAAAAGAAACGCACGGTCACCTGGGTACCCGGGTACAACGCAAAATAATCAGCAAACCTTTGCACGGCCGGCCTCTCGCTCGAAGACGTGTTGCCCTCAGCTATGAACGATGCTGGGATTCAAGAGAACTCCGCAAAGGATGGTGGACGATGATCGGCAATCAAGAGGGCGTCGGCACGCTGAAACTCGAGTGTCCGCAAGGCCATCCCGTGGGCAGGATCCTCAAGGACGCCCCGCACCAGGCTGTTCAGTACGATCCCGGCGCCATGGTGGGGGCGCGCCGGTTCTGGCCGGACGAGGATGACCAGCCGCAATTCAAAACGAGCTGCCGATCCTGCGACAAGCCGGTCGGGGATGCCACGGCCACGCTGCAGGTGAAACTGGCCGAAGTGATCGCCGACGCGGCCGCGACCACCGGGACGGCCACGCTGGCGTATCTCTAAGCGGCCGCCGCCGCTACTGTAAGTGCGACAGTAGCGACCGACGTAGAGGAGTCCCGTGGCCCAGGTTCCCCCGAACTCGCATGACGCCCCCCGCCCGCCCGAGGGGGATTGGCTCGGCACGCCATACCTCACCTTCGAGCGTCAGGGGTCGATCGCGGTGTGCACCATCGACCGTCCCGAAGCGCGTAACGCGCTGACGCCCGCGATGTACTTCGGAATCCGTTACGCCGTCGGGCGTCTCAACGAGGATCCCGATCTGGCCGGGCTGCTGATCACCGGGACCGGAGACGTGTTCGCGCCCGGAGGTGACATGGGCGGCGGGGGAGCCACCGACAACTGGATCACCTTCGGCGGCGCGCTGGGCATGGACGTCACCCCGTTCGACACCGTGCGCACGTCGGCCAAGCCGATCGTCTCGGCGGTCAATGGCCTGTGTCAGGGCGGCGGGTTCCAGATCGCGCTGTGCAGCGACCTGTCGGTGGTCAGCGACCGGGCCACCTTCCGCGTGCCCGAGCTGTTCCGCGGGTACGCCGACACCTACTACAGCCAGATGCTCACCCGGGTCATCGGGCCGGTGCGCACCCGCGACCTGATGTTCACCGGACGGGTGCTGACCGCCGTCGAGGCCCTGGACTGGGGCCTGGTCACCCGCGTCGTGCCGCACGAAAGCCTGCTCGACGCTGCCAAAGACCTGCTGGCGCAGTGCTGCCGCACCGCGCCGCGCGCCCGCGGCGTCATCAAGTCGAGCATCGACAGCTACCTGGGCCTCTACGACCGCATCGGCATGACCAGCAGCCTGAGCGACGCCGAGGCGCGGGAAGGCTTCCGCGCCTTCAAGGAGCGCCGCTCGCCCGACTGGGTGCACCCGGACCTGCGCGCCGAGGGGCGGCTATAAGTCGATCCACTCCCCGTGGGCAGCGACCCGCAACCGGTCACCGATCCCGGCCTGATCGAACGCCGCGGCGAACTCGTCGACGCCCTCGCTGAAGTGCGCCCAGCCGTCGACGTGGGCCGGTATCACCACCCGGACGCCCAGGACCTCGGCGGCGGCGGCCGCGCGCGCCGCGGTCAGCGTCAGCGGCCGCCCGCGCTCCTTGGTCGGCACGCTGGCCGCCCCGGCGAACAGCACCGCCACGTCGATGGCGCCCACCCGGTCGGCCACGTCCTTGACCGCCGCCATCGAGGCGTTGTCGCCGCTGAGGTACACGGTGGGCAGCCCGGCCCCGGACAGCACGAAGCCGGTCACCTCGCAGTTGATGTGGCCGCCTTCGTCGCGCTGCCCGTCGGCCGGGCCGTGCACCGCCGGAACAGCTTGCACCGCAAGCGATCCGGAGAGCTCATGCGTCTGCCAGGGTGCCAGCCCCACTGCCGGCGGTCCCAACCGGCCGGCACCGCCGGGATGGGTGAGTACCAGCGGCGCGGCCAGGGCCATCCGGCGGCCGTCGTCGTCGAGGTTGTCGGGATGCTGGTCGTGGCTGATCAACACCGCGTCCACCGGGCCGAGTGCGTCGGCGCGCACGGCGGGCCCGGTGAGCTTGGTCAGGTACGCGTGCACCCCGGGCGGGTCGAACGTCGGGTCCATCACGATCCGGCGGCCCGCAATGTCGACGACCGTGGTCGGGCCGCCCAGCACACTGATCGCGCAGGCGCGCCGCTGCGCGTCCACCAAGGCGCTCATATCCCCCGGGCCCGGTCGCGCCAATACGGTTCGCGCAGCTCGGTTTTGAGGATCTTTCCGCTGGCATTGCGGGGCAGCGATTCCACGAAGTCCACGGTTCGCGGGCATTTGTAGCCGGCCAGGTGCTCACGGCAGAATGCGATGACGTCGTCGGGATCGATCTCGCCGGTGGCCACCACGATCGCCTTGACCGATTCCCCCCAGAAGTCGTCGGGCACGCCGATCACCGCGGCGTCGGCGATGGCGGGATGCTCGATGAGCACGCTTTCCACCTCGGGCCCGTACACGTTCTCACCGCCGGTGATGATCATGTCCTTGAGCCGGTCTTCGATGTACACATAGCCGTCGGCGTCCAGGCGGCCGATGTCACCGGTGCGCACCCAGTCGTCGTCGGTGATCGTCTCGGCGGTCGCCTCCGGCCGGTTCAGGTAACCGCTCATGTTCTGGTTGCTCCGCACCCAGATCTCGCCCGGCTCCCCGGCCGGCAGCTCGGCACCCGTCTCCGGATCGACCACGCGAATCTCGGTGCCCAGCACCGCCTTTCCGGCCGCCAGCTGCAGGTGTGGGCGGGCGGAATCGCGATGATCGGCGTCGCTGAGCGCGGTGACCGCGCCGCACAGTTCCGTCTGCCCGTACACCTGCACGAAACGCGTTTCGGGCCAGGTGGACAGCGCCCGATGCAGCAGGGGCAACGGCATGGGCGCGGCCCCGTACACGATGTAGCGCAGGCCCGCGAACATGGCGTGCGCCGCTTCGCCGGCGTCGAGGAACCGGGCGATCACCGGCGGGACGAAGAACGCGTGGGTCGCGCCGGACCGCACCGCGCCCATCAGGGCGGCGGCGTCGGGCTCGCGGGTCATGATCGTCGGCACGCCGGCCCGAATACCGAAGAGCGCGTAGCCGATTCCGCCCACGTGGAAGAGGGGCATGGCGACGAGATTCGCGTCCCCGTCGTCAAACGGGAACGCCGGCGCCAGGTTCGCCGCGTGATTGACCAGCGCGCGCTGGCTCAGCAGCACGCCCTTCGGCCGCCCCGTGGTGCCGGAGCTGTAGATCACCAGCGCGGTCTCGCTCCCGTCGACCTGAGCGTCGCTGTCCGTGGGCGCCGCCGCGTCCAGCAGCGATTCGTACTCGTCGCCCACCACGACGATGCGCTGCACGCCCGGCGCTCGTTGGGCGGCCGCCTCGGCCGCGGCCTGCAGCTCCGCGCCGACGAAAAGCAGCCGCGCGCCGCTGTCCTCGAGCACGTGGACGAGTTCATCGCCGACGATGCGCCAGTTGACGACGGTCGTCACCGCGCCGATCGACGCCGCGGCGAACAGCACCTCGAGGCAGGCGGGGTGGTTCTTGTCCAGAACGGCCACGCACTGCCCGCGCTGCACACCGGCGTCGCGCAGCGCGCCGGCCGCGCGCCGGATCCGCGCGGCCCAGTCCGCCCAGGACCACTGCCCTTCGCCGTAGCGGATCGCGATGGCGTCGGGCTGCTGGCGCGCGTGCCGGTCGACGAATCCGGCGAGCGTCTCCGTCGTGTTCGCCGTGGTGTCGGCTGGTGGCATGAACTCCTCCGAGGTCGATTTGCTCCAGTCTGTGATACGCGGTCGCGGCCGCGCACGCCACGGCGGCCCTCATTCCATCGATCGGATCATCATCGCGCCGTCGTCGACGGCCTGAGGAGTCGCGTTGTTGTTCTGTCGGAAGTCGATGAAGGCCGACCGTTGGTTGGATGTGTTCAGCAGCTCGGTGAAGGTGCCGAGGACGGGAATCGGTCCCTCTGCTGCCGGCACATCGGCGGTGTAATCCACTGAAGCCTGTTGCTGAAAGCTGGCGCTCTGGAGCGGTTGCGTATCGGGTGCGGCCAAGTTCCTCAGATTGCCCAGGCCGGACGCGGATGCGTATTGATTCATGTCGTCCTGCAGGACCGCGCCGACATCCGTACTGCCGGCCTGCTTGACCGCCACTCGTAGTTGCGCGCTGCCGTCGGTATTGCTGAGTGCCACCCAATTCGGACCGCGGTGCCCGAGAACCCACCCGGGTGCCGGAGCGACCGAGACGCCGTCGGCAACAGCGATCGGCTCGGCCGATGCGAGCCGCACAGGAGGCGGTTCGGCGGTGGCGATCAGGACGGTCGCCGCCGTTATTGCGGTGGCCACGGCCATCGCGGCGGCGACCCGCTTGGGATGTATTGGCCCGAGTATCGACGAACGCATGCGCTGGCTCCTGGTCCGGGGGCAAAAAGGGGATTCGCCCGCTGGTTCTACGATCTCCCCGGAAGGCGCGCGGTGTCCAAGATTGGGCCGCTATTTGCTGATCGCCCTTCCTTATCGAGGAAAGCCGGGAAAAGCGCCGCGCCGGAGTTCCCCCTCGCGCGGGGGCGCGGTGTGCCAACATGACTGCCATGGTGAACCCCGACCGGGCCGGCTCGCGCACCTTCGTCGTGACGGGCGCCGCGTCGGGAATCGGCCTGGCGACCGCGAGGCGCCTACTGGCCGAGGGCGGCACGGTGATCGGCGCCGACCTGGTCGCAGCGCCGGACCTCGGTCCCCGGTTCCAATTCGTCACCGCCGACGTGACCGACGAAGCCGCGATCGCCGAGGTGCTGGCCGCCGTGCCCGGCCGCCTCGACGGCGTCCTGCACGCCGCCGGGGTCGCCGGGGGAGGCCCGGTGCACCTGCTCGACCGGACCGAGTGGGATCGGGTGATCGGGATCAACCTCACCGGCACCTTCCTGGTCGCGAAGGCGGCGTTGGCCCGGATGATCGAGCAACCCCGCGTCGGCGGGGAACGCGGTTCGCTGGTGACCGTCGCGAGCGTCGAGGGATTGGAAGGCACCGCGGGCGGAAGTTCGTACAACGCGGCCAAGGGTGGCGTCGTGCTGCTCACCAAGAACATCGCGCTCGACTACGGGCCGAGCGGCATCAGGGCGAACGCCATCTGCCCGGGCTTTATCGAAACACCAATGGCGCAAAGCGTGTTCGGTCTCCCGGGGATGGAGGGCCCGCTGCAATCCATCACCTCCGAACACGCCCTGCAACGGTTGGGCCAGCCGGAGGAGGTGGCGGCCATGGCGGCATTCCTGCTGTCGCCCGACGCCTCGTTCGTCAGCGGCCAGGCGATCGCCGTCGACGGCGGCTACACCGCCGGTCGCGATCACGGTGTGGTCAAACTCTTCGGCTTTCCCTCCTAGCGCCTTAAGATTCGCGCATGGTCACTCCCGATGAGGCGATCGAGGCGATCCGAGGCACCGGCGGTGCGCAGCCGGGCTGCCGCGCGCTGCACGCCAAAGGCACGCTCTACCGCGGCACGTTCACCGCGACGCCCGACGCCCTCATGCTCACGCGCGCAAAGCATCTCGACGGCTCGACGGTCCCGGCGCTGATCCGCTTCTCCAACGGCGCAGGCAATCCCAAACAGCGCGACAACGTGCCGGGCATCCGCGGGATGGCGGTGAAGTTCACCCTGCCCGACGGCTCCACCACCGACGTGTCGACGCAGACCGCACGCCTGTTCGTTTCCAGCACACCCGACGGGTTCGTCGATCTGCTCAAGGCGATGCGACCCGGCCTGACCACACCCCTGCGCATGGCCAAATACTTCCTCACCCATCCGAAGCTGCTGGGCGCGCTGCCGGTGGTGCGGGACGCCAACAGGATTCCGGCGAGCTACGCCACCGTCGAGTACCACGGCCTGCACGCCTTCCGCTGGGTCGCCGCCGACGGCAGCGCCAGATTCGTTCGCTATCACCTGGTTCCGGCCGCCGCGGAGAACTTCCTATCGGCGTCGGCCGCCCACGGCAACGGGGCGGACTTCCTCACCGACGAGCTGAACACGCGCCTGGAGAGCGGGCCGGTGCGGTTCGGATATCGCGTGCAGATCGCCGGGCCCACCGACTCGACGGTCGATCCGTCGGCGCCCTGGCAGAGCACGCAGATCGCGACCGTCGGCACCATCGAGATCACCGGGCTGGAGACCGAGCGCGAGCACGGCGGCGACATCGTCGTTTTCGACCCGATGCGTGTCACCGACGGCATCGAGCCCTCCGACGACCCGGTGCTGCACTTCCGGACGCTGGCCTATTCGGCGTCGGTCAAGCTGCGCACCGGCGTCGGTCGCGGGGCCGAAGCGCCGCCCGCCTGACGGGGGAACGCAACCGGCGGTCGCCCGCTTGCCGAAACCTGCGGCAGGCTAAGGTTTTTCTTCAGTGTCGCCTTCCCACATGATTCTCATTTGCTTGGCCGGGTTCTGCGCCGGCGCCATCAACGCGCTGGTCGGGTCCGGGACGCTGATCACGTTCCCCACGCTGGTCGCCCTCGGCTTCCCGCCGGTGACGGCCACCATGTCGAACGCGATCGGTCTGGTCGCCGGCAGCGTGTCGGGCACCTGGGGCTACCGTGCCGAGCTGCGCGGCCAATGGGATCGGCTGCGCTGGCAGCTTCCGGCGTCGCTGTGCGGCGCGGTGCTGGGTGCGTTCCTGCTGCTGCATCTGCCGGAGAAGGTCTTCGCCGAAGTGGTGCCGGTGCTGTTGGTCCTGGCGCTGGTCCTGGTGGTCGCCGGGCCGCGGATTCAGGCGTGGACGGGCCGGCGCGCCGAGGCCGCGGGCCGCTCGCCCGAGCACATCACGCCCCGCCGCATGGCCGTCCTGGTGTTCGGGACATTCGCCGTCGGCGTCTATGGCGGTTATTTCACCGCCGCTCAAGGCATCCTGTTGGTCGGCCTGATGGGCGCGCTGCTGCCGGAGTCGGTACAGCGGATGAACGCCGCCAAGAACCTGCTGGCGCTCGTGGTGAATGTCGTTGCCGCGATTGCCTATACGTTGGTCGCCTTCGGTCGCATCAGCTGGCCGGCCGCCGGGCTGATCGGCGCGGGGTCGCTGATCGGCGGGCTGATCGGGGCGCGCTACGGCCGCCGGCTGTCGGGAAACGCGCTGCGCGCGACGATCGTGGTGGTCGGCCTGATCGGGCTGTATCGACTCCTCGCCGTGGCCTGACGGGCGTGGCTGCGCCCCAAGGGGTTCAGCTCAGCGTGGCGGTGGCCACTTCGTCGATGACGTCCATCACCTCGCCCCGAGTGCGCCACGCCCGCAGCTGACGCATCGCCCCGTTGCCCTGCGTGGCGACACGGTCGAGTTCGCCCACCACGCGGTCATATTCGCCGAGCGTCTCCAGCGCCGGCCGCACGCGCTGTACGAGGGCGCCCAACTGCTCGCGCGCGGACACCGCTCCGCGGCCGTGGACAAGGTCGAGCGTGCGTCCGGCGAGCCCGTCGTGGGCGGCCTTCCAGTACGCCGCGCGCAGGGCCGCCGGCGGAAGCCGCCCGGGCTGGTCGTCGTCCAGCGCCGTCATCACCGCGGCCCGGACCAGCGTGGCGAGCAACACCGTTTCCGCGACGGTCGCCGGCACGTCGGCCACCCGCACCTCGATCGTCGGGAAGTTCTCCGACGGGCGCACGTCCCAATAGACCATCTTCTCGTCCAGGATCACTTCGCTGTCGATCAGCATCCGCACTGTGCGGTCGTATTCGTCGGGCGACGGGAAGAAGGGCGGCGGCCCGGCCACCGGCCAGCGTCGCCACAGGACACTGCGCCAGCTCGCGTAGCCGCTGTCGGCGCCGCGGTACACCGCCGAATTAGCCGCCAGCGCAAGCAAATTCGGTAGCCACGGCCGCAGCCAGTTGCTGACATGGATGGCAGCCGCGCGGTCGGGAACCTCGACGTGCACATGGCATCCGCAGATCCCTTGCTCGTGTGCGACCATCCCGTACTCCGCGCCGATCCGGCGATAACGGGGGGTGTCGGTGACGGGAAACTCGTGCGGTGTGGCCGGCGGAAGACCGGCGGCGAGCAGCCGAAGCCCCACAGCCTCGGCCGCCTGTGCCGCGGTGCGCCGCAGCCGGGCCAGCTCTTGGCCGAGTTCCGTGCTGGTCGACACCACGCTGGAGGTGGTTTCCACTTGGCAGCTGCTCAGTTCCAGCTGCAGCTCAACACCCCGGCGCTTGGCCTCGGCGGCCACATCGGCGTTTTGCGGAGCCGGTTCGCCGGTTCGCGGGTCGACAAGGAGGAATTCTTCCTCCGCGCCGAAGGTGGGAGGGTCGTTCATCCAGCCGCAGGGGCCCTATCGGTGTCCGTGCCGCGCCGTCACCAACGGGCCGCGGATGCCAGCGCGGAATCGGCGGTCGGGTAGATGGGCAGCAGGGCCGACAGGCCGCACGCGTCGACGATACGGGCGACGATCGGCTCGCGGCTCACCAGGCGCAACTCGATGCCGCGCTCCTTGCAGCGCTTCGCCTCGTCGGCCAGCACCGCGAACGCGCAGCAGGCCATGAAATCCAGCCCCGTGACGTCGACGACCAGGGACCCCGGCGCGATGACGATGCCGGCGACTTCGCTGACCAGCTGGCGCCAGGTGTGCTCGTTGCAGGCGTCGACCTCCCCGCCGGCGTAGATCAGTACCGCCGGGCCGCTGCGATCGGCTGACGCGCGCAGCGTGCTGTTGGGGTCGCCAAGCTCGTAGACCAGCTTCGTGCTCAGCATCAGGTGGGTAGTTGTCATGGGTTCTGCAATGACCGAGCTCAACATCGTGGACTCCTAATCGACCGGCGTCTACGACGCTGCGATGGATGCCCGTCCTGCCGTCTGAAGACAGACTTTTTCGCGGAATGCGAATCTCATTTCTATAACAAGACAGGTCTGTCTGTCTACCTATGCCAGCTAAGAGTATGTTGTGGGTTGCCATGACAACCTCCGATGTCGGAACGCCCGCCGCGTCGGCTCGTGAACGTATCCTGTCCGCGGCATATGAACTGTTCAGTCGGCGTGGAATCCGTGCCGTCGGCACCGAAGAGGTGATCGACCGGGCCGGTGTCGCCAGGGCCACGTTGTACCGGCATTTCGCCACCAAGAACGACCTCGTGCTGGCCGTGCTGCAGCGGCGCGAGGAACTGTGGACCCACGGCCTGATCGAGGAGCAGTCACGGCAGCGGGGCGAGACGCCGGAGCAACAGTTGCTCGCGATCTTCGACGTCATGCACGACTGGATTCAGCTGCGTGACGGCTACGAGGGCTGCTCGTTCATCAACGTGCTGCTCGAACTCGGGCCCGATTCGCCTGCGGGACGGGCCTGCATCACCCACATCGAGCACGTACGCGACATCGTGCGTCAGCGCGCCGTGGCGGCGGGCCTGACCGACGTCGAGGACTTCGCCTCGTCCTGGCACATCTTGATGAAGGGCGCCATCGTCCTGGCGGCCGTGGGCGACATTGATGCGGCGTCGCGTGCCCGCAGGATGGCCGTTGCCCTCATCGAAGAGCACCGTCCGGCTGCGCCCGAGGATCTCGGCGAGGCGGCCAGCTAACCGCTGTCTCAAGCTGCGTCGGCCGCGGTGCTGTCGGCATTGCGGTAATGCTCGGCCTCGAGTTCGGCGATGGCCCGGGAGGTGCGTTCGCGCAGCGCGAAGGCGGCGATCAGCCCGAACACGATCGCGATGACCAGCGCTATCCAGGAGAACCGCTCCAGCCAGCGTTCCGCGGCCATTCCGGCGTAGTACACCAGCGCGGTCGTGCCGCCGGCCCAGCAGATGGCGCCCGAGACGTTCGCCGCCAAGAAGCGCGGGTAGTGCATCTTCAGGGCGCCGGCCAGCGGCCCGGCGAAGATCCGCAGCAGCGCGATGAACCGGCCGAGGAAGACCGCCCGAACTCCCCAGCGGTTGAACAGCTTTTCGGCCAACGCGACGTGTCCGGGACCGAAATGTTTGGGGAACCGCCGGCCCAGGCGGTCGAAGAGCGGCATGCCGAACCGGCGTCCGATCGCGTACCCGATCGAGTCGCCGACCACGGCGCCGATCACCGCCGCGACGCCGACGCCGACGGGGTTGACGGGCAGATCGTCGTGCGACGACATCAGCGCGGCGCTGACCAGGATGATCTCCCCGGGGAGCGGAATGCCCAGGCTTTCCAGCCCGACCACACCGCCGACCACCAGGTAGACCGCGAGCGGCGGGATCGCGTGCAGCAAAGCCTCCACATCCATGCGTCCAGGATGCCTGACCGTCCGGCGATACGCGCCCTAAACCCTCCGGTTCGCGTCGGCCGGTCGGCTCGGCGCGCTGAGACTCTCCAGCTGTGGCCGTTTGGGCTCCCGGCCGTCGGCCGACGACAGGCCGCGCAGGCGCCGCCAGATCCACGGAAAGAAACTGTCCTGCGTCCAGCGCAACTGTTCATAGGTGCCGGTAGTCAGCGACCGGCGCCTCGCGTCGGGGCTCCCGTGGGCCCAATCATGGTTGCTGCCAGGCAAATTCAGCGCCTCAGCGGCCGCGGCGGCGAACAGCATGTGCCCTTTGGTGGAGGCGTGCACCCGGTCGATGGCCCAGGTGTCCAGCTCGCGCATCGACGGCGCGTTGTACAGGTCGACGAGCCGGAACCCGTAGCGATCGGCCGCGGCCGTGATCGCGGCGTTGATGCGGGCGAGACGCCCGGACACCAGCCGACCGAGCGGGAGGAACTGCGCGACGTTCGGGAAGGTCGTCGTCACCACCGTCGCGCCGGATCTGGCCAAGGCGGCGTAAACGTGCTCGAGGTCGGCCAGGGCGGGAGCGAACGATCGCCCCGGCTGGATGACGTCGTTCATCCCCGCGCACACGGTGATCAGGTCGGGCCGCATCGCCAGGGCCTGCGGGACTTGCTCGGACAAGACGTCGGCGACCCGTTTGCCGCGGATCGCCAGGTTGGCGTAGTGCAGTCCCGGGTACAGCGAATCAATCATGACGGCGAGCCGGTCGGCGAAGCCGAGGAGACCGACGGCGTCGTCGCCGTCCCACAAGCCCTCGGTCTGGCTGTCCCCGATGGCGACGTAACGGCGATATCCAGACGGAATAGCCCCGAACACGAAGCCGAGAGTAATAGCGATCGCGATCGCGGTGTGGTAGGCATGGCCGCCACTTGCCGCGCGCGGCCGTGCTCAGCTTGCTGTGAGTCGCAACCGGCGCGAGTACCTTCGCTGTCATGGCGAGAAAGAGCGAGCGGGCCACGGCCGCGCCGGCCGCCGATTCGCTTGCGCCGCAGTATCCGATCGAGTCGGTCGACAACGCACTCAAGCTGCTGCTGCTGCTGGGCGAACAACCCCAGATCCGGTTGAGCGAGGCCACCCGCTACCTGGGCGTGGCGTCGTCCACCGCGCATCGGTTGCTGGCGATGCTGGCCTACCGCGGGTTCGTCCGGCAGGACCCGGTGTCGAAGGCGTACCTGCCCGGACCGGCGTTGACCGGTGTGGCGTTCGCGATCTTCGGCCGCATCGACATCCAGCGATCGGCCGCCCCGATCATGCGAAGCCTCGGTGAGCAGCTGCGCGAAACCATCCACGTCGGGATGTTGGACGGCGCCAGCGTCCGCTTCATCGCCGCCGTCGAAGGCCCGGCCGCGGTCCGGGTGGCTTCGCGGCTGGGCCGCACCATGCCGGCGCATTGCACGTCCACGGGCAAGGTCATGCTGGCGCAGCTGCCCGAACCGGAGCTGCGTCAGCTGCTGCCGCACGAGCGGTTGGAACGCATCACGGCCGCGTCGATCGGCAGCCGGACCGAGTTGGAGGCCGAGCTCGCCGCTATCCGCGAGCGCGGCTACGCCATCAACCGCGAGGAAAGCGAGGAAGGCGTGGCTTCGGTCGCGGTGCCCATACCGACGCGGGCGCCGGGCCTGCGCCTCGCGCTCAACGCCGCCGCCCCGCAGAATCGGCTGGACGCCTCCCGCTACGGCGCGGTGGCCGCGGCTCTTGGCAAGGCGGCCAAGGAGATTGGCGACCAACTCGGCTGAGACGGCGCCCCGAACGCTGCCCGGCGACCGCGGCATTGTCATGGCCGTGCGGGGGATGGCGCGGGGTTTGATACCGTCCGCGCTACCAGCGCTCTCCGCAAGGATGTGTGCACTCCCGTTTTTGATAGCGCCCGCGCTATGAAATTCCGTGTGAGCCATATGGTCCGGAGAGCCGCGCCTCCCCGGGACATGAGTGACTCCCGATCTTGATAGCGCCGGTGCTATCAAATCCGGCGTGAGCCGCCATCGACCACGTGACAGCTGCTGGTGCCCGAATGATTTGAGTATTCTTACGGATTCCGGCGAGCAGCGCGCTGCCGCAGGCTCTTTGGCATGACCGTTCCCAATAACATCTCCAAAACCACAGCCGCATTCTTCGTTCAGGCCGCCGTCGCGTTCGCGATCAGCCTCGTGGCAGCGCTGGGCGGGATCTACTTCCTTCCGCTCGATGGGTGGCAGCGATCGTTTCTCGGCATCACCTTCCTGTTCTTGGTGTCGAGCGCGTTCACCCTGGCCAAGGTGATCCGCGACCAACAGGAAGCCGCGACGGTGCGCGTCCGGTTGGACGAAGCACGCATCGAGAAACTGCTGGCCGACTACGACCCGCTCAATACCGCCGCGAACTGAGTAGTACTACTCAGGCCAGACGCGTAGAACTGCGCGGGCGCGGGCCCCGCGCGATCGGCCATGCTTATCCCGACATCCCACCGCTTAATCCCTTGTTCACCAACAGATTCACTGAAAGGGCCGAACATCCCATGGCAGCTCTCACAAGATTCCCCGACGTCGCCGAGGTGGCGGCGGCCACTCCGGCCGACCGCGATCGCGTGCTGGACGTCATCCGCATCACGTCGCTGATCGGTGTGGTGCTCGGCCACACCGTGATGGCCATCAGCACCATCCGCAACCACGTCTTGATCTGGGATAACCTGCTGACCACCTCGGTGGTGTTTCAGGCGGCGACCTGGCTTCTGCAGATCATGCCGCTGTTCTTCTTTGCCGGCGCCGCGGCCTGCCTATCGTCGTGGTCTGCCGGCACAAACTGGGGTGACTGGCTGATGAAACGCTGCACCAGACTGTTCCGGCCGGTGTTCTACTACCTTGCGTTTTGGGCAGTCGCGCTGACGATGCTGAATCAGGTTCTGCCGCAACATATCTACGAGCCGGTCGCCGGTGTCAGCACGCAGCTGCTGTGGTTCTTGGGTGCCTACGTGCTGGTGCTGGCCGCCATGCCGGTGCTGTATCGCATCACCACCGCGGGGCGTCTTGCCGCCGCTGTGGCCGGCGTCTACGCGACCATCGCGGCGATCGACGCCATCCGGTTGCACTGGCCGGCCATGATGCCGCTGGGCTACCTCAACCTGGCCGTCTGGCTTATCCCCGCCATGTTCGGCATCGCGTACCGCCGCCGGCTGCTCACCGGGCGTGCCGCACTCGTCATCGCGGCCATCGGGTTCGCCGTCGACATTGCGCTGGTGCATTGGGGTCCGTACCAGATCAGCATGGTGGGCACCGGTGATCACCAGCTGTCCAACACCAGCCCGCCCTCGCTGCTGTTGGCCGGGCACGCAATCATCCTGAGCGCCTTGGCTATTGCTGCCGCGCCGACGATCGCACGCTGGGCCCAGCGACCGAGGGTGTGGTGGTGGACCGCCATTGGTAACTCCGGCGCCATGACGCTTTACCTGTGGCACATGCCCGTGCTGCTCGGCGTGCACCTGGTCTTCGACTGCCTCGGCTGCCCTCGTTACCCGGGCTCGCGGGACTTCCTCGCCGTCAGCCTCGCGCAACTGCTCGTCGTGGCGGTCGCCGTGGCGGTGCTTTTCGTCGCGCTGCGGCCGCTGGAGAACAACCCACTGTCGGGCTGGGACGGCGCCCCGACGGTGACAGGGCGCGGGCGGGGAACGGCGATCGGCGCCCTGTTGTGCGTGGCGGGCGTGGCCATCCTTGCCGCCATCAGGTGGGGGCTCAAAGACGACGGCCTGGTGTGCATGGCCGTAATGGTGACCGCGTTGGTGGGTGCCCGCGTGGTGGCCGCCGCTTCGGCCAAGCGCCCCAACACGGTTCGCGGGTAGAGATTTCGTTGACCCGCAGGGCGGTCAGCTGGCTGCTCTGCGGGTCACGGGTCCTCGTCGAGGCCGTGCTCGATGGCGTAGCGCGCCAACTCCACCCGATTGGCGACCTGAAGTTTGCGAAAGGTCGCCTGCACGTGGTTTTCCACCGTGCGGTGGCTAAGCGACAGCTTCTGGGCGATCTGCTTGGCGGACAAGCCCTTTGCCACATAGCGCAAAACCTCGGTTTCGCGTTCGGTGAGGCTGGGCCGTGCGGGACCGTCGTCCTTGCTCTGCGCCATCCGCCGGTATTCACCCAACACCAGCCCGGCCAGACTCGGGGTGAACACGGCGCGGCCTTCAGCGGTCGCTGTCACCGCCTGCGCCAGTTCCGATTTGGATGCGCTCTTGACCAGATACCCGGTCGCGCCGGCCTTGACGGCTTCCAACACGTCGTCTCGCTCGTCCGACGCCGAGAGCACCAGCACCCGAGACGAGGGAGAGACCGCGAGCACTCCCGCGGTCGCTTGTGCGCCGTCGCCGTCGGGCAGCTGCATGTCCATCACCACGACGTCGGGCTTGACCACGGCCGCCCGCCGCCCCGCCGCGGCAACGCCATCGGCGGTGGCGACCACGGTGAACCCCTCGTCGGCCAGGTCGCGGGCGACCGCGTCACGCCAGATGGGATGGTCGTCGACGACCATCACCGTCGTGGGGGTCTCATCGGCCATGGGACGCCTTTCCGCGTGGCACGCACAACTCCCATTCGGCGCCTTCGCCCGGTTCGCTGCGCAGGTGGGCGCGGCCGCCCAGCGAAGTCAACCGACCGACGATCGATTGAGAGATGCCCAGGCGCCCCTGGCCGGCCGCTTCCTCGAGCCGGCCGGCGGCGATTCCCACCCCGTCGTCGCGGATGCTCACCATAACGGAATCGCCGAGATCTTCGACGAGCACGAACGCGTGCGCGCCGGGCCCGGCATGTGCTTCCACGTTGTCCAGAGCGTTGCCCACCGCCGCGTCGAGCTCGGTGCCCACCCGGCGACCCAAGGGCACCGGTGTCGCGGGCAGGCTCAGCGACACCCGGTCGGATTCCCGGCAGCGCAGCAGGGTGCGCAGATCGATGGTCGCGCCGTCGGTGTCGTGGTCGATGTCCCTGCTGGCCAGCCATCGTCGCAGCGCGCGTTCCTGCTCGCTGGCCAGGTCGGCGAGTTCTGCTGTGGCGCCGCCGATTTCGTGGCCTTTCTTGGCCACCAGCGCCAGTACCTGGATGGCCCCGTCATGGACTTGGCGGGACAAACGTTCCCGTTCTTGCACCGCGGCCGTTAGCCGGGCCGCCTGTTGGAGCTCATCGTGGGCGCGCCGCGCGGTTTGTGCGGCCATGCCGATCGCCATGCCGATCGCCAGCTCGATGATGACGGTGGCGTTATGCCCCAGGTTGAGGGCGAGATAGTTCTTGACCGCGAAATTGGTGGCCATCACCACCAGGCCCGCGAGCATGCCGCCGGCGGGGCCGAATTGGATAGCCGCCGAGATCGTGGGGTTGCTGGCCCACAGCGTTGTCGGCCAGGTCTGATTTTCGGCCGCCCAGTGTGGGGTGGTGACGATGGTGTTCGACCACATGAGCAGCACGACGATCACGACCTCGGCGAGCACCCACGCTGGTTTACGACCGAACCCGCGTAGGTAAGCCACCGCGCACGCCGCGCTCCAGCCGATCAGCACCGCGAACAGCACCCAGCCCAGCGCGGGCCGACGAAGATCCGGGTTGATGGCGATCTGGAACCCGGCGGCATAGATGCAGCTCAGCAGCCGGAACACCTGCGCCGCACGCCATAACGGCGTGGTGGGGTCAAGGCTGTTTTTCGCCATCGTCGTCAGCATAAGTGTGGGACGGCGCCAGGTCAGTCAACCTGCAACCGTGCCACCTCGTGCCACCTCGTGCCGCCAGGCGGCCTCGGCGGTGAACGCGGGCCCCAGGTCGGGCAGGTCGTCCCAGTCGGTGTCGTCGATCTCCCGCAGGGTCCCGCCGGCGCCTTGCACGCGCAACGACATTCGCGCCAACGCGTCGAGGCTGATGGCCTGCAGCACCGCCTCCGGCACGGTGGCGGCCGCGCTGGTGATCCCGTGTCCGCGGCAGATCACCACCGGCCGCCCACGCATGGCCGCCACCATCTCCTTGCCCAGCGCCGGGGTGCGGATCAGTACGGCGCGCTCGTAGACGGGCACGCCGCCGCGGGCGAGCCACGCGCCGGGAATGTCGTAGGCGCCGTAGATCGGCCGGATCACGATGCCCGCCAGGTCGGCGGCGACCACGGCGGGCGGGTGCAGATGCGCGACGGCCCGGTGCCGGGGATCGGCCAACATGGTCTCGACGTGGATGGGCAATTCGTTGGGCACGCGGTACCCGTCGAGTTCGCCGTCGGCGCCGGCGCCGCCGTCGAAGGCGACGAGCCGGATGTCGCTGGGCCGGGTGAAAGCCACCCCGGTGTCGGTGTCGCTGCGGCAGCGGACGAGCAGGCGTTCGTCGTCGACGCGCAGGCTGAGGTGGCCGAGGATGCCGTCGACGAGGCCGCGGGCCGCGGCCACCCGGCAGCCTTGCGCCACCAGCGCGCGTTGCTCGTCGAGGGGGGTCATCGCGGTGTGCCCAGCCCGAATCCCCCGTCGGGGCGGACGGTTTCGCCGGTGATCCCGCGGGCGCGGTCGGAGGCCAGGAACACGAAGCTCCACGCATGGTCTTCCCCGGACAGGGCGACGTTCAGCGGCGTGCGCGCGGCCAGCTCCTGTGCCCGGTCGGGGGTGTCGTCCAGGCGGACGCCCCCGAGCCCCAGGCTGGCAAGCCCGCGCAGGTCGGTGCCCAGCGTGCCGCCCGGAGCCACCCCGTTGACCCGGAGCTGCGGCGCCAGCTCGTGGGCCAGGGCGGCCACCAGGCCGCGGACGGCGAATTTCGACGACACGTACAGCGCGCCACCACGTCCGGGATAGAACGACGAGGCGGACTCGGTCAGGACGATCGAGGATCCCGTTCCGGCCCGCAGCCGGGGGAGCGCCGCCTTGACGGACTGCAGGTGGCTGAGCACGTTGGTGCGGAACATCTCGTCGAAAGCGCCGGGAAGGTCGTCGGCATCGATGTCGCCGATGCCTTGGTAGAAGTCGAAGACTCCGACGCAGTTGACCAGTGTGTCCAACCCGCCGTAGGCGTCCACCGCGGCGGCGACCGCTCGTTCGTTGGCTTCGCGGGTGGTCGCGTCGCCGGCGACGACCGGAACATCGGGCAACTCCCGGCACAAGGTCTCGCACTTTTGGTTATCGCGTTCCAGCGCAGCAACTTTCGCGCCCTCGACCCGAAACGCGTCCAGCACGGCCCGGCCGATCCCGGAACCGGCGCCGACGACCAGCGCGCGCTTGCCCTCAAGCCAGCCGGTCATCACCCTCCTCGGCTTCATCGGGCAGCAGCGGCGCGTGGGAATTGCCGACCATTGCCGCCAGGGTGCGACCGTTCTGCCATGTCAGGGCCTCGACCTCGAGCGCGTCCAAGGTGATCCACTGCCCGGATCGCGGTGCGCCGATCAGCAGCCTCGACCCGTTTCGGGTGTCGACCCGGCGCACGACCACCTCGGTGAACTCGTTTGCGACGACGAGGGGTTCGCCGACCGCGCCGTCCAGGAGCCGCTGCAGTTCGTCATTCACAGGAACACCGCCAGGTTTTGCATCCGTAGCACCGACTCGTCGGCGATGATATTGCGGCGGGCCAGCTTCCAACGATCATCGCACCAGCGCAACAGGTCCTCGCGCCCGCATGACAGCAAGGCGCTTTCGTTCACGTCGCCCCGGCTGCGGAACAGCAGTTCGGCCGAGTCCACCCACAGGTGCGCCGGGTCGTCGTGCTCGAACGCGCGTACGTTGGTGACGAAGTGGCGCAGCCGCGACGGCGGATCCTCGGCCCAGGCGTGTTCGGTGCCCATCCGCGCGACCCGCTGGCTCAGCGAATATTTGTCCTCGTCGAAGTGCGCCATCCCCGGGGAGGCGTCGAACCCGGCGCCGCGAGCGGTGGTGACCCGCACTGGCATCACGTAGCGGACATCGTCGGTCATCGTGTCCAGCCACGCCTCGTACTGCTGGGCATCCAGCAGATAGGCCTCGTCCACCAGGAACTGGTGCGCCTGCAGGTGCCGGACGTCATGAAACGGCAAGGACGGCAACGCCTTTCTCATGTGCCGACGCCCTGCAGGTAATCGGCCCACATGTTCAGCAGCGCGCGCTGGTTGTATTCGTTGTAGCCGACCTGCGCGCGGCCCGGCCCGTGGAACGCCTCGGCGCTCAGCGGCTCGACCACCGGGCTGCCGTCGGACAGCAGCCCCATCCGGCTGTTCAGCAGTAGCCGCCGGGCCATCGAACCGCCCGCGGTGGTGGTCAGCGACACCCAGTTCTCCACGTCGTCCTGCTCGAACATGCCGGTCGAACCGAAGCACATCAGATACGCCTTGTACGAGTCCTGTTTGTACTGCGGGGGAGCGGCGGAGTCCACCGCGAACCACGAGCACACCTCGGTCTCGTTCTCGCTGACGGGCTGCCACAGCCGAATCGAGATGAAGGGCAGCACTTGGTCTTCGCGGTCATGCACCTTCGGCCAGTTATGCACGAAGCTCAGATTCGGAAAGCAGGTGGCAGCCGAGATCATGAAACCGTCCTCGCCGACCATCCGCTGCTGCCGCGACGTCCACACGCCTTTGATCCGGCCGATCATCTCGTCGGGATAGCCGACGTAGCGCATCCGTTCGTCGAAGCCACCCGGCGGAAGTTTGTAGGTGGTGCCGCCGCCGCGGTGCGCCCAGTAGGTGGCGCCGTCCTTGCGTTTCTGCGCTTTCGGCTCGCGGAACAGGCCGATGTCCACGATCGACGCGTGCGTGTGCGGCGTGTGGTACATGTCGCCGGCGAAGTTCTCGGCGCCGATCTTCCAGTTGGCCTTGATGCGCCAGCGCTGCGGCCCCCGCACTTCGAGGCCGCCGGCACTCTGTTTGGTGTAGAAGTCCAGATAGAACTTGAAGTCGCCGAGGAAGTCCTCGAGCGGCTCGGCGTTCGGGTCCATGCTGATGAACAGCAGACCGTTGTAGCTCGCGAATTTCGGTGCGGGCAGCAGGGTTTGGGCATTCCTGGCGAACCCGTCCTCGCCGCCGTAGGCCTCCCGATGAAACGGCAGGCCGGTGAGCTGGCCGTCGTTGCGGTAGGTCCAGCCGTGGTAGGGGCAGCGGAAGTTGGAGGCGTTTCCCATCTCCGCGCGGCAGACCTGCATGCCCCGATGCAGGCACATATTGAACAAGGCGCGCACATCGCCCGTCGAGTCGCGAGTGATGATGAAGGAGTCGTCGAGCACCCGGCGCACCACGTAGTCGCCGTCCTGCGGGATCTCGGACTCGTGCGCCGCGAACATCCACGCCCGTCCGAACAGCCGTTCCTTCTCCAGTGCGAACAGTTCACTGTCGTTGTAGATGTAAGCGGGGATCATCCCGTCGCGGACGCTGGCGAACACGCCATCGCGGGCATCGCGATGGGCCGTCATGGTGACCCCCTCACACCCTAATTGTCTGCTGTGCAGAGAAGTATTCCGCTAAGTAGAATCCCGCATCTACCCGCCGCCGGTCAATCGCGACGCTTGCCGGGCCCGCTCCGCGGTCAGGGTTTTACAAGAATGCTTTCTGGTAACTCACAGGTTTCTGACAACTAAGCGGCCAGAAGCCCGGGCTACGGTGGTCACGTCAGCTCCGCTGCGCATGTGAGCGTGCGGTAATCAAGGGGTAAACGGTTCGATTTTGCGTGCGCGGCCGAATTATGGCGACGTATGTGAGGAAGGCGGGTGCAATGGCTGCTCGGTCACTGGATGGTCGATTGCAGAAACTCGGATCGCGAGTGGTGTCCGCCATCGGGCGTCAAGAGTGGCTGGATCGGCCGAGCTACCGGTTCGAACACGTGTTGAGCTTCGCCTTCAACGGCCTGGGCAGCGCCCGCAACACGGTGACCAACGCGCTGCATGGGGTCTGGCTCGGCCACCCGGTGCACCCGCCGCTGGCGTCGTTGACGAGCGGCGCGCTGGGAACCACCGTCGCGTTGGACGCCCTGAGCCTGCTGCCGGGCCAGCCCGCCACCGAAGTCCGCGACGCGTCGAAGTTCGCGTCGCGCGCCCTGGGGGTGGGCATTCTGGCCAGCATCGGGTCGGCCGTCACCGGCGTCACCGATTGGCAGCACACCCACGAATCCGATCGCCGGGTCGGTGCCGTGCACGGCCTGGTGAACCTGGTGGCCACCGGGCTGTACGCGCAGTCCTGGTGGGATCGGCGCCGAGGCCGGCACGGACGCGGCATCGCGCTCACCGCACTGGGTTACGGCATCACCGTCGCGGGCAGCTACCTCGGTGGGGCGCTGGTGTTCGAGTCCGGCATCGGAATCGACCAGTCGGGCGCGCGGCTGCGCACCGCGGAATGGACGCCAGTGCTGCCGGCGGCTTCGCTGAACGGAAAGCCGGTACGTGTCGAGGTCGACGGGGTGGGGCTGGTGGTGTGCCAGACCAGCCCCGGGGAGGTCGCGGCGTTCGGGGAGTTGTGTCCACACCTGGCCGCCCCGATGGCCGATGGCTGGATCGACCGTGGCCGGCTCGTATGCCCTTGGCACGGTTCGTGGTTCGCGGCCGAGACGGGTTACGTTCTGCGCGGCCCGGCGGCTGCCCCGCTGCCGTGTTACCAGGCGAGGTTGGTCAACGGAATGGTCGAAGTTCGGGGCGAACCCGAGCCCGGGCTCGGTGCAGCGGTGGGAATCGGAGAAGGGAAAGCGCAATGAACGCCTACGACGTGCTGAAGGAACACCACATAGTGATCAAGGGCCTCGGCCGCAAGGTCAGCGAGGCGCCGGTGAATAGCGAAGAGCGGCATGCCCTTTTCGACGACATGCTGATCGAGCTCGACATCCACTTCCGCATCGAGGACGACCTGTACTACCCGGCCCTCAAAGACGCCACCAAGCTGATCGCCGTCGCTCATGCCGAGCACCGCCAGGTGGTCGACCAACTCTCGGTGCTGCTCAGGACCCCGCAGAGCGCCCCGGGTTACGAGGACGAGTGGAACTCCTTCAAGACGGTGCTGGAGGCGCACGCCGACGAAGAGGAGCGCGACATGATCCCGGCTCCCCCCGAGGTCAAGATCACCGACGCGGAGCTCGAGGAACTGGGCAACAAGATGGCCGCGAAAATGGAGCAATACCGCGGGTCCGCCCTCTACAAGATGCGCACCAAGGGGAGGGCCGCGCTGGTGCGCTCGCTCTAAGTCCGGCCGCGTCGCCGATTTGCGCGGCGTGCGGGATCATCGAGAGTAGCGTCACGGCACATGAACCCCGAGTGTCTCGCGTCCCAGCGGGACATCACGGCCGAGATCGCCAGCATCGCAGCCGAATACCGGGGGAGCGAAGCGCAGCCCCGGCTCGACTACCCGCCCTACCGCAGCACCATCCTGCGCCACCCCAAACAACCCCTGGTGCCGGTCGATCCCGAGGAGGTCGAACGCTGGGCGCCGTGCTTCGGCCACCAGGACGTCGACCCGGTCGAGGCTGACCTGACAGCCGGCCACCCGGGCCAACCCCTCGGAGAACGCGTCGTCGTCGCCGGGCGGGTGCTCGACGGCTCGGGCAAACCGGTGGCGGGTCAGTTGATCGAGATCTGGCAGGCCAATGCCGGCGGCCGGTACCGCCACCAGCGTGACCAGCACCCGGCTCCGCTCGACCCGAACTTCACCGGCGCCGGCCGGTGTCTGACCGGGCCGGACGGGTCGTACCGCTTCCTGACCATCAAGCCCGGCCCGTATCCCTGGCGTAATCACCGCAACGCGTGGCGCCCGGCGCACATCCACTTCTCCCTCTTCGGCACCGCCTTCCCGCAGCGCCTGGTCACCCAGATGTACTTCCCCGGCGACCCGCTGTTCGACCTGGATCCGATCTTCCAGTCGGTCCTCGACCCCGCCGCGCGTCGACGGCTGATCGCCCGCTACGACCACGACCTCACCGAGCCGGAGTATGCGACCGGGTATCGGTGGGACATCGTGCTGTCCGGTGGCGCCCGAACGCCGGTCGAGGACGTCGATGGCTGAATTCGCTTGTACCCCAGGGCAAACGGTCGGGCCATTCCTGGACCTCGGGCTGCCGTATCCCGGGGACAGCGCCCTGGTCGACGATGGTCATCCGCACGCCGTCCGGCTACACGGCACGGTCTACGACGGCGCAGGCGACGGCGTCCCGGACGCCCTGGTCGAGCTGTGGCAACCCGATGGCACCGGACGAATCCCGCGGCAGGCCGGCTCGCTGCGCCGCAATGTCCCGACGTTCACGGGCTGGGGCCGGTCGGCGACCGACGCCGCCGGTCATTACGGCTTCACCACCGTAACGCCCGGTTCGGCGAGCGTCGGGCGGCCGCCGTTCTTCGCCCTGACAGTCTTCGCGCGGGGCCTGCTGGACCGGTTGTTCACCCGGGCCTACCTGCCCGGCGGCGACGTGAGCGCCGACCCGCTGCTGACGAGCCTCGATGCCGAGCGGCGCGCCAGCTTGCTCTGTGACGCCGAAAGCGGTTGCAGGCAATTCCGTTTCGACATCCACCTGCAGGGTCCGCGCGAGACCGTGTTCCTGACGTACCGGGACGGTGGGCGATGACCAACCTGCTGTGGCCCGGCGACCACCGGGCCCGAGACCACATGACGGATCGGGCCCTGCTGGAATCGATGGTCGCGGTGGAGGCCGCCTGGCTGGACGCCCTCGTCGCCGGAGGCCTGGCCCCGGCCGAGTGCGCCGGGATGGACCTGCCAATGCTGTTGACCTTCAACGATTGTGCATCCCTGGCAGCCGCCGCCGAGGACGGCGGCAACCCCGTCATCGGTCTCGTCGCCCTGCTGCGGCAGCGTGCGGCGCCGGCCGTCGCGCCGTGGATCCACCGGGGACTCACCAGCCAGGACGTCCTGGACACCGGCCTGATGCTCGGAGTGCGCGACGTGGTCGGCGAGCTGAAAGCGCAGCTCGCGGAGCAGATCTCGACGCTGACCGAGCTCGCCACCCGGCACCGGGCGACGCCCATGGTGGCCCGCACCCTGACCCAGCACGCGGCACCGACCACGTTCGGCGCGAAGGCGGCCGGCTGGCTGAACGGCGCCGTCGACGCCGTCGAGGGGCTGTCCGCGGTGGTCGCTCCGATCCAGATCGGCGGGGCCGCCGGGACACTGGCGGCCAGCACGGAGCTGGCAGCGCTGCTCACCGGCGCCGACGACCCCGCCGAGGTCTCGATCGGCCTGGTGCAAAGCGCGGCGACGGCTTTGGGTCTGACCGTCCGACCGCCCTGGCACACGACGCGAACGCCGGTCACCGCGGCCGCCGACGCGTTCGTCGGCTGCACCGACTCCTGGGGCCGCATCGCCTCGGACATCGTCACCCTGGCCCGCCCGGAGATCGGCGAACTGAGCGAGCCGGGCGGCGCGAACCGCGGCGGCTCGTCGTCGATGCCGCACAAACGAAACCCGGTGCTGTCCATCCTCATTCGCCGGGCCGCGCTTTCCGCGCCGCAGCTGGCGGCGACCCTGCACACCGCCGCGGCGCTGGCCAACGACGAACGGCCCGACGGCGCCTGGCACGCCGAGTGGGATGCACTGCGTACCTTGGCCCGGCGCACCGTGGTCGCCGGATCCCAATGCGCCGAGCTGCTGGCGGGGCTGGTGGTGCACGCCGATCGGATGTCCGAAAACCTGGCTGCGGCAGACGTTCTGGGGGAGCAGAAGGCGATCGCCGACTTGGCGGGGAGGCCGGCGTCGCCGAGCTACTTGGGAGCGGTGGACCGGCTGATCGACGAGAGCCTGGACCGAGCCCTCCGGGCGCTGGGTCAGCGCTGATAGATGCTGGCCAGCCAGATGTGCAGCAGCGTCTCGATCGCCCGGTCCTCGGGCATCGCCTCGTCCTCGGCGGTGAATGTCGCGGCCATCACCCGCTCGCTCAACATGTTGAGGGCCACCGACAGCTGCTCCGCCGGGACGGTGTCGGGGGCGGCGCCCCGGCCGCGCTCCGCCTTGATGGCCGCCGTGGTCAGCAAGATCCACCTCTGCATGAGCGTGGACCACAATTGGCGCACCTCGGGGTTGGTCGCCTTCGCCGAGGCGCCCGCCACCGCGACCGCCGGGTGAGCGCCCGACACCTCGAAGAACGCCTCGATGCGGGCCCGCCAGAGCTCCGCGGGGTCATCGGTCGATATGCCGCCGAGCGACATGAGGGCCGCATGCGCCTTGGCGTTCATCTGGTCGAGCAGCGACAGCAGCACCGCGTTCTTCGATGGGAAATAGAAGTAGAAGGTGGGACGCGAAATCCCGGCGCCTTTTGCTAGGTCGTCGACGGAAAAGTCCGCGAGCGGCCGTTCCTGCAGCAGGCGTTCGGCCGTGGCCAGTATCGCCTGTTCGCGGTCGTCGCCCGAGTGCGGAGCCGACCGGCGGCCCCGCGAGGCATGCAGGTACTTGGTCTGTGTCGGGAGGTCGGACACGCCCGTTACTGTTGGGCACGACGATATACGCGAACGAAACTGTCGATTAAGCCCAGCAATAATGTCGATTAAGTTCGACATTTTCTTCGTAAACGTCAACGTATTTGCTGGCCGTTTCAACCCACCGACCCGGCGTCGCGGCGGGTCGACGAACGACCTCACGATTCGGGACTTCCGCCCCTACTCGGGCCCTGGCTCGGAATGGTCGCATCTGGTGGTGACAAAGAACGACGACGGCACCAAGACATGCCGCATCGACGTGCTGGTCGAGGATCGCGACGAACGGACCCGGGCGAAGGCGCGGTTGTCCTGGGCGGGCAAGACCCTCGTCGGCGTCGGCCTGGCGCGACTCGACCCGGCAGATCAGCCCGTGGCCGCGATCGGCGACGAGCTCGCGATCGCCCGCGCGCTGTCCGATCTGGCGAATCAGCTGTTCGCTGCGACATCCGTCGACATCCAAACCAGTACCCACGAACCCGTCACGGGTCTGCATCACTGAGCGATCAGCGAAGAAGCAAGAAAGCCACCATGAGACACCGACCCGATTTACCGGGCGCCTTCGACGTCCAGATAACGACGCACGGTCAGCTGCCCGACGCCGAGGAATACGCGCGCACCAAGATCGGCGAGCTCGGCCACCTCGCCCACGAACCGGTGCTGCGCGCCCACGTCAGGTTGGCCGAGCACCGCGACCCCGCGGTGACCCGCCGGGTGATCGCGCAGGCAAGCCTGGACGTCAACGGCCGGCCGGTGCGCGCACAGGTCGAAGGCGTCACCGCGCGCGAAGCCATCGATCGACTCGAAGCGCGACTGCGTCGCCAACTCGAGCGTGCGGCCGAGCACTGGGAAGCCAAGCGAGGCGGCATGCCCCGGCCGCATGAATGGCGGCATGAAACCGAACACAACCACCGGCCCAAGTACTTCCCGCGACCGGAAAGCGAACGCCGGATCATGCGGCACAAGTCCTACAGCCTGCCCACCTGCACAGTCGAAGAGGCCGCGCTGGAGATGGAGCAGCTCGACTACGACTTCCACCTCTTCACCGAGGAGGGCACGCAGCAGGACAGCGTGCTATACCGCGAAGGTCCGACCGAATACCGCCTGGCACAGGTCAATCCGGGCTCTGCTGATCAGCTGGCGCCGTTCCAGTTGCCGCTGACCGTCAGTCCGCAGCCGGCACCGCGGCTGGACGTCCAGCAGGCCATCGAGCGGATCGGCTTGCTCGGCCTGCCGTTCCTGTTCTTCGTCGACACCGCGCGGGATCGCGGCAGCGTGTTGTATCACCGCTACGACGGCCACTACGGACTCATCACGCCGGCGAGCGAACACCAATAGACCAACCGAAGCCGCGGCGGTCCCGGCAATCCCCCCGTCCGGGACCGCCGCTCCAAACCTATTGCAGCGCGGGCGGTTCGCGCCTACGCGCCGCGACGACGAATCCGGTCGCCCGCGGCGTAGCGCAGCAGGGCGCCCACTCCTTCGGCGGGTGCCATCAACTGACCGGCCCGGACCAACGAGGCGCCCACCGCGATGGCGTTGAAAGGCAACGCCTCATCGGCCCGTGCCACCCGTGCCACGGGTTCGCCGAGTTCGGACAGCGCGTCGGCGTCGGCCGCGATGGTGGTCAGTGCCGTGCCGGTGACCACGGTGGCATCGCCGAGCTCGCCGACGATCAGCGTGTCGACGTTACCGTCGCGAAGGGCCCGGCAGACATCGGCAAGGCCTTCGGTCGCCCGCCCGGATCCGCGGCCGATCTCCGCTTCGAATCGTTGGGCCAGGGCGGACATCTCGATTCCACGACGCCGGGCGAACTCCTCGCCCTTCAGCTCGCTCATCTCTTCGTCGTCGCAATGGCTCTTGCGGGTTCCGGCATGCAACTCCGACACCCGTTCGCCGACCCGCTCGGGCAGTTCGGCAACCAGATCCGCGAGCGAACGCACTTCCCCGCACAAGAACACCACTTCGGGATCCGCGTCGTCCACCAGGCGCGTGAGTTCGTCGGCGACCGCACGGCAATTCATTCGAATGGCTTCCTCGGTCGTGTGCTGAAAATCGCCGTAGCCGTTCCAACCGGCAGTCGTCGGCTTGTGCACCGGATAGCCGCCGCCCTCAACGCTTTCGGAGCTGACGGCACCGCCTCGATACAGGCTGATGTCCGCCCCGGCACGGTCGATCGCGGCGAACACGTAGGTGGGGCGCCGAATTTCCGAATCGATCAACGGCACGAGGTAGGGATACTCCGACACCCGAATCACCGTGGCCGGCGGCGGATTGATCAGGTGCTCGTTGATCAGTACATGTTCGGCGGTCGCGATCACCGCGCGGCCGCGCCGTCCGACAGCCGGTCGATGATGCAGCACCGCATCCTCGAGCATGCCGACGATTGCCCCGTCGGCGCCCATCTCGTGCAAATGCTGACGGATGCCGTTCCATTTCGCTTCGAGCTGCTCGGCGGCGTCCAGGCTGTCGTGCGAGTCGTCGAAATATACCGAGGCGAATGGGCCTTTCACTTTTACCAGCCACCTGAGGCGATCTGATTGCATGCCATCCCTCTTCACTGTTGCCGTTGCCGATATCCGCCCACCGTATGGACGGTGGACGTGGCTCCACGAGAGTCGTTAGCCCCCAGCACCGGGTCTTAGGTCCCGGGCCAAGGCCCGGTTGTCAATGCTCGTAGAGGGCCTCGAGGCGGTCGGAGAATTTGTCGATGACCGCCTTCCGGCGCAGTTTCATGCTCGGCGTCAGATCGCCCGACTCAACGGTCAGTTCGCGGTCGGCGATCGTGAACTTCTTGATCTGTTCCCAGCGATTCAGTTCGGCGTTCAGGGCGTCGATGTATCCGGCGATCAGCTGCTGTGTCTTGTCGTCACGCGCTATCTCGGCGAAGGACTTGCCCGCCAGGCCATTCTTATTGGCCCAGTCGGAGATCGCCTCGCTGTCGAGGCTGACCAGGGCGACACAGTATGGCTTGCCCTCGCCGTAGACCAGCAGCTCGCTCACGTACGGGCATGTGCCTTTGAACCGGGCATCGATCGCCGACGGCGCCACGTACTTGCCCTGGGAGGTCTTGAACATGTCCTTCTTGCGGTCGGTGATCCGCAAAAATCCGTCGGGGTCGACCTCTCCGATGTCGCCGGTGTGGAACCACCCGTCCTCGTCCAGCGCCTCGGAGGTGGCGTCCGGCAGGTCGTGGTAGGCGGTCATCAGACCCGGCCCTTTGAGCAATACCTCGCCGTCGCCGGCGATCTTCACATCGGTGGCGGGGAATGGCCAGCCCACGGTCCCGAGCCGATAAGCGTTGGGGCGGTTGATGAATGATGCCGCCGCGGTCTCCGTCAGCCCGTAGCCCTCGAGCACGATGATGCCCACGGCGTCGAACCACTGGGCGACGTCGCGGTCCAGCGCGGCGGCGGCGGAGACGAAGAACCGCAGACGTCCGCCGAACCGCTCGCGGATGTTGGTGAACACCAGGCGGTCGGCCACCTTGTAGGCCAGCGATGTCGTAAGCGAGGGCTTTCTACCGGTCTGCCGGGCTTCCGACACCTTGATACCGACCTTGATCGCCCAGTCGAACATCATTTTCGTGAGGCCGCCCTGTTCGGCGACCATGTCCTGGACGCGGGCGTGCGCCTTTTCGAAGATGCGCGGTGCCGCGCCCATCAGGGTGGGCCGCAGGGCGGCCAGGTTGTCGACGATCCGCTCGACGCGGCCGTCGATGGCGGTGGCAAAGCCGATCTGCAGGGGCAGTGCCAGCATCACCTTGCCGAACGCGTGCGCCAGTGGCAGCCAAAGGAAATTCAGGTCGGTGGGGCCGAGGATGTCCAGCGAATCGATGGCCGCGGCGGTGTACGTCCACGCGCCGTGCGTCAGCCGCACGCCCTTGGGCCGCCCCGTGGTGCCGGAGGTGTAGATGAGGCTCGCCAGGTGATCGGGGCCGACGGCTGCGACCCGCTCGTTGACGGCCTCGGGTGAGTCCGCGAGCAGTTGCTTGCCCAACAGATCCAGGTCGGCGAGGGTGATCACCCAGTCGCCGTCGCCGTTGCCGTCGATGACGACGACCTTGCTGACGTCGGGCAGTTCGTCCCGGTGTTCGATCAGCTTGTCGAGCTGGGCCTGGTTTTCGGCGACCACCACCCGGCTCCCGGAATTGGCGACGATATACGCGACATCGGCGGCGTTCGTCGTCGGATACACGGTGGTGGTGGCGGCGCCCGCGCACATGATCGCGAAATCGACGAGCACCCACTCGTAGCGCGTCGCCGAGGCGAGCGCCACCCGGTCCTCATGCTCGATGCCCAGCGCGATCAGACCCGCGGCGAGATTGCTGACGCGTTCACCGACTTGCTGCCAGGTCACGCTCGCCCAGGTGTGGTCTTGCGGATAGCGGAAGGCCTCCGCGTGCGGGGTGGCGGCGACACGGTTGACGAACATCTGTGCCACCGAGGGCGCGCGGTTTTCTATCTTGTGGAAATCGGGCCTCTCCATTGAGGCCAGTGGTGCTTTCATAACGCGATCCATTGCTCCCGAAACGTTTACCGATGACATAGGCGAACCGGTATACCGTTCGATCCTGCGGAGCGCGGTGGCTACTCGGTAGTGACGAAAGTCATGTGGGGATCGGCAAACGTCCCCGGGACGCGGGCCCCCGTGCCGGCCGTCAGTCGGCCAGGGCAATCTCGATGGAGAGGCACTCGCCGAGGGCGTGCGCCGCGGACCAATCGCCGCCTTCGACCGCGCGTTCCAGGTCGTCGACCAAGGGGCTGTGGGCGCCGAGCTCCGCCAACCAAGCGGACACGGTCGCGGGTATCTGATGGGCGGGCACTCGGGCAACATGTCCCTCGTGGAGGCGATCGGTCAACTGATAGATCGTGGCTGTCGACCTGCGCTGCGACCAATGCGGCCGCCACTTCGCTGTATTCATGTTCCCTCCCCGCTAGCCCTAGCGATCCATCCGACCAGCCCTAAAGGTCCGGCCGTAGAGGCCAACAGCACGACTACCGAAAGGCTTTGGTCTTCCTTCCGGCCTGCCGAAGTCCCAGTCCGACAGGGTCTTTTGTCACTACCGTCACCTACTTACTTCTCCGGCGATGGCGGTGCAGGTCGCGTACCGTACATCGGGGAGGGTGCATCGCCACGTTACTCGTTTCGGGGGCACCGGATTACGAAATTGGCGAGATGACCGATTTAGCAATGGATTCGCAATCGGGGCGTGATTCGGGCCGCAGTCTCGGGCTGACGGGTGGGCCGGCGTGAGTGCTATCGGCGCCGAGGAGCTGGCGGCGCTTCCGGTGTTCGCCGACATTGCGGCGGAGGACCTTACGGCGCTGGCCGCCCTGCTCGAGCCCCTGCACGCCGCCGCCGGGGAAGTCCTGATGCGGCAGGGGGAACGAGCGGAGTCCTTCGCGATCATCGCGTCCGGTCGAGTCGTGGTGAGGCACGTCGGTCCGAAGGGCCGGGTCACGACCACCGAGCTGTCATCCGCAATGATCGTCGGCGAGATCGCGTTGCTGCGGCACGCGACCAGAACGGCGACGGTGACCGCGCGGGAGGATGTGCGCGGCTATACCGGATACAGCGCGGCCTTCGACTGCATGCTGGCCATGCCGGCGATCGCCGACCGGATGCTGCGCACCGCGCGGCAGCGGTTGGCCGCGTACATCGCCCCCATCCCGGTGTCGTGCAGGGACGGCGCCGCGCTCTTGCTGCGGCCCGTCCTGCCCGGCGATGCCGAGCGGTTCAAGAGCAGTGGTTCCTTCTCCAAGGAGACGCTGTACCGGCGGTACCAGGGTGGCACCCCAACCGATGCGCGACTGACGTACCTGTTCGAGGTCGACTATGTCGACCACTTCGTCTGGGTCGTAACTGACGGCCCGGCGGGGCCGGTCGTCGCCGACGCCCGCTTCGTCCGGGATCAAGACGACCCCGTCTCGGCAGAGGTTGCGTTGACCGTGGCGGACGGCTACCAGGGGCGCGGGATCGGTACGCTGCTGCTCGGCGCGCTGGCGGTCGCGGCGCGCGTCGACGGCATCAAACGCTTCCATGGCCGCGTGCTGTCGGAGAATCCGTCCGCGCGCGCGTTGGGCGAGAAGGTGAACGCGCGCTGGGAGCGCGAGGAACCGGGCGTGGTCACCGCGACGGGGGAGATACCGCGCTTTCGCGACCTGCCCCTCGATCGCGGTGTGTACGAGCAGATTCGGCAGGTGGCCCGCCAGGTGATCCAGGCATTCGACTAGCGGCCGAAAATGACAAACGCCCCGCCACCTGATGGCCTTGCGCCCTTGTCGGAAGGCCGGATTCGGCCGCGGGCGCCGACCATGACCTCGGGCGACAGCTGGGCCGCCGCGGTCGAATGCAGCGCGCCGTGCGGAACGCGGTCCTGGTGCTATCGGGAGAGTTGGACGTCGAATAGCCTGCGGCAGCGGTCTATTCGTCGTCGTGCTTGCCCACGGCCTGGCCGGCGCTGCGCACCACGTTGCGGAAGAATTCGATGCGGGCGGTGACCAGGTCGTCAGCCAGGTCCAGTGCGGCGTCGACGACGGTCTTGCGCCGCGACTGCTCGGGGAGGACCGGACTGATCTGGTCGACGAACTTGCGGACGGCCTCGATGGCGTGCTTGCGGCCGGATTCGACGGATTCCAGCACGTCGTCGGAGAGCTCGGCCCAACGTGGCTCGGTCTTGTGCGGTGCCTCGGTCATGGTCCCACTCCTAATCGACAAGGGGTTTTCGGAGATGCTTGTGACGGCTCCGAGGTTACGACTGGCCAGACCTCGGCGCGAGTGACAAAAGACCTTTCGCGCCGGTCATATGGCCCGGACCGGGCGGCTACGCTCGGCTTGCCGGCCAAGGACTTTCGCGGCCCCGACCGGGCCGTAAGTCCCTAACACGCAGATTTCGGCACCTGCTAATTTGCCACCATGGCGGTACCGACCAACAACGGCGCTTCCCGGCGTCCGGGCACTTTGCCGTTGACCCCGCCCGGGGGCGTCGGCCTAAGCAGTGCCGTCAAACCGTTCACGAGCACCGGTCGATATTTCGCCGAGTCTTGGCGCGAATATCTCGGCCAAGCCCCTGACGAGCTTCCGATCGCGCGACCCACCCTCGCGCTGGCGGCCCAGGCGTTCCGCGACGAAGTCGTCCTGATGGGCCTGAAGGCGCGGCGCCCGATCAGCCGCCCGGAGGATTTCGAGCGCATCACGAGCGAGGTGACCGCGGGGCTGAAGTTCTATGGCGACCGGGGATGGCTCACCCATCCAAGGCGATTTTTCGGTGCGCCGCCGCCACTTTCGGACGTCACGGTGCGGAAGGTCAAAGGAGGCAGGCGCTCCTTCCACCGCATCTTCTTCGACAGCGGATACCGGCCCCGGCCGGGTGAACCCGGCGCACAGCGGTGGATGGGCTACACCGCGAACGATCGCGAGTACGCCCTGTTGCTCCGCCATCCGCAACCACGCCCCTGGCTGGTGTGCATCCACGGAACCGAAATGGGTCGGGCCGCATTGGATCTCGCTTTGTTCCGCGCCTGGCGGTTACACGAAGACCTCGGGTTGAACGTCGTCATGCCGGTCCTCCCGATGCACGGTCCCCGCGCCCGGGGCCTGCCGAAGGGTGCGGTGTTTCCGGGCGAGGACATCCTCGACGACGTGCACGCGACTGCGCAGGCGGTGTGGGACATCCGCCGGTTGCTGTCCTGGATACGCCGAGAAGAGCCGGAATCGCAGATCGGGTTGAACGGTCTGTCGCTGGGCGGCTACATCACGGCGTTGGTCGCCAGCCTCGAAACCGGGCTCACCTGTGCGATTCTCGGCGTGCCGGTCGCGGACCTGGTCGGGCTGCTGAGTCGGCACTCCGGGCTTGGCCCCGACGATCCGCGCCGTCGGACGATCGAAGCCGCCGAGCCCATCGGACGGATGACGTCGCCGCTGTCGCTCGCCCCGCTCGTGCCTATGCCGGGCCGCTTCATCTACGCCGGCGTCGCCGATCAGGTGGTGCACCCACGCGAGCAGGTGGTCCGCCTCTGGGAACACTGGGGGAAACCGGAGATCGTCTGGTACCGCGGCGGTCATACCGGCTTCTTCCGGGCGCGGCCGGTACAGCGGTTCCTCGAGGCGGCGTTGCAGCAGTCGGGCCTTCTGGATGGGGCGGTGCCCCGGCGCGACCGCCCCGCCTAGTCGGGGAGGTGGAGAATGAACCCGCTGGATCCGCTGGACGCGGCGATGATGACCGCGGAGTGGGTGTCCAACCCGATGCACGTCGGTGCCGTGCTGATCCTGTCGCCGCCTGACGACGCCGGGCCCGGCTACGTCGACGAACTGCACCGGAAGACGCTGGGCGGGAATCATCCGATCGATCCGAGGCTCAGCAGGTATCCGCACCGCGGTGTGGAGACCGGTGGCATGTGGGTCTGGCGGCACATGGATTCCGTTGATGTGAGCCGACATTGCCAGCGCCGCACGGTGTCCGGGGATGGGTTCTGGCGGCTGATCGGGGAGCTGGACGCGATGCGGCTGGACTGGAGCCGGCCGATGTGGATGTCGTATCTGATCGACGGCCTCGACGGGGGCCGCTTCGCGTTCTACATCAAGGTGCATCACAGCGTGACCGACGGGGTGGCCGGTTTTCAGATGATCACCGATGCGCTCAGCAGTGATCCCGACCGCCGGTCGATGCCGCCGTTTTACGCCGACTGCCGGCCCGAGCCCTCGCCGCGGGCTTCGGCCGGGTTGGTGTCTCGTCTGGTCGCGCCGCTGCGGTCGCTGACCGATGCGGCGGCGTCGAGTGCGGGGCTGGTCGGGCGGGTGGCCACCGGCGAGGTTGCGACCGTGCTGGATGCCCTGATCGGGCACACCACGGCGCTGCCCCTGGGGGCGCCCTACATCCGGTTCAACGGCCGCGTGGGCCCCGAGCGCGCGGTCGCCGCGGGCAGCTGGGCGAAAGATCGCATCCAAGCCGTGCGGCAGGCGGCCGGCGTGACCGGCCCCGACGTGCTCACCGCGATGGCGGCCGGCGTGGTGCGGCGGTGGCTGAGTGATCGCGCGGAACTGCCCAACCGGTCACTGGTGGCCGCGTGCCCCATCACGGTGCGCGACCCCGAGCACGAGACGCCAAACGATCAGCACGGCAACAGGTTCGGACTGTGGATGTGTCCGCTGGGCACCAACCTGGATGACCCGCTGGCCCGGCTGGACGCGATCCACCGATCCATGTCCGAGGGCAAGCACTGGGTAGCCAAACGGGGAGCGGCGGCGTCACTGCTGACGAACGCCGGCAGCATCGCAGCGACGGCGATCGGCCCGCTGCTGCCGTTCACGCCGAAAATCCGGACCGGATACAATCTGCCGATTTCCCACGTTCGCGGCCCGGTAGCCGAAATGTATTGGAACGGCGCTCGAATCGAGGAGATGTATCCGGTGTCGACGGTCTACGACGGTCACGCGCTCAACATCACGACGTGCGCGTACGCCGACCGGATCGGGTTCGGCTATGCCGCGGGGCGCGACGTGGTGCCCGATATCGAGACGTTCATCCCGTCGACCGAGGAGTGCTTGGCCGAGCTCGAAGCGGCACTGGGCGTTGCCAACTGAGCGTCGGCTACTGGCCGCTGGCACAATCAGCCGCGCGCCCGCTGCGAGGAGCGGCCGACGTGGGCCATGATGCGTTCCAGGACGGTATGGGACAGGTCGCCGTCGTCGGCGACACGCGACAGGCCGCGGCGTCGTAGGAAGGTGTCGAGGCGTCGATCTGGGGACCAGTCGGCATAAATCGGGCCGAGATAATGCGATTGCAGGAATTCCGAAGCCAGGGCGTCCACGTCAGAGTCGGTCAACGACAACGTCGGGGTACCGCCCATAGCCGCCATGCTCCTTCGTTCAGCCGCAACCGCACCAGCCAAGTTACGTCAGACGTCGCCACTATTCCGTCACGCGCAGATTGCGGATAGGGTCCAAAGTCATCACCGGAGCCGGCGCCCGCAATAGCCGTGGTGGGCCCGGGGCGACGCCACCCGGGCCGGCAGCGACATGGTGCGGACGACCCGCCGACGCCACATTCAGCGGCGGCTGCCTCGGACGCCGGTGCGAATTCTGACCGTGTCCCCACGCAGGCCGATTGGCCGCCCGCGCGGGGTCCTAGTGCCCTAGCGGTGGCCGCGGCGGCGTCCTACTTTCGAGCCAGAGGCGGCAGTTGAACCGGCTCTCCTCAATGACTTTGGAGGTTTGACGTGCGCGACGCGATCCCGATAGGGCGGATCGCCGGATTTCCGGTGAACGTCCACTGGAGCGTGCTGGTCATCCTGTGGTTGTTCACCTGGAGCCTGGCAAGCACGCTGCCCGGAACCGTCAAAGGATATTCGCACGGCGCCTACTGGTTGGCCGGAGCGTGCGGCGCGCTGGTGCTGCTGGCCTCGCTAGTGGCACACGAGCTCGCGCATGCCGTCGTCGCCCGCCGCGCCGGGGTGTCCGTGGGGAGCGTGACGCTCTGGCTGTTCGGCGGCGTGACCACCCTCGGCGGCGAGGCCAAGACGCCCAAGGCGGCCTTCCGGATCGCGATCGCCGGGCCGGCCACCAGCCTGGCGTTGGCCGCCGCCTTCGGCGGGCTCGTTGCGGCGCTGCATACCGTGCGCGCCGCTCCCATCGTGATCGGGGTCGCTTCCTGGTTGGCCGTCATCAATCTGCTGCTGGGCCTGTTCAACCTGTTGCCCGGCGCGCCCCTGGACGGTGGCCGGGTGCTTCGGGCCATCCTGTGGCGCCGCCACGGGGACAGCGTGCGAGCGAGCATCGGCGCGGCGCACGCCGGACGGGTGGTCGCCTTCATCCTCATCGGGCTGGGGCTGGCCGAATTTCTATTCGGCGGTGTGGTCGGCGGTGTCTGGCTGGCGTTCATCGGCTGGTTCATCTTCGCCGCCAGTCGCGAGGAGGAGACCCGGCTATCGACCCAGCAGATGTTCTCCGGCGTCCGCGTCGCCGACGCGATGACCGCGGGGCCGCATACCGCGCCCGGTTGGATCACCGTCGACGATTTCGTCCAGCGCTATGTGCTTGGTGACCGGCATTCGGCGTACCCGGTCGTCGACCGGAGCGGGGCGATCACCGGTCTGATCACGTTGCGTCGGTTGCGTGAGGTCGCGCCAGGCCAGCGCGCCACCGTCACCGTGGGGGAGGTCGCGCAACCGCTGCAAGAGGTGCCGTCCGGTGCGCCGCAGGAGCCGCTGACCGCCCTGCTGGAGCGGATGGCACCGGCCGGTCCACGCAGCCGTGCCCTGGTGTTCGATGGCGCGCAGGTGGTCGGCATCGTTACGCCCACCGATGTGGCGCGCCTCATCGAGGTTTATCGGCTCGCCCACCCAGAAGACGCGAAACCGGCGTCGGCGCAAAGCATTTAGTCGCACTCGTTTTTACAAGCAATGTTGTGTAAACTCTAGCCCATGACGTACGTGATCGGGAAGCCATGCATCGACGTGATGGATCGCGCCTGTGTGGACGAGTGTCCCGTCGATTGCATCTACGAGGGTGGCCGCGCGCTGTACATACATCCCGATGAATGCGTGGACTGCGGCGCGTGCGAGCCGGTGTGTCCGGTCGACGCCATCTACTACGAAGACGACCTGCCCGAGGAGCTCAAGCCGTACCTGGCCGACAATGAGGCTTTCTTCACCGAAACGCTGCCGGGCCGCGACGCCCCCTTGGGATCCCCGGGTGGGGCGGCCAAGATGGGTCCGCTCGGTGTAGACACGCCTTTGGTGGCCGCTCAGCCGAGGGCTGACCAAGCGGAAGGAGCGTGAAGGTCCCGTGAAGTTGTCGCCGACGTCGATCGGGGAATCCGCCAGCCGCCGCCGCGCGGTCCTGCGGGTCCTGCGGGCGTCACCCGATCCCATGAGCATCGCCGCCATCGCCGACGTGCTGGGCGTGCACCCGAATACCGTCCGCTTCCACCTCGACAGCCTGGTCGGCGACGGGCAAGTGGAGCACGTCGAGCTGGATCGCAAGGGGCCGGGCCGCCCGCCGCTGATGTTCCGCGCGGTCCGGCAGATGGACCGCGGCGGTACGCGGCACTATCGCCTGCTCGCCGAGATCCTGGCCGTGGCGTTCGCCGGAGAGCGTGATGCCGGTGCCAAGGCGTTGGCCGCGGGCCGGGCCTGGGGGCAAAAACTGGAAGCCAGCCTGGAAGCGGTGCCTACGGAACCCGCCAGCGCCGACGACGCGATCGACCACTTGGTCAACATGCTCGACGAGCTCGGCTTCGCGCCCGAACGCCGGGCGACCGACGGGGAGCAACAGGTCGGCCTGCGGCACTGCCCATTCCTGGAGTTGGCCGAGAACCGGACCGCCGTCGTGTGCCCGGTGCACCTGGGCCTCATGCAGGGTGCCATGGAGGCCTGGGGGGCGCCGGTGTCGGTCGACCGGCTCGACGCGTTCGTCGAACCGGACCTGTGCGTGGCGCACCTGGCGCCGCGGACCGCGACCAAATGAGCACCGGCCCGGCGATCGCCGTTGCGGTCACCTTCGTGTGGCTCGGCATGGTGCTGGCGATCTCGTTCCTGGAAGCTCCGCTGAAATTTCGCGCGCCCAACGTGACGTTGCAGATCGGGCTCGGCATCGGGCGGCTGGTGTTCCGGGCCCTGAACACCGTCGAGGTCTGCTTCGCCCTGGTCCTCGTGGCGCTCGTGGTCGGGGGCCCGACGACGACGGGCGTCACCGTCGCGATTTTCGTCGCAGCCGGCGCGCTGGCCGTCCAGTTGATCGCGGTACGCCCCCGACTGGCCCGCCGCTCGGACCGGGTGCTCGCCGGGTCGGACGGTCCGCGCTCCCGAGCCCACTACGTCTACGTCGGCTTCGAGGTGGTCAAGGTAATCGCGTTGGTCGTGGCGGGGATACTGCTACTGACGGCCTGATCGTGTCCGTTCAACCGCAAAGGACTCTGCTATGGAATCGATCTCGTTGACCAACCTCGCGTCCGAAAAGCTGGCCGAGGCCAAAGAATCGCACAGCGGGCGGGCCGCCCACACCATCCACGGCGGCCACAGCCACGAACTTCGGCAGACCGTGCTGGCTTTGCTTGGCGGCCATGAGCTTTCCGAACACGACGGCCCCGCGGAGGCAACGCTGCAGGTGTTGCAGGGCCACGTGCGCCTGACCATCGGCGGTGACGCCTGGGAGGGCAAAACCGGCGACTACGTCGCGATCCCAACCGAACGGCACGCCCTGCAGGCGGTCGAGGATTCGGTGGTCATGCTGACCGTGCTGAAGACCATTCCGTCGGTTCAATAGCCGGATGCTTTCCACGCCCTGGTCAAGGGAGTTCGGGCTGCGGGTGCCGATCGTCAACGCACCCATGGGCGGCGTCGCCGGCGGTCGGCTGGCCGCGGCGGTGACCGCGGCCGGCGGCCTGGGCATGGTCGGCATGGGCAGCGTCGCCACCAGGGAACTGCTGCGAACCCAGCTGCAGCACGTGCGGGGATCGTTCGGCATCGGCCTGGTCGATTGGGTGATGCGCACCGAGGCGGGCCTGCTCGAGGATGCCCTGGCCGCGCGGCCGGCCCTGCTGTCGGTCAGTTTCGGGACCGACTGGTCCTGGGTCACCAAGGCGCATGACGCCGGGATCCCCACCGCCACACAGGTATACGACGGTGTGGGGGCGCGTCAGGCGGCCGATGCCGGCGTCGACATTCTGGTCGCCCGGGGGTCCGAGGGCGGCGGTCACGGTGAGACGAAGCTCGCGACGCTGCCGTTGCTCGACACCGTGCTCGACGCCGTCTCGGTGCCGGTCCTCGCGGGCGGCGGTGTCGCTTCGGCGCGCAGCCTGGCCGCCGTGCTGGCCGCCGGTGCGAGCGGGGCGTGGGTGGGCACCCGCCTGGCCGCGTGTCCGGAGGCGCTCTCCGGCGACGGCAGCCGCCGCGCGCTGATCGCGGCCCGGGCCACCGACACGGCGGTCACCCGGGCCTTCGACGTCGCCCAGGCCCGGCCGTGGCCCGCGCGATTCCCGTCCCGGGTGCTGACCAACGACTTCGTCGAGCGCTGGACGGGTAAAGAGGACACGCTCAACCCGCAGGCCTGCGACGACCTCGCGGCCTCCATCGCCGCCGACGACCGCCGGGTCGCGCCCGTGGACGCCGGTCAGGGCGTCGGGATGATCCGCGACGACGCGTCGGTCGCCGAGGTGATCGACGAAATGTGTTCGGGCGCACAGCGTTTGCTGAGTGCCTGGGGCTCCTAGCCTTCGCCGGGGGTGAGCACGACGCAACAGCGGTCGGGCCCGGGGCACAGCTGGGCGTCGGGCCCATGCGGCGCCAGGGCATCGGCGACACCGGTGATGAGCGCGTGGTTCATGTTGCAGGCCAGCTCGGTCTGCTCCCGCGCAAGCGCGTGGAACGGGCAGTTGGCGAGTTCGATCCTGCGGCCGACGGCGCGCGGTTCGTAGCCGTACCTGCTCAAGACCTTGATGGCAAGCCTCAGTCCCGCGGCCGGGCTGGTGGGCCGGCGCGGCGTGGCGGCGATGGTCTGCCCGTAGTCGTGCGCCACCCCGTTGAGGACCTCGACAACGGGCGCACCGGTGGAGGAGGACTCGGCGATGGCTTTTGCCATCAGGCGTCCCGCCAATTCGTACTCGCGCTGGGGGAGGCTGACCGCGATGTCGCGGCCCGCCCGGCGATACAGCTTGGACGTCCGCCCCGCGCCCGGCCCGGATCGGCCTGTCACGCGCGCGTAGTCGCTTTCCAGCAGGCCCTCGGCGGTCAACCGATCCAAGTGAAACTTGGCCTGGTGGTTCGCAATCCCGACCGCGTCGGCCGCCTGGTCGCGGCTCACGGGCGCCGATTGGGCGCACACGAACCGGTAGAGCTCGCGGCGCACGGGGTCGGCGAGCGCCCCGATGCCGGCGGCGTCGCGTTCCAGGGAGTCGTCGTCCACGTCAACGGCCATTTCTAACGGATAAAAGTCTTGACGCTACAGTCTACGGATTCTAACGTTCAGATTGTTATCTGTTAGAAGGAGGAATCCATGAGCACCACCAACGCCACCCCAGCGCTCACCGCCCAATTGAGGGACCCGGCGCTGTCGGCCTACTACGCGCTGCGCACCGTTTTCACCATCGCGCCCATAGTCTTCGGGCTGGACAAGTTCTTCAACGTGCTGACCCACCCGCAGCACTGGAGCATGTACCTGGCCGGCTGGATCAACGACCTGGTGCCCGGGACCGCCGACCAATGCATGTATCTGGTGGGCGTCATCGAGATCGTGGCCGGCGTGCTGGTCGCGGTCGTGCCGCGGTTCGGCGCATGGGTGGTTGCGGCGTGGCTGGCCGGGATCATCGTCGACCTGCTCACCGGGCCGGGTTTCTACGACGTGGCACTGCGCGACTTCGGTCTGCTGGTCGGCGCCATCGCGCTCGCCCGGCTGGCGCAGGGCGTGCACACCGGCAGCATCGGGCGCCGATAGCCTCCCTGGCTCAGACCCCGCGTAGATAGCGTTTGGCGATGACGCGCTGCGCCACCGACACCACCGGCCTCGCGGCTTTACTCCACCAGGTGGCGGGCCGCGAGAACGCCGTCACCTCCGCGAACACCGCGGACGTGACGGGGTCGCGCCGGACGACGAAGCGCTCCTCGCCGGACTCCGGATGTCCCGGCAACGTGCCGTAGGCGAATCCACGGATGTCGGGCTCGTCGACGACGTACACCACGCGGCATGGCGCGGGCAGAAAACCCATGCGCACCACCACAACTGTGCCGACCTCCGCAACGTCGGAGCTGGCCCGCACCCCCAGCCCGGCCCCGTGCTGCATACCCCAGCGCATGACGGCGTCGGCGGCCTGCTCGAAGCGCTGCTGACCCGTGCCGATCTGGGTCTCCGTGTGTAGGTGGTCGTATCCCGCGGGCAAGTTGCCGGATGCGGTCGCCCCCACTTCGGGATAGGTCAGCGGGAGTTCCTCGAGCGCTGCTAAGTCCACCCGCTCAGCTTGCCACGCCGAGATACGCGGCGACATTTCCGGCGTACGGTCGTAAAAGTGACCGCACAAAACTCGAAAACTGTTGCAGAAGCGTCCGGAACCTTCAGCCTCGGCGGCGACCTGACCATCAACCGGCTCGGGTTCGGCGCCATGCGCCTGACCGGCAAGGGTGTCTGGGGGCCGCCGGCCGATCGTGACGAGGCCGTCCGGGTGCTGCGCCGCGCGGTCGAGCTCGGCGTGAACTTCATCGACACCGCGGATTCCTACGGCCCCTACATCGCCGAGGACATCATTCGCGAGGCGCTGCACCCCTACGACGGGTTGGTCATCGCAACCAAGGCGGGGCTGCTGCGCACCGGACCGGACGTCTGGATCCCGCTGGGCAACCCGAGTTATCTGCGGCAGGAATGTGAGATGAGCCTGCGCCGCCTGGGCGTCGACACCATCGACCTGTTCCAGCTGCACCGCATCGACCGGGACTTCCCGCTGGCCGACCAGGTGGGCGAGCTGCTGACGCTGAAGAACGAGGGCAAGATCCGCCACATCGGCCTGTCCGAGATCACCGTCGACCAACTCACCGAGGCCCAGCGGACCACCGAGATCGTCTCGGTGCAGAACATGTACAACCTGTCCGCCCGGGGCGCCGAACCGCTGCTGGACGCCGCGACCCAGCAGGGCATCGGCTTCATCCCGTGGTTCCCGCTGGCCGCCGGGCCGCTGGCCGCCCCCGACGGCCCGCTGCAGCGCATCGCCGGCGAGCACCACGCGACTCCGTCGCAACTGGCGCTGGCCTGGTTGCTGAAACGGTCGCCGGTGATGCTGCCGATTCCGGGCACCTCGAAGGTGGCGCACCTGGAGGAAAACGTGGCCGCCGCCGAGATCACACTGACCGACGACGAGTTCGAAACCCTCTCAGCGGCCGGGGCTCAACAGACGGTCTGACCGCGCCGCCCCTTCTGCCGCGCAATACGGTGTGCTGGTGGCGGAACATCAGCAGCACCGCGGCGGCGGGTTCAACCCACCGGAGCCGACGACCAAGGGCGGGCCCGACTACGGCAGGTTCATCGATGCCGTGCGCACCCTGCAGGACCACGCCCGCGCCGTCGACGCGCCCGACGCGGTGATCACCGAGGCCGCCAACCTGCTGGACAAGGTGTCGGCGCTGCTGAGCCCGTTCGACGCCGACGAGTGGGAGTCCCCGTCGGGGCGCCGCATGGACCTGCCGATGCGCGGCAACATCCTGTCCGTGCCCATGAAGGCCCGCAAGACCGACGACGGCCGCATCCAGGGCTCGGCCCGGTTCGCCCGGTTTCACCTGGGCCGCAACGGTGCCGTGCACGGCGGCTGCCTGGGCATGCTGTTCGACAGCGTGCTCGGGTTGACGTCCTCGGTGCTCACCGGGGGGCCCTACCAGCGCACTGCCTACCTGAAGATCGACTACCGCCGCATCGTGCCGATCGAAAAGGAATTGCAGTTCGACGCCGGCATCGACCGGGTGGACGGGCGCAAGATCTTCGTGTCCGGCCGGTTGACCGACGGCGACACCCCGCTGACCGAGGCCGACGCCCTGTTCGTGCGGCTCAAGCCGGGTCAGCCCTGACGGCCCAGCCGGCTGCCGCGAACACGGATCGGCGTTGGGTACGGCACAGGTCGACCACCGCGTCGGGGACGTCGTCGAGACGCAGGTCAGCGGCCCACCCGGCCAACCGTTCGATGGTGGTAACCACGCTGGCACGGTAGGCGCACTCCGATCGAGGGGTCAATCAGTGGTGGCCCGGCGGTGTGGGGTGGTGGTCGGCCACACGGATAGCATGGTCGCGATCGTTCCGACATGTCCAAGCCTGGAGAATTGACCCGATGAGTGCCGCCGCGCAGCCCACCCCGCAGGCCGATGGAGCCCCGATCCGGGTTCCTGCCGGCACCACCGCGGCGGCCGCGGTGCGGGAGGCGGGGCTGCCGGGCCGGGGTTCCCCGGACGCGGTCGTGGTGGTGCGCGACGCCGGCGGCAGGTTGCGCGACCTGAGTTGGGTGCCCGAATCCGACGTCGAGGTCGCCCCGATCGCCGCCAACACCGACGAGGGCCGCAGCGTCATCCGGCATTCGGCCGCGCACGTGCTGGCCCAGGCCGTCCAGGGTCTGTTCCCGCACGCCAAGTTGGGCATCGGGCCGCCCATCACCGACGGCTTCTATTACGACTTCGATGTGGCGGAGCCGTTCACCCCCGAGGACCTGGCGGCGCTGGAAAAGCGGATGCGCCAGATCGTCAAAGAGGGACAGCTGTTCTCCCGGCGCGTCTATGAGTCCAAAGACGAGGCCCGCTCGGAGTTGGCCAACGAGCCGTACAAGCTCGAACTCGTCGACGACAAGTCCGGCGACCCCGACATCATGGAGGTCGGTGGCGACGAGCTCACCGCCTACGACAACCTCAATCCCCGCAGCCGGCAAAGGGTTTGGGGCGACCTGTGCCGCGGTCCGCACATCCCGACCACCAAGCACATCCCGGCGTTCAAGCTGACCCGAAGTTCCGCCGCCTACTGGCGGGGCGACCAGAAAAACGCCAGCCTGCAACGCATCTACGGCACTGCGTGGGAGTCCCAGGAGGCGCTGGATCGCCACCTCGAGCTGATTGAGGAAGCCCAGCGCCGCGACCACCGCAAGCTGGGCACCGAACTGGACCTGTTCAGCTTCCCCGACGAAATCGGTTCCGGGCTGGCGGTTTTCCACCCCAAGGGCGGCGTCGTGCGCAGGGAGCTGGAGGAGTACTCGCGGCGCAAGCACATCGAGGCCGGGTACGAGTTCGTCAACACTCCGCACATCACCAAGGCGCAGCTGTACGTCACGTCGGGTCACCTGGAGTGGTACGCCGACGGAATGTACCCGCCGATGCATCTCGACGCCGAGTTCAACGAGGACGGCACGGTGCGCAAGCCGGGCCAGGACTACTACCTCAAGCCGATGAACTGCCCGATGCACCACCTGATCTACCGGTCGCGCGGGCGGTCGTATCGCGAACTTCCGTTGCGGCTCTTCGAGTTCGGCAGCGTGTATCGCTACGAGAAATCCGGCGTGGTGCACGGCCTGACCCGGGTGCGCGGCATGACTCAGGACGACGCGCACATCTACTGCACGCGTGAGCAGATGCGCGACGAGCTGGCGTCGGTGCTGCACTTCGTGCTCGACCTGCTGGCCGACTACGGGCTCAACGACTTCTACCTCGAGCTGTCCACCAAGGACCCGGAGAAGTACTCCGGGTCTGACGAGATATGGGACGAGGCCACCGAGGTCCTGCGCGACGTCGGCTTGGCCTCCGGGCTGGAGCTGATCCCCGACCCCGGCGGCGCGGCGTTTTACGGCCCGAAGATCTCGGTGCAGGTCAAGGACGCGCTGGGCCGGAGCTGGCAGATGTCGACCATCCAGCTCGACTTCAACATGCCGGACCGCTTCGAGCTGGAATACACCGCCGCCGACGGTTCGCGTCAGCGTCCGGTGCTGATCCACCGCGCGCTGTTCGGGTCCATCGAGCGGTTCTTCGGCATCCTCACCGAGCACTACGCCGGCGCGTTCCCGGCGTGGCTGGCGCCCGTGCAGGTGGTCGGCATCCCCGTCGCCGACGAACACGTGCCCTACCTGGAAAGCATTGCCGCGCAGCTCAAATCGCACGGTGTGCGGGTGGAGGTGGATGCCAGTGACGACCGGATGGCCAAGAAGATCGTCCACCACACCAACCAGCGCGTCCCGTTCATGTTGCTGGCCGGTGACCGCGACGTCGAGGCCGGTGCCGTCAGCTTCCGCTTCGGTGACCGCACGCAGATCAACGGTGTGCCACGGGACAGCGCCGTCGACGCCATCGTGGCTTGGATCGCCGATCGCCAAAATGCTGCTCCCACAGCCGAACTCGTAAAGGTGACCGGCGGTGAGTAAACAGTGACCGAAGAGGAGCACGCCGACGACACCATCCTGGACACGGGCGTCGGCGAAAGTGACCACCTGCAACGTCTCTGGACGCCGTACCGGATGAACTATCTGGCCGAGGCGCCGATGAAGCGCGACCCCAACTCCGCGGGCAAGACCGAGCAGCCGTTCACCGACATCCCGCGACTGTCCGACGAGGAAGGCCTGGTGGTCGCCCGCGGCGAGCTCGTCTACGCCGTCCTCAACCTCTACCCGTACAACCCCGGGCACCTGATGGTGGTGCCGTACCGGCGAGTGTCCGAGCTCGAGGACCTCACCGAGGACGAGAGCGCGGAGTTGATGGCCTTCATACAGAAGGCAATTCGCGTCATCAAGAACGTTTCGCGGCCGCACGGCTTCAACGTCGGGCTGAACCTGGGGACCTCGGCGGGCGGTTCACTGGCCGAACACCTGCACGTGCACGTCGTGCCGCGCTGGGGCGGCGACGCGAACTTCATCACCATCATCGGCGGCTCGAAGGTGATCCCGCAGTTGCTGCGCGAAACCCGGCGGTTGCTGGCCACGGAGTGGACAAAGCAGCCATGAGGCTCGGGCGCACATGAGTAAGGTGCCGTTCCTGTCGCGGGCGGCGTTCGCGCGGCTCACCACTCCGACCGCCAGGGCGTGTCTGCGGCTGGGTTTGACCCCCGACGCGGTCACCATCTTGGGCACAGCCGGATCTGTGGCGGGTGCGCTCACGCTCTTCCCGATGGGCAAGCTGTTCGTCGGTGGCTGCGTGGTCTGGTTTTTCGTGCTGTTCGACATGCTCGATGGGGCGATGGCCCGGGAGCGCGGGGGCGGCACCCGCTTCGGCGCCGTGCTGGACGCCACGTGCGACCGGGTCAGCGACGGCGCGGTGTTCTGCGGACTGCTCTGGTGGATCGCCTTCGGCCTGCACGACAAGCTGCTGACGGTGGCGACGTTGATCTGCCTCGTCACGTCGCAGGTCATCTCTTACATCAAGGCGCGGGCCGAAGCCAGCGGACTGCGCGGCGACGGTGGCATCATCGAGCGGCCGGAAAGGTTGATCATCGTGCTGGTAGGTGCGGGCGTGTCCGACTTCCCCTTCGTCGCCTGGCCACCCGCCTTGGCGGTGGCGATGTGGCTGCTGGCGGCGGCCAGCGTGGTCACCTGCGTACAGCGGTTGCGCACCGTGTGGACCTCGCCGGGCGCGACGGAGCGTATGCCGTGATCCCGGGCATGGGTTTGATCGCCACCCCCCGCCGCCTGGCATCCGGCACCGCGAGCGACTGGGGGTACGCCGCCGGCTGGATGGCCGTGCGCGCGATGCCGGAATTCGCCGCGCGCACCGCTTTCGGGGCGGGCGCCCGCTATGCGGCCCGCGGCGGCGGCCCGGACCAACTGCGCAAGAACCTGGCCCGCGTCATCGGCGTGCCGCCCGCCGAGGTGCCCGACGCGCTGATGCGGGCCTCGCTGGCCTCCTACGCCCGCTACTGGCGTGAGGCGTTTCGCCTGCCGGGGATGGATCTTCGCGCGGTCGCCCGCCAACTCGACGAGACATTCAAGGGGGCAGACAACCTGGACGCGGCGCTGGCGAAGGGCCGCGGGGCGGTCTGCGCGTTGCCGCACAGCGGCAACTGGGACATGGCCGGGGTGTGGCTGGCGCAGACGCGCGGCACCTTCACTACCGTCGCCGAGCGGCTCAAACCCGAATCGCTGTATCGGCGTTTCATCGACTACCGGGAAAGCCTCGGCTTCGAGGTGCTGCCGCTGTCCGGCGGCGACCGGCCGCCCTTCGAGGTGCTGTGTGACCGGCTGCGCGACAACCGGGTGGTCTGCCTGATGGCCGAACGTGACCTCACCCGCTCCGGCGTCGAGGTCGAGTTCTTTGGTGAACCCACCCGGATGCCGGCCGGGCCGGCGAAGCTGGCGATCGAGACCGGGGCGGCGCTGCTGCCCTCGCATTGCTGGTTCGCCGACGACGGTTCGCGGGTCTGGATCCAGCCGCCGCTGGACTGCAGCAGCGGCGACGTGCAGGCCATCACCCAGGCGCTGGCCGACCGGTTCGCCGAGAACATCGCCGCCCACCCCGAGGACTGGCACATGCTGCAACCCCAGTGGCTGGCCGACCTGTCGGACGCCAAACGGGCGCGGCTCAGGGAGACCTGATGCGGATCGGGATGGTCTGCCCATACTCGTTCGACGTGCCGGGCGGGGTGCAGTCGCACGTCCTGCAGCTGGCCGAGGTGATGCGCAGGCGCGGCCACGACGTCAGCGTCCTCGCTCCGGCTTCGCCGCACGCGGCCCTGCCCGACTACGTCGTCTCCGCCGGCAAGGCCGTCCCCATTCCCTACAACGGCTCGGTGGCCCGGCTGCGGTTCGGCCCGGCGACGCACCGCAAGGTCAAGAAGTGGCTTGCCGAAGGCGATTTCGACGTCCTTCACCTGCACGAGCCGAACGCGCCGAGCTTGTCGATGCTGGCCCTCAACATCGCCGCGGGGCCGATCGTTGCGACGTTTCACACCTCAACCACCAAGTCGCTGACGCTGACGGTGTTTCAGGGCATCCTGCGCCCGATGCACGAGAAGATCGTCGGCCGGATCGCCGTATCCGACCTGGCCCGCCGCTGGCAGATGGAGGCGCTCGGCACCGACGCGGTCGAGATCCCCAACGGGGTAGACGTCGACTCGTTCGCCTCGGCGCCGCCGCTGGACGGCTACCCGCGGCCGGGCAAGACGGTACTGTTCCTGGGCCGCTACGACGAGCCGCGCAAGGGCATGTCGGTCCTGCTCGACGCCCTGCCCGGGGTGGTCCAGCGCTTGCCGGATGTGCAGCTGCTCATCGTCGGCCGCGGCGACGAGGACGAATTGCGCGGCCAGGCAGGCGAATTGGTGAAGCATATTCGCTTTCTGGGTCAGGTCGACGACGCCGGGAAGGCCTCGGCGATGCGCAGCGCCGACGTGTACTGCGCGCCGCACCTCGGCGGCGAGAGCTTCGGCATCGTCCTCGTCGAGGCGATGGCCGCCGGCACCGCGGTGGTCGCCAGCGACCTCGACGCCTTCCGGCGCGTGTTGTGTGACGGCGAAGTCGGGTGCCTGGTGCCAGTCGGCGACGGCGTAGCGCTCGCGGATGCCCTTGTCTCGGTGCTAGAAAACGATGTGCTGCGCGAACGCTACGTGGCGGCCGGTTCGGCCGCGGTCCAGCGCTACGACTGGTCGGTGGTGGCCAGCCAGATCACACGCGTATACGAGACGGTCGCCGCGGCCGGCGCCAAGGTCAAGGTGGCGAGCTGATGACGTGGCTGATCGTTCCCATCGCGATACTGGTGGGGCTCCTGGCGATATTGGGTGCCTGGGCGTATCAGACGGCCAACCGGCTGGACCGGCTGCACGTCCGCTACGACCTGTCGTGGCAGGCGCTCGACGGTGCGCTGGCGCGGCGCGCGGTCGTCGCGCGTGCGGTCGCCATCGACGCCTACGGCGGTGCCTCCGAGGGCAGGCGGCTGGCCGCGCTGGCCGACGCCGCCGAGGCCGCGCCGCGGCAGGCGCGTGAGTCGTGCGAGAACGAGCTTTCGGCCGCGCTGGCGATCGTCGATCCGGCGTCGCTGCCGGCCGGGCTGATCGCCGAGCTGGCCGACGCGGCGGCCAGGGTGGTGCTGGCCCGCCGCTTCCACAACGACGCCGTGCGGGACACCTTGGCACTGCGCGAACGATTCCTGGTGCGGACGCTCCGTCTCGGCGGAACCGCCGCGCTGCCCAGCTATTTCGAGATCGTCGAGCGGCCGCACGCGCTGGCCCACGGAGACCACGGGGTGCTCAGCCACCGCACGTCCGCGCGCGTGGTGCTGCTCGACGAGACCGGCGCGGTGCTGCTGCTGCGCGGTTCGGATCCGGCGATCGCCCGCGATCACGCGCCGAGGTGGTGGATCACCGTGGGCGGCGAGGTGCGCAAGGGGGAGCGGCTGGCCGAGGCGGCCGCCCGGGAGTTGGCCGAAGAGACCGGGTTACGAGTGGCGCCGGCGGAGATGATCGGCCCCGTGTGGCGGCGTGACGAGGTGTTCGAGTTCAACGGCGCCTTGATCGACAGCGAAGAGTTCTACTTCGTACACCGCACCCACCGCTTCGAGCCGTCCGCTGCGGACCGAACGGACTTGGAACGCAGCTACATCCACGGCCACCGCTGGTGTGATTCCGCTGAGATCGCCCGACTGGGCGCGGCCGGTGAGACGGTGTACCCGATGCAGCTGTCCGAACTGCTCACCGACGCGGCCGCGCTGGCCGGCGGCCGCGCGCCGGGCCCGCTGCAATCGATCCGCTGACGCGGTCAGAACCCGCTCGGTAGACCGTTGGAGACCAACGGCGGCAATCCCGCAAACAGCGGGTTCCCAATTCCGGACGCGACGCCTGGGCCGAGATACCCCGCAATGCTCACCGGACCCGGGAAGAGCCCGGGCGCATAGCCCAGGTCGACGATCGGCTTGAGGAACGGTTGCAGCAAGTCTGCCAACGGATTTCCGATGATGGGCAGGAACATGCGCAGCGGATCGAGCAGCGGCAATTGTGTGGTGGGCATGAAATAGAAGGTCAGGTTGCCGATCTGCTCGTGCAGGGCGCTGGCGACTTGTGCCGCGGAGAGGAAGGGGACCGTGTGGTGCAGATCCAGGAACCCGAAAAGGGCGTTGAGGTCCGACGGGAGCCACAAGGGATGCAGCGGGAAGTCGGCAATCGCGTCGTATTGCAGCGTGAAAATGGAGGTCGCGTAGGACGTCGTCAGCGGGGTGGCGAAGTGAAACGCACCGAAGCCCGGAATGAAGTGCGTCAAGATGCCGCCCATCGGATTGTTCGGGTCGGCGAGCAATACGAAGTTCAGCAGGTCCTGACTCGGCCGTAGGGCGGCCGGCAGAGCCTGAAGGTAGCGCATTTCCATGCTGGCAATGGTCGCGCTCTGCGAATAACCGACGACGACAACGTGATTGCCGGCGGCGGTCTGAGTCAGGATTGCACTGTTCAGCGTTGCCACACCCTGGTAGACCGACTTGCCGAAGGTTTCGCTGCCGAGCCCGGTGATCGGCCAAAACTGTTCAGGCGTACGCAAACTCACCAGGGTGTACCCGGAGTAATTCTGGGCGAGATACGCCTGTTCGATGGACGTCATGTACCTGAGGTCCGGCGACGGGTTGCCGGTGCCGCCCATGATCAGCGCGATCTTGTCCGACCCCGTCGACGACTGCATGGCGGCCGCGTTCGTGGCCTCTGTTTCGGCGTACGCGGTCTTTGCCGTGATCAGGGTCTCCACGAACTGGTTGTGAAACAGTTCCGCCTGCGCGCTGAGCGCCTGGTACTGCTGGGCATGCGTGTCCAGCATCGCCGCCACGCGCACCGACACCGAATCCGTAGCCGGCGGTAGCACTCCCGTCGTGGGGGCGGCCACGGCCGCGTTCGTCGCCTCCATGGACGAGCCGATCGCTTGCAGCTCGTCGGCGGCCGCCGCCATGGCGTCGGGGTCGGTGATCACGAACGACATCGCCGCTCCTGACTAACTCGGCACCGCGCGCGGTGTCAGGCCTTCGCGCGTTCCGGCGATCGAATGTGTGGCCGTGGCCGTCCCCCGCCCGGGGATGCCCGTGGAGGGCAGGTGCGGCGTGGTGGGCAGGCTCGCCGAAATGGGGCTGACCGGGGCACTGGGTGCCACCGTGGCCGCGGGAGTCGGGGCCGCCGCCGGCGCCGCGCCGGCCCAGCTCGCCGGGACGGACAGCGCCCCAATCGAACCGGCCCGGCCCGTACTGGCCGAGACCACGCGCCCGGCGAGCTGCGCGGTCATGGGGCCGCCGGTGCCGGGGCTGACCGTCGACGCCACGACCGGATCCATCGCGGGGACGCTGCCCGCGCCGCTCAGCAACGGATTGGTGCCGGACATCAGCTGGCCCACCATCATGTTCATGGGCTGCATCGCGAACTGGGCGGGCGTCGAGAGCATCTGCAGCTGCGACATCGGGTTCATCAGCTGCTGGGTCAGCGTCTGGGTCAGGGCCTGAAAAAGCTGCTCCCCGAACGAGGTGAAGGTCGGGGTGGGCAGGCTCGTCAGGGTGAGGGGTGGGTTGCTGAACGGGGTCCACGTCGCCTCGGCCGCCCGGGTACTGGCGTCGTAGGCGGTCATCGCCGTCACGTCCTGGGCCCACATCTCGGCGTACTGGGCTTCGGTCGCCGCGATAGCCGCGGTGTTCTGGCCCAGGAGGTTGGTCGCGATGAGCGATGCCAGCAGCGCCCGGTTGGCCGCAACCACCTCCGGGGGCACCGTCGCGGTGAACGCCGCCTCGAACGCGGCTGCCGACAACCGGGTTTGGTTGGCCACCGACTCTGCCTGCGCCGACGTCGCGGTCATCCACTGCACGTACGGTGCGGCGGCCGTCGCCATCGTCATCGACGCGGGACCCTGCCATGCCCCACCCGTCAGGGTCGACACCGTCGACTGGAAGGAACTTGCCGCGGAGCCCAACTGGGCGGCCAACGCGTCCCACGCCGCCGCCGCTGCCCACATCGAACCCGAGCGCGGTCCCGCATACATCCGCGCGGAGTTGATCTCCGGCGGCAAGAGCACGAAATCCGGCAACATCCTGACCCCTCCTCAGCCAGGTCGGCGGCCGCCATCCCCGGTGCGAGGCGGCCCGCTATTCGTCGTGTTCGAATCCGCGATGTGAGCAAACTAACCATGAAGTGTGTAGCAAGGGGTCGATTTACGGGCCTAGGGCCAATCGGCCCCTTTTGTGGGTCCACAGTGGGAAAACTCGTCTCCCGCCCCCACTAGACTGGGGTGACAACGGTTGAAGGAGATCAGCAGTGGATACCGCCGCGTCACCCAACGGCAGCGGAACCGGCACCGCGCGCGTCAAGCGCGGCATGGCCGAGATGCTCAAGGGCGGCGTCATCATGGACGTCGTCACCCCGGAGCAGGCCCGCATCGCGGAGGGCGCCGGCGCCGTCGCGGTGATGGCGCTGGAGCGGGTGCCCGCCGACATCCGCGCCCAGGGCGGCGTGTCGCGGATGAGCGACCCCGACATGATCGAGGGCATCATCGCTGCGGTGACGATCCCGGTGATGGCCAAGGCGCGCATCGGGCACTTCGTCGAGGCCCAGATCCTGCAGAGCCTCGGCGTCGACTACGTCGACGAGTCCGAGGTGCTGACCCCCGCGGACTACACCCACCACATCGACAAGTGGAAGTTCACCGTGCCGTTCGTGTGCGGGGCCACCAATCTGGGCGAGGCCCTGCGCCGCATCAGCGAGGGCGCGGCGATGATCCGGTCCAAGGGCGAGGCCGGTACCGGCGACGTCTCCAACGCGACCACGCACATGCGGGCGATCGGTGGCGAGATCAGGCGGCTGATGTCGATGTCGGACGACGAATTGTTCGTCGCCGCAAAGGAATTGCGGGCGCCCTACGACCTGGTCGTCGAGGTGGCCCGGGCCGGCAAGCTGCCGGTCACCCTGTTCACCGCGGGCGGCATCGCCACGCCGGCCGACGCGGCGATGATGATGCAGCTCGGAGCCGAGGGCGTGTTCGTCGGCTCGGGGATCTTCAAGTCGGGGGATCCCGCGCAGCGCGCCGCCGCCATCGTCAAGGCCACCACGTTCTACGACGACCCGGACGTGTTGGCCAAGGTGTCGCGCGGGCTGGGCGAGGCCATGGTGGGGATCAACGTCGAGCAGATCGCGCAGCCCCACCGGCTTGCCGAACGCGGCTGGTAAAAACAGTCCGTGGCGATCGAAGAGATCCTTGATCTCGAGCAACTCGAGGTCAACATCTACCGCGGTCGGGTGTTCAGCCCGGAGTCGGGATATTTCCAGCGCACGTTCGGTGGCCACGTGGCCGGGCAGTCACTGGTGTCGGCGGTGCGCACGGTCGACCCGCGCTACCAGGTGCACTCGCTGCACGGTTACTTCCTGCGACCCGGGGACGCCAACGAGCCCACGGTCTTCATCGTCGAGCGCACCCGCGACGGCGGCTCGTTTGCCACCCGGCGCGTCAATGCCATTCAGCACGGCGAAATCATCTTCAGCATGGGGGCGTCCTTCCAGACCGACCAGGAGGGCATCCACCACCAGGACGTCATGCCGGCGGCGCCGCCGCCAGACGGGCTGCCCGGTCTGGACTCGATCAAGGTGTTCGACGACGCCGGCTTCAAGCAGTTCGAGGAGTGGGACGTCTGCATCGTGCCGCGCGAGCGCTTGCAGCTGTCGCCCGGCAAGGCATCCCAGCAGCAGGTGTGGTTCCGCCACCGTGACCCGCTGCCGGACGATCCGGTGCTGCACATCTGCGCGCTGGCCTACATGAGCGACCTGACGCTGCTGGGGTCGGCCCAGGTCACCCACCTCGACGTGCGCGAGCACCTGCAGGTGGCCTCGCTGGATCACGCGATGTGGTTCATGCGGCCGTTCCGGGCGGACGAATGGCTGCTGTATGACCAGAGTTCGCCGTCGGCCAGCGGCGGCCGCTCGCTGTGCCAGGGCAAGATCTTCACGCAGTCCGGCGAGATGGTGGCAGCGGTCATGCAGGAGGGGCTGACCCGCTTCAAACGCGGATACCAGCCGACCAACCAGTGAGCGCCCCGCGGATCGGGGTCCTGGCGCTGCAGGGTGACACCCGCGAGCACCTGGCGGCCCTGCGCGAGGCGGGCGCCGAGTCGATGCCGGTGCGCCGGCGCAGCGAACTCGAGTCGGTGGACGGGCTGGTCATTCCCGGTGGGGAGTCGACCACGATGAGCCACCTGCTGCTCGACCTCGGCCTGCTCGAGCCGTTGCGGGGCCTGCTGGCCGACGGGCTGCCCGCCTATGGCGCGTGCGCCGGGATGATCCTGCTGGCCAGCGAAATCCTCGACGCCGGCGCGGGCGGCCGGGAGGCGCTGCCGCTGCGTGCGATCGATATGACCGTGCGACGCAACGCCTTTGGGCGGCAGGTCGACTCGTTCGAGGGCGACATACCGTTCGCCGGTTTGGACGGTCCGGTGCGCGCGGTGTTCATCCGCGCCCCCTGGGTGGAGCGCGCCGGCGCCGACGTGCAGGCGCTGGCCGAAGCGTCCGGGCACACGGTCGCGGTGCGGCAAGGCGCGAAGCTGGCGACGGCGTTTCACCCCGAGATGACCGGCGACCGGCGCGTCCACCAGCTCTTCGTGGACATTGTCAACGGCAACGCCTGACGCACCGGTCACATCCGCACCAGTTTTCGGGTGGTGCTGCGATCCCGGAAATTGATAGCGCGCGCGATATCAATTTCGGGAAGGCGCATATCCCTGGGTCCTTGTGACTGCTGAGGCGGCTGGGCCGCTAGGGGAGCGGCCGGGCGATCGCCGCCACCCGCCCACGTAGACTCGTCTGGCGAAACTTCGAAGACAGAAGAGGTAAGAGACACCAATGAGCGGCCATTCCAAGTGGGCCACCACCAAGCATCAGAAGGCCGTCAAAGACGCGCGCCGCGGCAAGGAGTTCGCCCGGCTCATCAAGAACATCGAGGTCGCCGCGCGGACCGGCGGTGGGGACCCGGCGGGCAATCCGACGCTGTACGACGCCATCCAGAAGGCGAAGAAGACCTCGGTGCCCAACGACAACATCGAGCGTGCCCGCAAGCGCGGCGCCGGCGAGGAAGCCGGCGGCGCCGACTACCAGACGATCATGTACGAGGGCTACGGGCCCAACGGCGTGGCGGTGCTGATCGAATGCCTGACCGACAACCGCAACCGCGCCGCCGGCGAGGTCCGGGTGGCGGTGACCCGCAACGGCGGCACCATGGCCGATCCGGGCTCGGTCTCGTATCTGTTCACCCGCAAGGGGGTCGTCACGCTGGAGAAGAACGGGCTCACTGAAGACGACGTGCTGACGGCGGTTCTCGACGCCGGCGCCGAGGACGTCAACGACCTCGGTGAGAGCTTCGAGATCATCTCGGAGCCAACCGATCTGGTCGCGGTGCGCACCGCGTTGCAGGACGCCGGTATCGACTACGAGTCCGCCGAGGCCAGCTTCCAGCCTTCGGTCAGCGTGCCGGTGGACGTCGACGGCGCCCGGAAGGTGTTCAAGCTCGTCGACGCCCTCGAGGACAGCGACGATGTGCAGAACGTCTGGACCAACGTCGATCTGTCGGACGAGGTGCTGGCCGCTCTCGACGAGGAGTAACCGCCTCTAGTCGTAGCCGTGCCGCATGTCCTCGACGATGCGTGGATTGTCCAGCGTCGAGGGCTCGAGCGGGCGGGGGCGGGTGTCGTCGGGGAACACCGTGGCGGCGTCCAGGACGTGCTGGTTCAGGAAACGCAGCGGGGGTGCGTTGGGCGGCACGGTGGGCGTGGGCGCGCCGCCCCCACGGCGGGCCAGCGCGAAACCCCAGTCACCGAACGTCGGCACATAGACGTGGTAGGGCGTCACCGCGTAGCCGGCCGCGCGGATGGACGAGGCGGTGCGCCAGAATGCGGTCTGCGTCGAGAACGGGCTGCCCGCCTGCACGACCATCAGGCCATCTTCGGCGAGCGCGTGCCCGACGAGTCCGTAGAACTCGGTCGAATACAGCCGCCCCAGGACCGGGGTGTCGGGGTCGGGCAGGTCGACGATGACCGCGTCGAAGCCCCCGGGCGGGACGACGTCCGGGTGCGGCGAGCGCAACCAGCGCATCGCGTCGTCGATCACCACCTTGACCCGCGGGCTGTCCAGCGAGCCGCCGTTGGCCCTGCGCATCGTGGTGCGCGCCAACTGAATCACCGCGGCGTCGAGCTCCACCTGCACGATCCTCGTGATGCCCGGCTGACGCAGTAACTCGCGGGCCACCAGCCCGTCGCCGCCCCCGAGGACGAGGACCGATCGCGCACTCGCCCCGAGCGCGGGATAGACCAGGCTTTCGGTGTAGCGGTACTCGTCCCGGGTGGAGAATTGCAGGCCCCCGTCGAGGTAAAGGCGCATGTCGTTACCGCGCTGGGTGACCACGATCTCCTGGTAGGCCGAGTGTTGATAGGCGATGATCGGGTCGGCGTAGAGGCGCTGCCTGCTCGTGGTTTCGATGTCGGCCGACCGCGCCAGCAGTGTGACCAGGAGGGCGAGCGCTGCGGCGAGCGCGCACAGCGCCGTCGCCAGTTGGCGGGCCGAAACCGCCCGGCGCAGCACGAAGATCGCCACGACGGCCGCCGCCAGGAGATTGACGATGCCGGTGGCCGCCGCGCCGCGGATCATGCCCAGGTGGGGCAAGAGCAGGAACGGCCACACCAGCCCGCCCAGCAGCGCGCCGAGGTAGTCGGCGGCGTTGAGGTTGGCCAGCGTCCGGCCGGTGTCGGGCGCCTCGCCACTGCGACCGCGCTGCAGCATCGTCATCAGCAGCGGCACCTCGGCGCCGACCAGCCCACCGATCAGGGCGGTGCCCACCGCCAGCATCCACATCGATTCGTCGTCGATGAAGGCGAACACCGTGTACAGGGCCGCCGCGGACAACCCGCCGACGATGCTCAGCAGCACCTCCACCGCGATGAACGCGATCGCCGCGTGCGCCAGCAGCGGCTTGACCACCAGGGCCCCCACCCCGAGCGCGGCGATGTAGCCCGCGACGATCAGTGACGTGGCGACGATGCCGCCGCCGTTGAGGCTCGCCGCCAGGGTGAGCAGCGCGAGTTCGTAGACGATGCCGGACGCCGCACATGCCGCAACGGCGGCCAGCAGCACGGCGCGCCAGCGCACCGAGGGCTCCGCGGGCCGGCTCACCTCTGGCACCGGCAGATCAACGGAGGTCATGACACCGCAGCGGCCGTGACCCCTCCCACGGCGAGCAATATCAGCGCCACCGCGAACGATCCCGGATGCAGCTCCGGCTCGTCGATGTGCTCGTGGAAACTTCCCGGTATCAGCAGGTGCATCGTGAGCAGCGCTATGCCCAGCAGGATCACGCCCATCAGCCCGTACACCGCCACACCGACGAGCCCCTGACCCAGCTGGCTATAGCTGTTCGCGATGGCGGTGATGATGACCACGGTCAGGGCGATGTACATCGCGCCCGCGACCATGACGGCGTTGGGGCGGCGGTCGATGAACACCAGCCGGCGCAGATTGCCCGGGGTCAACACGTCGACCGCGTAGAACCCGATAAGCAGCACTGCCATGCCGACCAGGAAGTACAGGATGGTTGCGACTGCGCCCTTCAGGACGGGATTGAGATCGACGGTGCCGATCTCGACGGCGAGGTACATGGTTTTCTCCTTTGTGGTGGTGAGCCGTCACTTGGTTCCGCCGGGGCCGCCGGGCGTACCCCCGGCGCCGCCCGAGGGTGAGCCGGGGCTGAATCCGGGGCCCAGGAAGATGAAAGCGCCGTGGCTGTATCCGGCGTTCAGGCCTTCCAGGCGGATGCTGCACGGGCGATTGCCGTCGGGGCCGACGATCACGATGTTGCTGCTGTAGCGCAGGTACTCGCTGTCGCCGTTGGCGGCCCGCGCCTCGGGGGCCTGATACTCGGCGAGCGCGTCGGCCACGTCGTCGGGAGGCCCGCTGCATTCGTAGCGCTTCCCGTTCGCGTCGTGGGAGTACTCGTGATAGTGGCTCGCGATGTAGGAAGCAATGTTCTTCTGCGACAGAATGATTCCGGGCACCAGGCAGGCGACGGCCGCGACGGCCAGCGCACCGGCGATCACGAACAAGCGATTGCGGCTCACGGGTGCCACCGGCTCACCGTGTGCACCACGTCGCCGCCCGAGCCAAAAGGGCTGCGCGGGTAGAGGTGCCAGGTCTGCCAATACCAGCCGGCGCCGTCGGGTTCGGCGGCCAGTGCGGTCAGCGCGGCGTCGTCGCCGGGGAAAGTGCCACCGAGCCAGCCCTTTTCCCGCGCGCACCGGTCACGAAGGTCGCGCGCCATCCGGCGGAAGGCCGCCTCGTCGTAGGAGTCGGTGCGGGATTGCAGGGAGTAGCCGGGCGCGGCCGTGTGCTCCGGCAGGTCGACGCCGAGGCCGCGTGCCGTGCAGGAGACCTCCTCGGAGAACCGGCCCGCGCCGTGCTCGACGGTGACGACGTGCGATGCGCCCAGGACCCCCAGCCGCAGGGCGCCGCCGCCGGGGTGGTGCAGAAGGCAGGTCGCCAGCGGCGGCGGTGCGGGCGCGTTGAGCGCGAGGCCGAGCTTTTGGCCGGAGACGTCCGAAGGGGCCACGACGAGTTGATGAAGGGGCACCGACGCGCCCTAGGGGGAGGAGGGCGGGGGTGCCGGATACACGGTCAGCTCGCCCGTGAGCACGGGCTTGCCGGTCGAAACCTCCCACGGCATGCCCGGCGCCCAGCGCTCGAACGAGAGCAGCGCGGACTCGTCGGAGTTGGCGCAGTCGACGAACTCCATCTCGCCGCCCGCCGGCAGGCCCGTGGTGCCCTCGGTCGTGAACGAGGCGCGACCGCGTTCGGACTCGTGAAACGTCACCCCGTCGACGACGTAAGAGTCACCCGGCTGCAGTTGGATGTCCTTGCGGCTGACCCACATCGCCAGCTCGAGGCGCCCGTCGTCCTCTTCGACGCTGAACCAGATCGGCTGGTCGCCGCCCTCCAGCAGATGCTCCCACCACACGAACGGGCCCTCGCGATACGTCACCGATCCGCGGACCACGTAGTCGACGCCGCCGTAGCTGACGATCGCGCCGGGGCCGAGTTGGCGGGGGCCGAATTCCGGCATCGCGTTGAACGAGAGGGGATCCTGGCGTCCGCGCGGCGGGGCCGGTTGCTTGGGGCGCCGCAAAGCGATGACCAACACCACGATTGACGCGATGAACAGCACGATCGCGATAATGACCAGCAGTGATCCCACGCAAACCCTTCCGTTGCCACATTGCTTGAGCGAACGTGGGGTAAAAGCTAACAGCTTTTGCGTGGGTTCGGCGCTGTAACGTCCCGAGCCGGGAATCGGCGGCGCCGCCGCGTGTCGTCCGCGGAGCCGTCGCCCCCGGCCGCTAGGGTATCGAACAGCTGTTCTACAGGTGGGAGCGGGCAATGCGCGTGATGGGCGTCGACCCCGGACTGACCCGATGCGGACTTTCGGTGGTGGAAAGTGGGAGCGGGCGTAGCGTGGTCGCGCTCGACGTCGACGTGGTTCGGACCCCGTCTGATGCGCCGCTGGCCCACAGGCTGCTGGCCATCAGCGATGCCGTCGAGCACTGGCTGGCCACCCATCAGCCGGATGTGGTGGCCATCGAGCGGGTGTTCTCCCAGCTGAACGTCTCGACGGTGATGGGCACCGCGCAGGCCGGCGGGGTCGTCGCGCTGGCGGCCGCCAAGCGCGGCATCGACGTGCACTTTCACACCCCGAGCGAGGTGAAGGCCGCGGTGACGGGCAACGGCGCCGCCGACAAGGCTCAGGTCACCGCGATGGTCACCAAAATCCTTGCGCTGCAAGCCAAACCGACCCCGGCCGACGCCGCCGACGCGCTGGCGCTGGCGATCTGTCACTGCTGGCGGGCGCCGATGATGGCCCGGATGGCCGCGGCCGAGGCGCTGGCCGAGCAGCAGCGGCACAAGTATCTGGCCAAGCTCAAGGCCGCGCGATGATCGCGTCGGTGCGCGGCGAGGTGCTCGAGGTGGCGCTCGACCATGCGGTGATCGAGGCCGCCGGCGTCGGCTACCGGGTGAACGCGACACCGTCGACGTTGGCGACCCTGCGCACCGGGACCGAGGCCCGGCTGATCACCGCGATGGTGGTCCGCGAGGACTCGATGACGCTGTACGGGTTTCCAGACTCCGACACCCGCGACCTCTTCCTCACGCTGCTGACTGTGTCGGGCGTGGGGCCACGGTTGGCCATGGCGACGCTGGCGGTTCACGACGCCGCGGCGCTGCGGCAGGTACTGCACGACAGCGACGTCACCGCGCTGACCCGGGTGCCTGGGATCGGCAAACGCGGCGCCGAGCGGATGGTGCTCGAGCTGCGGGACAAGGTCGGCGCCGTCACCGCGGGCGCACCGGGCGGTGCATTCGTGGTGAACGGGCACGCGGTCCGGGGCCCGGTGGTGGAGGCCCTGGTCGGTCTGGGCTTCGCCGTCAAGCAGGCCGAGGAGGCCACCGACAAGGTGCTGGCCACCGAGCAGGACGTGACGACGTCCGGCGCCCTGCGGGCCGCCCTGTCGCTGCTGGGTAAGTCGCGATGACCCGCGCCGGCGGCGATGCAGAGCGAAGCGATGAGGTGGGGGCACCACCCGCTTGCGGGGGAGAGCGGCGCAAATGACCGACGACTACGCCGACCGCGAGCTCTCGCCGGCGCTGTCCGTCGGGGAGGGTGACATCGACGTCAGCCTGCGGCCGCGTTCGCTGCAAGAGTTCATCGGCCAGCCGCGGGTGCGCGAACAGCTCCAACTGGTGATCGAGGGAGCCAAGAACCGCGGCGGCACGCCTGATCACATCCTGCTGTCGGGTCCGCCCGGGCTCGGCAAGACGTCCCTGGCCATGATCATCGCGGCCGAACTCGGGACGTCGTTGCGGGTGACGTCGGGCCCCGCGCTGGAACGCGCCGGCGACCTCGCCGCCATGCTGTCCAACCTGGTCGAGCACGACGTGCTGTTCATCGACGAGATCCACCGCATCGCCCGGCCCGCGGAGGAAATGTTGTACCTGGCCATGGAGGACTTCCGGGTCGACGTGGTGGTGGGTAAGGGTCCCGGGGCGACGTCGATCCCCCTGGACGTGGCGCCCTTCACCCTGGTCGGCGCGACCACTCGCTCCGGCGCGCTGACCGGACCGCTGCGCGACCGGTTCGGTTTCACCGCGCACATGGACTTTTACGAACCCGCCGAGCTGGAGCGGGTGCTGGCCCGCTCCGCCGGCATTCTGGGCATCGAGCTGGGCGCCGAGGCGGCCGAGGAGATCGCCCGGCGCTCGCGCGGCACGCCGCGCATCGCCAACCGGCTGCTGCGCCGGGTCCGGGACTTCGCCGAGGTCCGCGCCGACGGGGTGATCACCCGTGACGTGGCCAAGTCCGCGCTGGCGGTCTACGACGTCGACGAACTCGGCCTGGACCGGTTGGACCGGGCGGTGCTCTCGGCGCTGACCCGCAGTTTCGGCGGCGGTCCGGTCGGGGTTTCGACGCTGGCGGTGGCCGTCGGCGAGGAGGCGACCACCGTCGAGGAGGTGTGCGAGCCGTTCCTGGTTCGCGCCGGAATGGTGGCCCGCACCCCCCGGGGCCGGGTGGCCACCGCTCAGGCGTGGACTCACCTGGGCATGAGCCCACCGGCGGGCGCGGCCGGTTTGGGCCAACCCGGTCTGTTCGACTAGCGGCATAGGCGGGCGAAGCGGGCCGCCACCGTCGGCGGCCCGGCCGATTGCGGCCAAATCGTGACCTTTCGGCCGGACGGTGCGCGCACGCGCGCCGGCGGGATCCAGCCTGCTCAGAGGGCCGCCACCGGCGCCGCGGGCATCTGGGTGAAGGTTCGCAGCAAACCACATGCGCGGCCCGCAGCAGGTTATACGTGGGCGCCGTCGGGTAACCAAGCTCACAACAGCAATACCTGTTGAAGGAGATTCTGATGAGGACCACGCGCTACGACTATGAACGCCCTCGCGCGCTGTACATGCCGCGCACCCGCGGCGCGCTGACCGGCCTGCTCCTGATTCTGTTGGGCGCCTGGGGCGCATTGGTGCCGTTCTTCGGGCCCAACATCGATTGGGCGTACATGTCCGACCCGGCCTGGACGTGGACGACGACCAAGGGCTGGCTCGAGGTGCTTCCCGGGGCCGCTACGGCACTGGGCGGCCTGCTCGTGCTGTTGTCCGGTAACCGGGCCAGCGCCGTGTTCGGCGGCTGGCTGGCGGTCGCCGGCGGTGCGTGGTTCGTGGTGGGCCGCGCGTTCGCGTCGACGCTGGGCATCGGGGGCCTCGGTCAACCGGTGGCGTCCACGGACCTGAAGCGAGCCCTGCTCGAGATCACCTACTTCACCGGTCTGGGCGCCTTGATCGTGTTCCTGGGCGGGGCGGCCGTCGCGCGCCTGGCCGTTCGGCACGCACGCGATGTCGTGGTGCGGGAACCGGCGCCGGTGGCGGGCGACGCCGTACCGGCGGGTGAGCCCGGCATGTACGACGAGACTCGCGGCGTGACGGCGGCTCGGGCGGACGCAACGGCAGCCGAGCCGGAGCCGCGCGGGCGTGGCCTGTTCGGCCGGCGCGCGGGCGGCGGCCTGTTCCACCGCCACCACCACGCCGGCGTGTAGGCGGTAACCGCCAACTCGGGAGGCGCCGGTAGCCGATTGGCTACCGGCGCCCTTTCGCGTCACGGCACTCCGCCACCCGCAGGTCGGTAGAGTCACCGGCGCCGGGGACATGCGGGCCTCGACGAGCGAGGAGGAGCGATGATCGCCGCCGGGTTGGTATTCGCCGCATTGGCGGCGTTATTGCACGTGTACATCTTCGTGATGGAATCGTTGACCTGGACCTCGCCGCGCACCCGTGCCACGTTCAGCACCACGGCCGAGGAAGCCGAGACCACCAAGCTGCTGGCCTTCAACCAGGGCTTCTACAACTTGTTCCTGGCGGTGGTCAGCGGCCTGGGCATTGCCGCGATCATGTTGCGGCACAACGCAGTTGGCGCGGCGCTGATTTTCGCCGGCGTCGGTTCGATGGCGGCGGCCGCCGTGGTGCTGCTCTTGTCCGCGCCGGAGAAGGCGCGCGCCGCGGTGACGCAGGGTGCCTTCCCGGTGATCGCGATCGTGCTGCTGCTGCTCGGACTTCAGCAGTAACAGCAGCCTCACCAGCCCCAATCGTCACCGGGAGCGGTGGTGTTCACGTGCCCGATGGGTTACGACTGGAAACCGCCGGGTACCCATCTCCGGCCGGAAATAGGCCCGGTATTCAACGAGGGGAAATCATGAAATACGCAGAAGACGGCCAAACCCGCGGGCTGAGCATGCCGCGTTCGCGTGGCGCGGTCAGCGGATTGCTCCTGGTCATCTTGGGAGCTTGGGGGGCGTTAATACCGTTTGTCGGACCGCGCTTCAATTTCGCCTACTCACCCGACCGGGAGTGGGCGTGGAGTTCGGCTCGTGGGTGGCTCGAGGTCCTGCCGGGAGCCGCGACCGTGCTGGGCGGTCTGTTGTTGATCATCGCCGGAAATCGGGTGGCGGCCATGCTGGGCGGATGGCTGGCGGTGCTGTCCGGCGCCTGGTTCATCGTCGGTGGTCAGCTCGCGCCGCTGCTGGGAATCGGCTCCGCCGGTGACCCCGTCGCCGCCACCGAGCGCAAGCGTGCGGTGCTCGAAGTCAGCTATTTCTCCGGACTGGGTGCGCTGATCGTCTTCGTCGGCGGTGTGGTGCTCGCCCGCACGGCCGTGCGGCTGGCGCGGGACGTCCAGCCCGTAGCGCCGGCGACAGCCGTGTCGGCGCCGGGCGTCGAGCCTTACCGCGACTCGGCGTACGAGCCCGCCGAGGTGTCCTCGGGCGCGTTGACCAAGCCGCGTACGGCTGCCGACCCGGAGCCGAAGCGGGGGTGGCGTCGCCATCGTCCGGCGTCGGGCGCCAACGCCGCGTACCTGCGCTGGCCACACCCACAGCAGTAACCGGTTCAGCTAGAAACAGCGATCGCCCAGTCCGTCACGGACTGGGCGATCGCTGTCTTGTGCTTACAGCAGTCCGAGCAGCTGCAGGTCCGTGATGTACTTGACGATGATCGGCGCCGAGACATGTGGAATGTCTTTGTCGGGGCCGATTTTCGCCTCCTGCACCGCGGCGCGGAAGCGGTCGGTCGGGGCCATCGATCCGTTGATCGGCTGCTCGGGCCGCTGGTAGTTGTGCAGCAGTGGTAGCAGCGAATACTGGCGTTGCCGCTCGGGCAGGCCCCGCATCGTCTGATCGAACCGCCGCAGCCATTCGCCGTAGTCGGCGATCCGCTGGATCCCATAGCCGGCGTCGATCAGCCAGTCGACGTACTCGTCGAGGCCGATGCCGTCGTCGTACGGGTTCATCACGTGGTACGTCTGGAAGCCGTCCCCGGTGTCCAGCACCTGCGTCCCCAGCGTCGAGATCGCCGCGGCGATGAACTCGACCGGCAGGCCGTCGTAGTGCGAACGCTGACGGTTGCCCTCGGCGTCCAGCTCGTAGAACGAACCGGGTGCGACACCGGTGGCGACCAGGCTCAGCATCAGCCGGGTGAACATGTCCGGCAGGTTGAGCTGGCCGGCGTAGGTGGTGTCGGCCAGGATCATGTCGCACCGGAAGACCGCGACGGGCAGGCCACACAGGTCGTGTGCCTCGCGCAGCAGCACCTCGCCGGCCCACTTGCTGTTGCCGTAGCCGTTGGCGTAGTTGTCGTTGATCGCGCGGGTCGCGCTGATCTGCCGGACGTCGGCATCCTCGACGAACTCGCCCGGCTTGATCTGGTCACCGACGCCGATCGTCGACACGTAGGTGTACGGCTTCAGCTTGGTGGTGAGCGCGATCCGGATCAGTTCGGCGGTGCCGAGCGCGTTGGGGCCGAACAGCTCGCTGTAGGGCAGGACGTGGTTGACCAGAGCGGCCGGGTCGACGATCAGGTCGACGGTGTCGGCCAGCCGCTGCCAGGTCTGCTGCTCCAGACCGAGGTTGGCCTCGCCCTTGTCACCGGCGATCACTTCGAGGTGGTCGGCGGCCAGCTCCTGATAGTGCGCCACCAACGCTGGGTCGCTGTGCGCGGAGCCCACGCCGAAGGTCTTGTTCAGCCGGGCGCGCGCCTCGTCGTCGGATTTGGCGCGCACCAAGGCGATGACCTTGCCGTCGACCATGTCCATCCGCTCGAGCCACTCCAGGGCCAGGTAGCGGCCCAGGAAGCCGGTCGCGCCGGTCAGCAACACCGTCCGCACCTCGGTGGTGGGCTTGGGCAGGCTGGGCGCGGCGGCCAGCGTCTCGGCCTCGAGGAACTTGTCCAGGGTGAGGTCGCCGGCGTGCACCGTGGTCGCTTGATCTTTGGGGCGACCGTGCACCGCGGCGAAGGTGGGCCGCTTGGTGCCCTGGCGCTCGCCCTCGATGTAGTTGGCGATGGCCTGCAGGTCGCTGGCCGGGCTGACGATGACGCCCACCGGGACGTCGATGTCGAAGATCTCGCGCAGCAGGTTGCCGAACGTCAACGCCGACAACGAGTCTCCGCCCAGATCGGTGAAGTGCGCGTCGGGGGTCAGCTCGATGCTCGCCGTGCCCAGCATCGCGGCCGCTGCCCGGCTCACCGTCTGCAGCACCGGCGCGCTCGCGCCGTTGCGGCGCAATTCGGCGAGCTCGTTGGCCTGCCCCTCGGCGAGCTCGGCGTAGAGCTGCTCGAGCCGCTCGCCGTAGTGCTGCTTCAGCTTCGGCCACGCCAGCTTGCGGATCCCGGTCAGCAGACCGTTCTCCAGGCTGAACGGTGTGGTCTCGATGATGAAGTCGCGGGGCACCTCGTAGGACTGCAGGCCCACCTGACGGGCGACGTTCTGGAGCGAGTCGGCGATCTTCGGCTTGAGCGTCTCGAGGTCGCCCGAGGCCAGCGCCTCCTCGGTGGGCACCACGACGGCCAGCAGGTAGGGCTGGGCGCTGTTGCCGTAGACGTAGATCTGGCGCACCAGCGGGCTGTTGCCGAACTCGGCCTCCAGCTTGGCCAGGGTGACGAACTCGCCCTGCGCCAGCTTGAGCACGTTGTTGCGGCGGTCGACGTACACCAGCTTGTCGGGCGCGATCTCGGCGAACACGTCGCCGGTCCGGTAGTAGCCGTCCTCGTCGAACACGTTGGCGGTGGTCTCGGCCCGCTTGTAGTAGCCCGGGAACATGTTCTCGGTGCGCAGCAACAGCTCACCACGCGGGTGCGGCCGGTCGGTGCTGAAGTAGCCCAGGTCCGGCACGTCGACGAGCTTGTAGTCGATCACCGGCGGCCGCTGGATCTCGCCGTCGAACAGCACCATCCCGGCCTCGGTCGAGCCGTAGCCGTCCATCAGGTGCATCTCGAGCAGGGACTCGACCCAGGCGCGCAGCTCCGGCGAGGTCGGGGCCGAGCCCGTCATCGCGAAGATGAACCGCCCGCCCAGCAGATACTGGCGCTGCTCGGCCAGCACCTGAGCCGCCACAGCCTCGCGGTCGCCGCCCTCGGACAGCCGCCGCTCCACCTGGCGCTGGAATTCGCCGAACAGGGTCTCCCAGATGCGCGGCACGAAGTTCAGCTCGGTCGGCCGCACCAGCTCGAGGTCCTCCAGCAGCGTGGAGAGGTCGCTCTTGGCGGCGAAGTAGGCGGTGCCGCCGTTGCCCAGCGTGCCGTACAGGATGCCGCGGCCCATGACGTGGCTCATCGGCATGAAGTTGAGGGTGATCGACGCGGCGCTTTCGCCGAACCAGTTCCTGCTGCCCCGGCGCCAGATCTTGGCGACGTTGCTCTGTGGGTACATCGCGCCCTTGGGTGCGCCGGTGCTGCCGGAGGTGTAGATCAGCAGGGCCAGCGGGTCGGATTCCTCGCTGGCGGGGATGACCGTTTCCGGCAGCGCCTTGCCGCGCTCGAGCGCCTCGGCCAGGGTCTCCACCAGCACGTCGGCCTCTGCCAGCCGCGTGCGCGCGGTTTCCACGGCCTCGCGCTCGTCGTCGACCTCGGGGTGGTAGTCGAACGCCACCAGCTTGGCGGGCCGGTGGCCGCTCAGGATCAACTCCACGGCCTCGGGCAGCTGATTCACGCTCGCCGCTATCACGGTGGGCTCGGTCTCGGTCACGATCGGCTGCAGCGACGTAAGCGACGCGCTGGTCTGCAGCGGCACCGACACCGCGCTGATCACGGCGAGCGCCATGTCGATGGTGGCGTAGTCGACGCTGTTGAAGCCCAACACACAGACCCGGTCACCGACGTGTACCTCGTCGTTGGCCCAGGCGCGGCCGAGCGCTTCGACGCGGTCGGCCAGCTGGCCGTACGTGATGGTTTCGTAGCGGGGGATCAGCTCCAGCCTGGTGCGTCCGGTCGCCGCGTCCTCGACATACTCCACCGCGCGGTGCGCGAGGGCCGGCCGGTCCGCATACCCCTTGAGCACGGTGCGGATGACCTGCGGGAGTGGCATCCCGGGCTTCTCGACGGCGGCCTCGACGGCCGGGTCGGGACGCGCGGCGGCGAACTGCGGGTCGTTGGCGGTCAGGTCCTCGATGCGGCGCTCGAGCCGCTCGTCGCGATTGATGGTCGACATAAACAAATTCCCTTGCAATGAAAGATAGTGAGTCGTTTTCGCGCCGATGCGCTGACGTTTAGAACGTTAGCTAAAGTAACGGTATTCCACCATGGGCGCGCCGCCGCGGTCGTTGTGAGATTGCCCACGCGAGCCGATGAGTCCCCGGGTCTTACCGGTCTTACAGGTCGCCCAGGAGCCGGCCGAGGATGTCGAGCCCCTCGTTGAGCAGCTCGTCGCTGATCGGCAGCGGCGGCAGCAGCCGGATGATGTTGCCGAACATGCCGCAGGTCAACACGACGACCCCGGCGGCGTGGGCCGCGGTGGACAATTTCTGAGTCAGCTCCGCGTCGGGTTCCGAGGTCCCTGACTTCACCAACTCGATGGCGATCATGGCGCCGCGGCCACGCACATCGCCGATCCGGTCATCGCCGGCCTGCAGACGCAACAACGGTTCGGTGATCAGCCGTTCCAATTGCTGAGCGCGCTCGATCAACCCGTCACTTTCGATCGTGGTGATGGTGGCCAGTGCTGCCGCGCAAGCGATCGGGTTACCGCCGAAGGTGCCGCCCAAACCGCCGACGTGCGATGCGTCCATGATCGGCGCGCGGCCGGTGACCGCCGACAGCGGCAGCCCGTCGGCAATGCCCTTGGCGGTGCAGATCAGGTCGGGTTCTATGCCCTCGTGCTCGCAGGCGAACATCGTGCCGGTGCGCGCGAAGCCGGTCTGCACCTCGTCGGCGATGAACACCACGTCGTTGCTGCGGCACCAGTCGAGCAGGGCGGGCAGGAATCCCTCGGCGGGCACGATGAATCCGCCCTCGCCCGCGATCGGTTCGATGATCACGGCGGCGAGGCTGTCGGCACCGACCTGACTCTCGATCACGTCGATCGCCCGCGCGGCGGCCTTCTCCCCGTCGGTGGCCAGCTCCTTATCGGTCAGGCCGTCCCGGTAGGGGTAGGACATCGGGGCGCGGTAGACCTCCGGCGCGAACGGGCCGAAGCCGCTCTTGTAGGGCTTGGACTTGGCGGTCAGCGCCATCGCCAGGTTGGTGCGGCCGTGATAGGCGTGGTTGAACGCCACGACAGCGGGCTTGCGCGTGTAGGTGCGTGCGACCTTGACAGCGTTCTCGACCGCCTCGGCGCCGGAGTTGAACAACACCGAACGCTTCTCGCCGGAGCCCGGCGTGATCCGGTTGAGCTCCTCGGCGACGGCGATGTACTGCTCGTACGGCGCGACCATGAAACAGGTGTGAGTGAACTCCGCGACCTGCGCGCGCACGGCCTCCACCACCCGGGGTGCGGAATTGCCGATGGTGGTCACCGCGATGCCCGACGCCAGGTCGATGAGCCGGTTGCCGTCGACGTCCTCGATGATGCCGCCGGAGGCGCGCGCGACGAACACCGGCAGCGAGACGTTGACCCCATGGGACACCGCCGCGGCGCGCCGTTTGGTCAGTTCCAGCGAAGCGGGACCGGGGATTTCGGTGACCAGCTGGCGAGTCTGCTCGAGGCCGGCCACGATCTTCTCCTCACCGCGGCGCGCCTGTCACGTCGCCACTAAAGCCTATCCGGCGCGGCGGCGTCGGGCCTCCCGCGCACCGCGGCGGTCGGGAGCGACCTGCGGCAATGGCACACTGGCCGGTACGAGGTGCGCGGCCCGCGGGTCGTTCCGGCACCCGGCGACAAGAAGTGCCTTAAATGCCACTACGAAAGACAGGCCCGTCATGGAGAGTTTGATCCTGTTCCTGCCCTTCCTGCTCATCATGGGTGGGTTCATGTACTTCGCGTCGCGCCGCCAGAAGCGCGCGATGCAGGCCACCATCGACCTGCACGAGTCACTGCAGCCGGGGGACCGCGTGCACACGACGTCCGGTCTGCAGGCGACGGTCGTCGCGTTCACGGAGGACACCGTGGATCTGGAGATCGCCCCCGGCGTGGTGACCACGTGGATGAAGCTGGCCATCCGCGACCGGATCCTGCCCGACGACGATGAAGACCTGGCCGACGGTGACGACGCCGACGACTTGGCAGAATCCGACGAGGGCCGGGTTATCAAGGATTCCTGACGGAAGGTCGGTCCGCCGCGGCGGACCGCTTGCGCAACGGGCGCGTGCGCGGCACTAGGCTCTGTTGCGGGCTCTGTCCGGGGTAAGAACCGCTACTCGAGGAGATAGAAGGAACGTGGCATCGTCTTCGGCGCCGGTGCACCCTGCCCGCTACCTGTCGGTTTTCTTGTTGCTGCTCGTCGGCGTCTACCTGTTGGTCTTCCTGACCGGGGACAAGCGCGCCGCCCCCAAGCTCGGCATCGACCTGCAGGGCGGTACCCGCGTCACGTTGACCGCGCGCACCCCGGACGGGTCGCGCCCGAGCCGCGATGCGCTGGCACAGGCGCAGCAGATCATCAGTGCGCGCGTCAACGGGCTTGGCGTGTCCGGTTCCGAAGTGGTTGTCGACGGCGACAACCTGGTCATCACCGTGCCCGGCAATGACGGCAACGAGGCCCGCAACCTGGGCCAGACAGCCCGCCTCTACATCCGCCCGGTGCTGAACTCGATGCCCGCGCAGGCCGTCCAGCCCAAGCCCGCCCCGAAGGCACCGCCCCCGGGCCAGGCGCCGCCCCCGGGCCAGGCGCCGCCGCCGGGCCAGGCGCCAGCGTCGGGCCAGGTGCCTGTCTCT
>NZ_LZII01000036.1:0-19539 GCF_001667425.1 Mycobacterium sp. 852002-51613_SCH5001154 | reverse complement strand
ACCCCGACCCCCCCCCCCCCCCGGCTGCTGACCCTGAGCGGCGTGAGCGGAGTGCTGGCGCAGATGCGGACGCAGTTCGGCGACACCCTGGGCTATCAGCTGAACATCTACCAAACCCAGGTGGTCGTCATGCGTCCGGACACGGCGAACCCCCGGAAGGTGGTGAGCTGGCTGTATCGCGACGGCAACTGGGCCAGCGGCGGCCCCGAGAACGCGGTGTCATCCCGCTTGGTGGTCGGTGACCTCAGCAAGTTCGACGTGCAGGCGGTCGTCGACGTCGTGCAGCAGGCGCCCCAGACCCTACAGATCTACGACGCCAACCGGATCTTCCTGGGGATCGAATCGCGCAAGGACGGTGGCCTGCACCTGCAGATCAACGCCAGCGACGGCGCCCTCAGCGGCACCATCGTGGTGGCCGCGGACGGCACCGTCACCCAGATCTCTCCCCCAACGCGCTGAGCGACCACAGCCCGCCGGTCCGGTCCCGCCGTCAAGTACCGGTGCCGAAGAACGTTCGCAGTGACTCGGCGACGACCGCGGGGCTGCCGCCTTGGTCCTGGGGGGCGCCGTGGTTGAGTCCGGGTAACTCGACGCGGGTCGCGCGCGGCAGCACCGTCTGCAAGGCGTCCAGGGTGCCGGTGAAAAGTGTTGGGGCGCCGGTGCCACACAGCAGCAAGACGTCGGCGGTCACGTTTTTGTAGTCGTCGATGGTGCCCTCGGTGGCCTCGACCATTTCCAATTCCCGTTTCCACGCGACAATCAAGTCACGCAGGGCGGCATCGTCATCCTTGACCCGGCGCGCGTCGGCCCATAACAACACGCGACAGATGTTCGGCTGCGTCATCACCCGGCCCAGCACACGGTACGGCGCTGAAACCGCCTGTGCCCGTGGGTCTGAGCCTTGGGCGTCTCTGGCCAGGCTTGCCATCGCTGCGCCGATGTCGTTGCTGGCCACCAGGCGTTGCCCACGGGTGATTATTCCTCTGAACTCGTCGAGCCCCGGTTGGCCGACGAACAGGACCGGCTCGAAGACGGCGACCTTGCGGATCGCCGGTATCGCCATGGATGCATGTAGGGCGAACAAGCCGCCATCAGCGACTCCGAAGACATACCGGGCGCCGGTGCCGGTGACAATGGCGTCGAGGTCTTCGTCCTCGCTGGCGATGCTGTAGTTGGGACCATAGGGCCCACTCATCCCCCGACCGCGTCGATCCGGCAGGTAGACGGTGAACCGGTCGGCTAATGCGGCGCCCAGCTTCAAGTAGTGCTGGGAGGCCAGTGCGCCGCCGTGCAGGATCACCAACCCGGGGCCGTCGCCAAGCCGGCGAAAGCCGATCGTCGTGCCGTCTTTGGACGTCACCGCGCCCTTTGAATACTTCGGTTTCGCCGTGCTCAACGAGACCAGTCCTTTCCATTCAACCGCGTCGGTAATTGCGCGGCAGTGCCGCTACCATCGCCTTGACCTGCTCAGGGGTGAGTACGGCGACGCTGCCGTCGGGTAGTCGCAGGACACGGTCGATCGCAAGGCCGTGCAGCCTTGACCTCATCGTCAGAACCTCGATCGCTCGATCTCTGGCCGACTCATCGCAAGCATCGGCTACCTGCACGACGTTGGAGTTGAGCCGGGCGGCGAGGCCCTGCACCATATCGGCAACGCCTTCGGGATCGAATGTGTCGAAGACGCCCTCCTGCACACCGTCGGAAATCAGTTTCGTCAGTAGTGGCCGGACCAAACCCTCTCCGGCAGCGACGATTCGCCCGTACAGATGCGCATTCTCGGGCCGCAGCAACGAAACCATCGCGGCCAGCCGTTCGGGAAGCTCCAACTCCATCTTGACGTCAAAACCCGACTGCAATAGGGCGTTCAACCGATCCAACGCGTTACCACCGCATCGGCCGACCGCGTCTTCGACCGATGCGTACTGATCGCGCGCGCTGCGCTCGGCCAGCGCGGTTATCAGGGCCTCTTTTGACGGAAACCAATGGTAGAAGGCACCTTTGGAAACCCCCGCGTCGGCAATCAGGTCATTCAGGCTGACATTGTCGTAGCCGCGCTGGACAAACATCGCCGATGCTCGCTCCAACAGCTCGGCCCGGCGAATGTCGGGGTGCTTCACTACCCGTGGCATGCGGACCATCCCGCCACCAAGGCAGGAGCCCCGTCGAGGGAGCCCGGCTCCCACAGCCCCCGGCGAGTCCGCACACTCGGCTCCTCGACCATCAGACAGACGTTAACCGACCGATGGTCGGTATACAAGACCACCGGTCGGATGCGGGCCGTCGACCTTGATGCGGACCTCCCGCTGCACCCCGGCCGAATAACGAAGGGACTTGTGCACGTCAATATCCGAACATGCTGCGCCACCGTGATTTTGGCCAATCGCGGCTGCAGTGGCGCCGCTGCGGCTTTCGATTGACCACCCGCCCGCGCGGACACATCCGCGCGAGCATGTTGTACTTTTCCTGCGGTGCGGCCAATGGGCGCTCACCGCCATGGTCCTTCGATGGGAGTCAGCAGTGACCGGCGCGCAGGACCCGCGGGTAGGGACGATGTTCGGGCCCTACCGGCTCACGCGGCTGCTCGGTCGCGGTGGAATGGGCGAGGTCTACGAAGCCGAACACACCGTCAAACAGTGGACCGTCGCGCTGAAACTGATGTCGCACACCTTCAGCCAGGATCCCGTGTTCCGCAAGCGAATGGAACGCGAGGCCCTCATCACCGGCCGGCTGTTGGAACCCCACGTGGTCCCGATACACGACTACGGCGAAATCGACGGGCAGCTGTATCTCGAGATGCGGCTCATCGAGGGCGTCGACCTGGGCAGCATGCTCGAACGGGCCGGGCCACTGCCGGCACCGCGGGCGGTGGCCATCATCCGGCAGATCGCGTCGGCCCTGGACGCCGCCCATGCGGCCGGGGTGACCCACCGTGACGTCAAACCGCAGAACATCCTGATCACCGGCGACGACTTCGCTTATCTCGTCGACTTCGGGATCGCCAGCGCCAAGACCGACGAAAAGCTCACCCAACTGGGCACCGCGGTCGGCACGTTGAAGTACATGGCGCCCGAACGGTTTTCGAGTGAAGACGTGACGCCGCGCGCCGACGTCTACGCGCTGGCCTGCGTGCTCTACGAATGCCTGACCGCGACCCCGCCATATCGCGCCGACAGCACCGGGATGCTGATCAGCGCCCACATGATGCAGCCCATCCCCAAACCCAGCGAGCAGGGCGCCGGGGTGAGCCCGGCCTTCGACGCCGTGATCGCGGGCGGCATGGCCAAGAACCCGATCGAGCGCTACCCCACCGCCGGCGCCCTGGCCGAGGCCGCGCGGCTGGCGCTCAGCAGCCCCGAGCGCGAACGCGCGGACACGATCCTGCGCCAGAGCGAAATCCTCTCCCCCGCATCGGATTCCGAGCGGCCAGGCACATCGGCTAAGCGCAATCGCTGGCCGATCGTGGCCGCCGCCGCGGTGGTCGTCGTCGCCGTCTGCGCCGTCGGGCTCTGGCTCATCCTGAAACCCGCCGGCCAGCGGCACGCCAAGGCGACCGTCGCGAAGACCCCGCCGCCGTCGAGCGCCGCCCCCAATGACGACCAGGCCCGGCTGATCAGCCTGCTCCCGCCCGGCTACCTGGCCGGCACGTGCACGCCGGCGACCCCGGAGTCGGGCAGCATCTGGGTGCACGCGGTCGCGATGGTCACCTGCGGGCAGAACACCCAGCCCGGCGGTCCCAGCCACGCCACCTACGGGCTGTTCGCGACGCCCGACCCGTTGAAGCGGGCCTTCGAGAACGACATCGCCAACGTCAGCCTGGTGAACTGTCCCGGCGAGGGACGCTCACCGGTCAGCTGGCATTACGACCAGACCCCGAACGACATGGCCGGGCTGATCGCGTGCGGCACCTACAACAACCACCCGAACGTGATCTGGACCAACGACGCGAAACTGATGCTCAGCGACGTGTCCGGGGACCCGGCCACCGTTGAAGACCTGCACACCTGGTGGGACGCCTACGGTTGATCCCGCCGATCGGCGTCGGCGTCGGCGACGGTCAGGGGCAAGGCCAGCTCTTCGAGCGGGCGGCGTTCTGCCGCGATCCCGAGCCGCAATTCGACCAGCCCCGCGATCGCCATGACGGCGGCGCCGGTCAAGAACGACCAGACCACCTGACCGCGTTCCCCGGAACTGATCAGCTGCCCGAACAGCAACGGGCCGGTGATGCCGCCGATCGCGGTCCCCACCGCGTAGAAGAACGCAATCGCCAGCGCCCTGGTCTCCATCGGGAAGATCTCGCTGACCGTCAGATAGGCGGCGCTCGCGCCCGCGGAGGCGAGGAAGAACGCGACCGCGAGGACGCCGATGAACGCCCAGACCCCGCCGGTCTGGGTCACGAACAGGGCCGCCAGGGCGGCGGCGACGACCGCGGACCCGATGTAGGTGGCCGTGATCATCGGCTTGCGCCCGATGGTGTCGAAGAGGTGGCCGAGCGCGAGCGGCCCGACGAAATTGCTGAGCGCCCAGAGGATGAAGAACAGCGGCACCTTCCCGGACGGCACTCCATAGAACCCGCTCAAGAGCGTGCCCAGATTGAACGTCACCCCGTTGTAGAGGAACGCCTGCCCGGTGAACAGCGCCAGCCCCAGGATGGCGCGTTGCGGATAGAGCTTGAACGCCACCCGGGCGATTTCGCGGAACGAAATCGTCTCGCGCTGGCGGATTTTGAGCTCACGCCCGTGCGGCTCGGGCAGCGGCTCGCCGGTTTCCTGCCGCACCGCTTCCTCGATCTCGCCGACGATCCGCTCGGCCTCCTGGTCGCGGCCATGAATGAACAACCACCGCGGACTCTCCGGGACGTTGCGCCGGACGAGAAGGACGAAGATGCCGAAGATGGCGCCAATGCCGAAGGCGAGCCGCCAGCCGATGTTGGGCGCGAAGTTCGAGGTGTCGAGCAGGACGAGCGCACCGGCGGCCCCCGCGGCCGAGCCGAGCCAGTACGTGCCGTTGATGATCAGGTCGACGCGCCCGCGCAGGCGTGCGGGGATCAATTCGTCGATGGCCGAATTGATCGCGGCGTACTCGCCGCCGATGCCGGCGCCGGTGAAGAAGCGCGCGGCGAAGAAATACCAAGGGGCGAAAGCGAATGCGGTCGCGACTGTGGCCACCAGATAGACCGCCAGGGTCAGCATGAACAGATTGCGGCGCCCGAAGCGGTCCGTCAGGTGACCGAAGAACAGCGCGCCCAGGCAGGCACCGGCGATGTAGAACGCGGCGGCCAGGCCGATCTGCGCCGCGTTCAGGTCGATGCCGCTGCCCTTTTCGGTGAGGCGAGCGGACACGTTGCCCACCATCGTGACCTCGAGCCCGTCGAGGATCCACACCCCGCCGAGCCCGATGACGACGCGCCAGTGGAATCGGGACCACGGCAGCCTGTCCAGCCGCGCCGGCACGCGGGTCGTGATGGTTCCGGTTTGCACGCTTTCGCTCATCTGGCTCCTATCTGAGGTGATTGGAGAATTACCCAAGCGAGGCGCACAGCAAGCCTCAGCCGCGTTCGGCGCGCGACTCCTCTGGAGTCCAGGCTTGCGGCTGGCCCGGGTGGCCGGGGAACAGGAAGTCGATGAACGCCGCGGCCGTGGGCTGTGGTTCGTGGTTGGCCAGCCCTGGTCGTTCGTTGGCCTCGATGAAGGCGTACTCGGCGCCGGTGACGTCGGGCACCAGCAGGTCGATGCCCGTCACCGGGATGCCGATCGCCTCGGCCGCCGTCACCGCGACCCGGCACAGTTCCGCGTTCACCACCGCGGTGACGTCGTGGATCGTCCCGCCCTGGTGCAGGTTGGCGGTGCGCCGGACGCGAAGGCGGGTGCCCTGGGGCAGCACGTCGTCCAGCGTCCAGCCCGCCTCGGCGACCGTCGCCTCGGTGAGGTCGTCGAGCGGGATGCGGGACTCGCCACCGGTGGCCGCGGAGCGCCGCCGGCTTTCGGCGGCGATCAGGTCGCGAATGGTGTGCTCGCCGGTGCCGATGATCTCGGGCGGCATCCGCAGCGCGGCGGCCACCACCCGGCCGTCGATCACCACCAGCCGAAGGTCATCGCCCTGCACGCGCTGCTCGATCAGCACGTCGGGGTATTGCTGACAGGCGCGGGCCAGGGCGGCGGCCAGCTCCTCGGGGCCGTTGTCGGCGGTCACGCCGACCGTGATGCCCTTCCCCTGTTCGCCGCGGGTGGGTTTGACGACGACCTCCCCGACCTCGGTGAGGAAGTTGTAGTCGCCTTCGTCGAAGGTGGCCAGCCGGGCGCGGGGCACGGTGATGCCCGCCTCGGAGACGAGCCGGCGCGTCAGCCGTTTGTCGTCGCAGCGGCACATGGCGACCGCCGAGGTGTATTCGGACAGCGACTCCCGGGTGACCACGCTGCGGCCGCCGTGGGTGAGGCGCATCTCGCCGGTCTCGGCGTCGAGCACCTCCACCCAGATGCCGCGGCGCAGCGCCTCGTCGGCGATGATCCGGGCGTAGGGGTTGAGGTCGTCGACCGTCTCTGGCGGCGGGCTGAAAAGTGGCTCGTTGATGGCGTTCTTGCGCTTGATCGCCAGCACGGGCACGCGGCGGAAGCCCAGCTTCTCGTACAGGCCGATGGCGGCGGCGTTGTCGTGCGCGACCGACAGGTCCATGTAGGCGCGGCCCGCGTTGCGGAAGCGCTCCGCGAGCGCCCGCGTGAGGGCGGCGCCGATCCCGGGGAGCCCGGCGGCCGGGTCGACGGCCAGCGTCCACAGGCTCGACCCCTGTTCGGGGTCGGAGAACAGCAGCTCGTGATCGACGCCGGTCACGGTGCCCACCACCGCGCCGTCTTCGTCGCGCACCGCCAGCAGGTAGGTCACCGCGGGCACATTCAGGTGGTTGCTCCAGATGACGTCGACCCCGGCCGGGACCATTCCGCAGCGCACGTAGACGCGGTTCATGGCGTCGGCGTCGACCGGATCGTTCAGCGTGCGCACGGTGACGCCCAGCGGCGCGGGCGACAGGTCTTCGGGCTTGGCATCGGTGAAGCGCAGCCGATAGGTGTGGCTGGGATCGATGAAGAGTTCGGTCGGCGCTTCGGCGACCACCACGTGGGATTCGCGTGCGTAGATGCAGATGTCGCGGCGGCCGGGTCCCTCCCGGCGCAGCGCCTCGACGAGCTGGTGGGAGTCGGCGAAGGTCTGGCCGAATATCAGCCGGCCCCAGCCCAATTCGAGCTCGACATCCTTGGCCATCGCCTCCACCAGCTCCGGCGGCGAGGCGTCGTGGAGGCCCATCGTGATCGCCTCGGTGTGGTCGCCGGGGGGATCGGTCACGGTCATGCCACCGGGCCCGTGATGCCGTGCCGCTGCAGCCAGAGCTCGAGCAGGGCGAGCTGCCAGAGTTCGTTGCCGCGCAACGGCGTCAGCTTGCCGTTGGGGTCGGCCAGCAGGGCGTCGACCGCCTCCGTGCGAAACAGGCCGCGCTCCTTGGCAACTGGCGCATAGAGTGCATCGCGCACCATGTCGAGGTAGGGCCCTTCGAGGTGGGTCAGCGCGGGGACCGGGAAGTATCCCTTGGGGCGGTCGATGACGTCCGACGGAATCACCCGTCGCGCAGCCTGTTTGAGCACGCCCTTGCCTTCGTGGGCGATCTTCAGTTCCGGGGGGCAGGTCGCCGCCAGCTCGACGAGCTCGTGGTCGAGGAAAGGCACCCGGCCCTCCAGGCCCCACGCCATGGTCATGTTGTCGACCCGTTTCACCGGGTCGTCCACCAGCATCACGGTGGTGTCGAGCCGCAGCGCGCGATCGACGCCTGTCTCGGCGCCGGCGCGCGCGAAGTGCTCGGTGACGAAGCGCTCACTCGGGTCACCCGGGGCCATGATGCCCGGCCCGAGCAGGCCTGCCAGTTCCGCCGAATCGCGGTCGAAGAAGGCGCCGCGGTACTCGGCGACCGCGCCCTCCAATGAGGCGGCGGCCGGCGAGCCCATCGGCGGGTACCAGTGATAGCCGGCGAACACCTCGTCGGCGCCCTGGCCCGACTGCACGACCTTCACGTGGCGCGCCACTTCCTGGCTGAGCAAGTAGAAGGCTACACAGTCGTGGCTGACCATCGGCTCGCTCATCGCGCCGATCGCCCCGTCGAGCGCGGGCAGCATCCGGTCGGTTTCGATGCGGATCTGATGGTGGTCGGTTTCGAAGCGGCGGGCGATGATGTCTGACCACCGGAACTCGTCGCCCGCCACGCCACCGGCCGACTCGAAGCCGATGGAGAAGGTCATCAGGCCGTGCTGGCCCGCCTCCGCGAGCAGGCCGACGATCAGGCTCGAGTCGACACCGCCGGACAACAGGCAGCCGACCGCCACGTCGGCGACCAGCCGGCGTTTGACCGCGACGCGAAGCGCGTCCAGCACCGCGTCTTCCCAGTCGGTTTCCGACCAGCCGGCGCGGTCGTCGTGCCGGGTGAAGTCGGGGGTCCAGTACGTGGTGATGGTGCGCCGGCCGTCGGGCTCGATGGCGACAAGCGAAGCGGGCGGCACCTTGCGGACGCCCCGCAGGATGGTCAGGGGCGCGGGGACCACCGAGTGAAACGTCATGTAGTGGTGCAACGCGATCGGGTCGATGCGGGTGTCCACCCCGCCGCCGGCCAGCAACGCGGGCAGGGCCGAGGCGAACCGGACGCGGTGGCTGTCCTCGGTCAGGTAGAGCGGTTTGATCCCCAGCCGGTCGCGACCGAGCAGCACCCGGCCGCTGTCGCGTTCGACGATCGCGAAGGCGAACATGCCGTGCAGGTGGCTGACGAAGTCATCGCCCCAGTGGTGGTAGCCCTTGATCAGGACTTCGGTGTCACTGTGCGAGAAGAACCGGTAGCCGTGTCCGGTGAGTTCGTGGCGCAGCTCTTTGTAGTTGTAGATGCAGCCGTTGAAGGCGATGGCCAGACCCAGTTCCGGGTCCACCATCGGCTGGGCGCCGGCCTCGCTCAGGTCGATGATCTTGAGGCGACGATGACCGAGCGCGACACGGCCCTGTGACCAGGCGCCGGAAGCGTCGGGACCCCGTCGCGCCATCACGGCGGCCATTGCTGACACCGCTGCTACATCGGGGACCTGCCCGTCGAGCCGTACCTCCCCGGTGACTCCGCACACTCCTTGAACCATACCGAAGGGGGTTCCGGCGCACCCGTACGGCCACTGTGAAATGGGTCGGCGCGCAGCTCGCACCGGCTTCCGGGGGCCGACGGCGGCAAATCGGGCGCGGATTATCGGTGGGAGGGCCGGAGTTTGCCCGCGCCGGCCGCCGCGACGGTTAAATCTTGGTTTCGCTCCGCTCTCGCCGGTGGCCGCCCCGCGCGAGGTGCGCCTCGCCGCTGCGCCGGCGCGCGGATCGTGCGCGCCGGGGGTGGCGAATGGAAATGCCCGCCGCACAGGGATTTTGATACCCGCGTGGCGCTGTGCCGCGCGGCGTGCTGGGGCACGAGCCGCCAATCGCCCGGGAAAACGGGGCCGATCTCTGTGAGGTGGCGCGGTTGAAGCCGCCGGGAAAAATGCGTCGATTCTGGCTAATGTTCAGCCACCGTTAAGGCGTAGAGCCCAGATGCCACATCGAGGAACATCGTGACCCGAACAATTGCGCGCCTTGGGAACTGGTCGGCAATAGTCGCGCTCGCGGGCGGCGCCGCGGTGTTTTTCGCGACGCCGGCGTCGGCCGATCAAAAAGACGATTCGTTCATCTCGGAGATTCAGCGCAACGGGATTGTCTTTACCGACCGCGGAGCGGCAATCGCCGCGGGACATAACATGTGCGCCGGACTCGATTCGGGGAAGACGCCAACCTCGTTGGTGCTGAACGTGGTACGGGCCACCGACCTGTCGGCGCACGAGGCCGGCTATCTTCTCGGCGCCTCAGTCGCGTCCTATTGCCCCCAACACAGAGGCGCTATCGGCACCCCGGTCTCCTGAGGGTCTCCTGAGGGTCTCCTGACCATTATCCGGCGCGCTCGCCGGGCAGCTTGTCGTCCCGCGACGCCACCGCTTGCTGACCACCCTGGGCCAGTTCGAGCCGGCGCTCCGCGAGGACCAGCAGATGCCTGAGTCGCTGTCCGTACAGCCCCACCGAATCGTGGGTCAGCATGTCGTCGTGCGCGCAGTCGATGGAGTACGTGAGAATCTCCCCGGAGACAAGCGGCCGCCACGACTGGGACAGGAACCCATCGCGGTCTGCCCCGTCCCCCGCGGCGGAGAAGATGGTGATGTCGCCCTGGAAAACGCCGGGCCGGTGAGTTCGGAACCGGTCGATGTTCTGGCGAAGATTTTCGGAGAGCAGGTCGACAAGCCGCCTGGATCGCGAGGCTTCCGGCAGCTGTAGTTCGCCCACCGCGTCCTCGGGCGGGGCGCCACCGCCGTTCATGGTGGGTTGGGCGTCGAGCAGGATCAGGCGGCCGATCACGCCTCCGCGCCGCTGCAGCTCCACCGCGAGTTCGTGCGCGATCACCCCGCCGAACGACCAGCCCAGCAGGTTGTAGGGCCCGGAGGGATGGATCTCCTGCAGCCTGTCGGCATAGTTCTCCGCCATCTCGCGGATCGATCGCGGTTCGGTCTCCCCGCCCTGCCGGGTCTGCTGGACACCGATGATCGGGCAGTCCAGGTAGCTGCCGAGCACCTGATACGGCCAGCTCACGCCGCCCGCGGGGTGAATGCAGAACAACGGAGTGCCGGCGCCCTGCTTCAGGGTCTGAATGGGTACGACGTCCTGGGTGGCGGTCGTGTCCGTGCCCAGGCGCTGGCTCAGGGTCGCGACGGTGGGCGCGTCGAACAGGGTGCGTACGGCAAGGTCGACAACCAGGTTGGTGTTGATCGTCGCGATCAAGCGCATCGCGGAAATGCTGTCGCCGCCCAGGTCGAAGAAGGAGTCGTCGACACCGACCCGCTCGACCCCGAGCACCTGAGCGAAGATGCCGGCAAGGATCTCCTCGGTTGCGTTCGACGGGGCCCGATATCCACCGCCGGCGTACTCGGGCGCCGGCAGGGCGCGGGTGTCCAACTTGCCGTTGGGCGTCAGCGGTAACGCGTCGAGTCCCACCACGGCCGTGGGAACCATATAGCCCGGCAGTCGCCCGGCCAGCGCGGTGCGCGCCTCGGCGGGATCGACCGTTCCGGTGACGTAGCCGACCAGGCGTTTGTCCCCGGGGCGGTCCGCACGGGCGATCACCACGGCCTGCTGCACGCCGTCCAACCGGGCGAGCGCCGCCTGGACCTCGCCCAGTTCGATGCGGTAGCCGCGGATCTTGACCTGCTCGTCGGCGCGAGCCACATACACCAGCTGCCCGTCGGCACCCCAGAGCACCAGGTCACCGGTGCGGTACATGCGAGCCCCGGGTTCGCCGAACGGGCAGGCCACAAACCGCGAACCGGTCAATCCGGCGCGCTTGAGATATCCCGCGGCCACCCCGGTACCGGCCACGTACAACTCGCCCACTACGCCGGGGGCCACCGGCCGCAGCCAGCCGTCCAGCACGAACAACCCGGCGCCGGGCACCGGCGAGCCGATCGGCGGCGTTCCCGAGCCCGCCGCGAGCGGAGCGCTGATCGCCACGCACATCGTCGTCTCGGTCGGGCCGTAGGCGTTGACCATCACCCGCCCCGGCGCCCAGCGATCGACCACCTCGGGTGGGCAGGCCTCCCCGGCCATCACCAGCGCCACCGAATCCAGGCCGGCCGGGTCCAGCGCCGCGACCGCCGACGGCGTCTGGGTCAGCACGCTGACCTTCTGGTCGACCAGTAAGGCGCGGAAGTCCTCCGGTGAGCGCACCACCGACTCGGGCACCACCACCACGCGTCCGCCGCGCAGCAGCGGGGCGAAGATCTCCCACACCGACACGTCGAAGGCGTACGAGTGGCACTGCGTCCACACGCCCGGGGCCGGCAGGCCGGCGTCGAGCGAGCCGATGAGTTGCGTCACGTTACGGTGCGTGACCGCAACACCTTTCGGAACCCCGGTGGTCCCCGAGGTGTAGATGATGTAGGCGATGCCGTCCGCCGCGGGTGCGGGCGGCGCCGTGCGCGGATAGCCGTCGATCTCCGGGTCCTCGATGTCGATGACCCGCACGCCGCTGCCGTCCAGCCGCGACAGCAGTCCCGCGGTGGTGACCGCGGCGATCGGCGCGGCATCCTGGAGCATGAATCTGATCCGCGCGGCCGGGGCGGCCGGGTCGACCGGCAGGTACGCCGCCCCCGTCTTGAGCACCGCCAGGCTGGCCACGATCGCCTGCGCCGAACGCGAAAACAGCAGCGCCACAGACTGTCCCGGGCCGGCGCCCTCGGCGATCAACAGGTGCGCCAACCGGTTCGCCGCCTCGTCCAGCTCCCGGTACGTCATGGACAGCCGGCCCCAGCCGATCGCCACGGCGTCCGGCTGGTGGGCGACCTGTGCGGCGAACAGCTCCACGATCGAGACGGGCGGGGGTGTCGGCCGGGTCAGCGCTGCCCGGTTGCCGATTTCATCCAGGCGGGCATGCTCTGGCCCGTCCAGCAGGTCGACCGAGGAGAGCCGCCGGGCCGGGTCGGTGGTCATCGCCACCAGCACCCGCTGCAGTCGCGCGGTGAGCGCCTCGATGGTGCGCGCGTCGAAGACGCCGGCGTCGTATTCCACTCTGAGGCCGAGTTGTTCGCCGGATAGGGCGGCCTGCATCGTCAGGGGGTAGTGGTTGCGCTCGAAGACGTTGAAGTCGGTGATGGACAGCTCGTGGTTGACCGCCATCGCGGATGTTTCCAGCGGATAGTTCTCGTAGGCGAAGAGCGTGTCGAACAGCTTCTCGTGACCGGTCATCCGGTGGATTTCGCTGAGCGACAGGTGCTCGTGCTCGAGGGTGTCGTTGTGGGCGGTTTGCAGCTGGTCCAGTAGCTCCGTGGTGGTGGTCGCCGGGGTGATGTTGGCGCGCACCGGGATCGTGTTGATCATCAGGCCAACCATCGACTCGGCGCCGGCGACCTCGGCGGACCGGCCCGACACCGTGGTGCCGAACGCGACGTCGTGGTTGCCGGTGAGCCACGTCAGCAGCTGCGCCCACGCGGCCTGCAGCACGGTGCTGACCGTGGTCTGGTGGGAGCGGGCCAGCTCGCCGAGCGCCCGGGTGGTTTCGGCCGGCACCGTGAACGTCGTGAGGCCGCGGGCACCCAGCTCCAACTTGTGTGGCGGCGCGACTAGCGTCGGGGTGTCGAAGCCGACGAGCACCCGGCCCCACGCCGCCCGCGCGGCATCGGCGTCGCGGTCGGCCAGCCAGGTGACGAACCGGCGATACGGCGGCGGCGGAGCCAGCCGCTGCCCGGTGAGGCTGGCGAATGTCTCGTTCACCAGGATGGGAACCGACCAACCGTCGAGCACGATGTGGTGAATGGTCAGCACCAGCCGGTGCCGGTTCGGCGCGGTGCGGATCATGGCCACCCGGAAGGCCGGCCGGTCGGCCAGGTCGTAGACCGCGGCGCGCTCGGCGGCGCAGATTTCCCCGATGCCCTCGTCGGCGCCCTGGCGGCCGTCGAGCTCGACGTACCGCCATGCCATCGCCGGGTTGGCGGGGATGATCTGCACCGGCTCGTCTGGCCGGTCCCAGAACCGGGCGACCAGGTGCGGATGCCGGTCAACGACGGTTTGCACCGCGTCGCGCAGGCTGTCCCGGTCCAGCGGGCCGGTGACGCTGATGTCCAGCTGCACGACGTACAGGTCACTGGAATCCTGGCCGCTGCCCCGCCTGGTGGTCGCGTGGAAGAGCAGACCCTGCTGCAGCGGGGTCAACGGCAACACGTCGGCAATCCGGTGTTGCCGCTCGAGCTCGTCGATCTCCTGCTGGAGCAAACGGGCCGGGAGGATGTCCGACGGGGTCAGTCCGCCGCCACCCGATCGCACGTGGGCGCAGATACCGCTCAGCGCCTCGAACCACAGCCCGCTCAGCCGGGCGAGTTGCTCGCGGTCCAGTACCGAGGGCGCCCACGTCCAGTTGGCGTGCAGCTGCGGGCCGGCCTCGGTCTCGGCGGTGCCCGCGTTGAGGTCCACGGTGTGCATGAGCGGCATGGGCACCGCCGTGCTGGTGCCGGTCACCGACGAGCCGTCTCGCGAGATTCGCCACAACTCGTCCGACAACTCGGCGGCCGCGCCGCCCAGCCGGCCCAGGTAGTTGAAGCCGATCGCCGGGTCGGAGCCGTGCAGGTCGACATCGTCGTTCAGGTAGCGCAGCAGCCCGTAGGTCAGGGGGTCCGGCTGCGCGCGCAGCTGTTCCTTGGCCTGCTTGAGCACGGCGCCCAGCGCGGGGTCACCGGAAACCACGCGCTCCCAAGGCAATTGATCCACCGCCAAGGACACCGGGTACTTGGTGGTGAACCACCCGACCGTGCGTGACAGGTCCACTCCGGCGGCGAGTTCCTCGTGTCGGCCGTGGCCCTCGACGTCGATGCCGACCGGCCCGCCGCCGGGAAGGTCGCCGCCAAGGAACACCGCCCAGGCCAGGGCGTAACCGATCAGCAGGATGTCGTTGACGCCGGCGTGGAAGGCCGCCGGCGCCTCTCCGAGCAGCGTGCGGGTGGTCTCCACGTCCAGCGCCACCGACAGGTGCTCGGCGGTCTCGTAGGTGTCCGTCTCGGGGCGCACCCCCGGTAGCGCGGGCGGCGTCGCCGCGATCCGCTGCCAGGCGCCGGCCTGCTCCACCACTGCCGGGTCATGCGCGTGCTCGCCCAGTAGGGCCGCCCAGCGGGCGAACGACGTCCCACCCGGCGGCAACGCCACCGGCTGCCCGCCGCGATGCTGCGCCCAAGCAATGTTCAAGTCTTCCAACAGGATTCGCCAGGACACCCCGTCGACGGCGAGGTGGTGGATGATCAGCACCAGCTGTCGGGTGGAGACCGCCCACAGCGCGCTCAGCACCACCCCGTCGGCCGGGTTCAGCCGCGAGCGCGCCGCGGTCACGGCGGCGTCCGATAACACGTCCACCGCGTGCAAGTGGTCGGCGGCATCGACCGATCCCGCCTCGGGCACGGTCAGCGACCACTCGTCGTGCACGCGCAGCCGCAGCATGGCGTGCCGGTCCAGCAGGGCCTGCAGCACCGCCACCACGTCGGTCTCGGTGACCCCGGCGGGAGCCTCGACCACCATCGTCTGGTTGAACTGGTCGACCGGACCGCCTGCCCTTTCTATGCCCTGCAGCCACCGGATGATCGGCGTTGCCGATAGTTCCCCGATGCCCTCGTCGGTCGCGCCGGGGTCGCCGTCGGCGGCGCCGACGACGCGGGCCAGCCGGGCCACGGTCTGCTCGACGAAGATGTCGCGCGTCCGGCACGTCAGACCGGCGGCCCGCGCCCGCGTCACCACTTGCATCGACGAGATGCTGTCGCCGCCCAGGTCGAAGAAGGAGTCGTCGACGCCGATCCGCTCGACGCCGAGCACCTGGGCGTAGATGCCGGCCAAGGTCTCCTCGACGGGACTGCTCGGGGCCCGGTAGCGATCGACCTCCCGGTATTCGGGCGCCGGCAGGGCGCGAGTGTCGAGCTTGCCGTTGGGTGTCAGCGGCAGCGCGTCGAGCGTCACCACGGCCACCGGAACCATGTACGCGGGGAGCCGGTCGGCCAGCCGGGCGCGTAGCTCGGCGGGGTCCGCCGAACCGGTGACGTAGCCGACCAGGCGCTTATTACCGGGCCGGTCCTCGCGGGCGATGACGGCGGCCTGCGCGACCCCGGTCAAACCGGTTAGCGCCGTGCGGATTTCGCCGAGCTCGATGCGGTAGCCGCGGATCTTGACCTGCTCGTCGGCGCGGCCCAAGTACTGCAGCTGCCCATCGGAGCCCCAGCAGACCAGGTCGCCGGTGCGATACATGCGTGCCCCTGGGCCGCCGAATGGACAGGCGACAAACCGCGACGCCGTCAGCGCCGCCCGGCGCCAGTACCCGCGGGCCAGCCCGGCGCCGGCCACGTACAGCTCGCCGACCACGCCGGGTGGCACCGGCCGCAGGGATTCGTCGAGCACGAACAACGCCGCCCCGGCGACCGGGGAGCCGATCGGAACGACGGCCGAGCCGGGGGCAAGCGGCGCGCTGATCGCCGCGTACACCGTGGTTTCGGTGGGTCCGTAGGCGTTGATCATCACCCGTCCGGGCGCCCACCGGTCGACCAGCTCGGTCGGGCAGGCCTCGCCGGCCACCACCAGGGCCGCCGACTCCAGCCCCCGCGGGTCGAGCATCGCTGCGGCGGAAGGGGTTTGGCTCAGCACGCTGACCCGCTCGGCGACCAGCAACTCGTGCAGGTCCTCCGGGGATCGCACCACCGCGTCGGGGATCACCACCAGGCGGCCGCCGCGCAACAGCGCGCCGAAGATCTCCCACACCGACACGTCGAAGCCGTAGGAATGCCACTGCGACCACACGCCGGCGTCCGGCAGGCTGGCGTCCACCGTCGCCATCAGCTGCGTCACGTTGCGGTGGCTGACCGCCACACCCTTGGGCACCCCGGTGGTTCCCGAGGTGTAGATGAGGTAGGCGACGTCCTCCGCGCTCGGCGCCGGCAACGCGATGACGGGCTGGGCGTCGACGGCGGGATCGTCCACGTCGATGACCGCCACGTCGTACCCGTCGAGCCGGTCGGCAAGGGCGGCGGTGGTGACCACCGCGACGGGCGTGGCGTCGGCGAGCATGAAGCCGATCCGGGCGGCCGGATGCGCGGGATCGATTGGCAGATAGGCCGCCCCGGTCTTGAGCACCGCCAGGATCGCCACGATCGCCTCGGCCGCGCGATCGAACAGCAGTGCCACGCACTGTCCCGGGGCGGCGCCGCGGCCGGCCAGCAGGTGGGCCAACCTGTTGGACGCCTGGTCGAGCTCGCGATACGTCCACGACCGGGTACCGCTGCTGAGCGCAGGCGCATCCGGCGTGCGCGCCGCCTGGGCGGCAAAGGATTCCGGAATCGACGTCGGCGCGTTTGCCGGCGCGGCCAGCGCCGCCCGGTTGCCGATCTCGTCCAGCCGGGCCCGTTCATCCGCATCGAGCAGGTCGACCGACGACACGGGGCGGGCGGGATCGGTGGTCATCGTCGCCAGCACCCGCTGCAGGCGCCCGACCAGTGTCTCGATGCTGTCCGCGTCGAACACGTCGGTGCGGAATTCCACCCGCCCGCCGATCCCGGCGGGCTCGTCGGTCTCGGTCCAGCGCTCGGTCATCGAGAAGGTCAGGTCCATGCGGGCGACCTGGGTGTCCAGCGGTATCGGGGTGACCCGAACGTCGCCCAGGGCCAGCCCGGTCGCGGGGTCGTTGTCCTGCCCGCCGAAGTTCTGCCAAGCCAGCATCACCTGAATCAGCGGGTGATGGGTGAGGCTTCGGGTCGGGTTGACGCGCTCCACCAGCACCTCGAAGGGCACGTCCTGATGCTCGAAGGCCTCCACGCTGCGCGCGCGCACCCGGTCCAACAGCTCGGTGAAGGTGGGGTTGCCGGACATGTCGACGCGCAGCACCAGGGTGTTGACGAAGAATCCGACCAAGTCGTCGAGTGCGGGGTCGCGCCGCCCGGCGATCGGAAAGCCCACCGCCACATCGCTACTCGCGCTCAGCTTGGCCAGCAGCACCGCCAGAGCGGCCTGCACCACCATGAAGCTGGTCGCATTGTGTTCGCGGGCCACCGCCGAAATCTGCTGCTGCAAGTCGGCCGGCCAGTCGATCGCCACCGTAGCCCCGTGCTGGTCGGCCACCTGCGGGTAGGGGCGGTCGGTGGGCAACTGCAACCGCTCCGGCATGCCGGCCAGGGCCTCTTCCCAATAGGCCAGCTGGGCGGCGATGCGGCTGTCGCTGTCCTTCAGGTCGCCGAACTGGGCGCGCTGCCACAACGTGTAATCCACGTACTGGACCGGCAATTCGTCCCACTCGGGGGCCTGCCCCGCGCATCGGCTGGCGTACGCGACGCCGAGGTCGGCGGCCAGCGGCCGCAGCGACCAGCCGTCGGCGGCGATGTGGTGCACCACGGCCACCAGCACGTGTTCGTCGTCCGCGACGCGGAAGACCCAGGCGCGCAACGGAATATCGGTCGCCAGGTCGAAGGTGCCGCGTGCCGCGGCCTTGACGGCCTCGTCCAGCCGGCCCGCCGACCAGCCGCTGGCGTCGACGACCTGCCAGCCGAAATCGGCTCGCTCCGCGGGGATGACCACCTGCTGGGGCGTTCCCTCGGGCGCGGCGAACACGGTGCGCAGGCTCTCGTGGCGGGCCACCACGTCGGCCAGCGCCGCACCGAGCGCGTCGGCGTCGAGCCGACCACGCAGGCGCATTGCCGCCGCCATGTTGTAAACCGGTGACGGGCCTTGCAATTGGTCCAGGAACCACAGCCGGCTCTGGGCGAACGACAGCGGGACGACCGCCGGCCGGGGGCCGGCCACCAACGGCTCGAGCCGGCCGGCGCCCTCCCCGATCCGGGGTGCCAGCTGGGCGATGGTGGGCGCCTCGAACACGGCGCGCACCGACAGGTACTCGTCTAGGTCGGTGTTGACCGCGGCGATCAGACGCATCGCCAGGATGCTGTCGCCGCCCAGGTCGAAGAACGACTGGTCGATCCCGACGCGATCGACCCCGAGCACCTGGGCGTAGATCCCGGCCAGGATCTCCTCGGTGGGATTGGTGGGGGCGCGATAGCCCGAGGCGGTGTATTCGGGAGTGGGGAGGGCGCGGGTGTCGAGTTTGCCGTTGACCGTCACGGGTAGCGCCTCGAGCACCACGATCCCGGCCGGGACCATGTAGCCCGGCAGCCGCTCGGCCAGCGCGGCGCGCATTGTGGCCGGCTCGGCGGCTCCGGTGATGTAGCCGACTAGTCGCTTATCGCCGGGGCGGTCCTCGCGGACGACGACCACCGCTTCGTCGACGCCGTCCAAAGCGGCGAGGGCCGAGCGGATCTCGCCGATCTCGATGCGGTAACCGCGGATCTTGACCTGCTCGTCGGTGCGTCCGACGTACTGCAGTTGGCCGTCGGTGCCCCAGCGCACCAGGTCCCCGCTGCGATACATCCGTTGTCCGGGCTCGCCGAACGGGCAGGCCACGAACCGCGATGCGGTCAAGTCGGGCCGGCGCACGTATCCCAGGCCCACCCCGCGCCCGGCGACATACAACTCCCCGATCACCCCGACCGGCACGGGCCGCAACCAGCCGTCCAGCACGAACAGTCCTGTCCCTGGCACCGCCGAACCAATCGGCGGCGCACCGGATTTCGCGGTCAGCGGGGTGCTCATGGACGCGAAGATCGTGCTCTCGGTCGGGCCGTAGACGTTCATCATCGCCCGCCCTGGTGCCCAGCGGTCCACCAGCTCCGGGGGTACGGGCTCCGCGCCGATCACCAGCGCCGCGGAGTCCAGGCCTTCCGGTGACAGCATGCGAACGGCCGCCGGGGTCTGACTCAACACCGTCACCTTCTCGGCCACCACCAACGCATGAAAATCCTTCGGCGAGCGCGCCACGGCCTCCGGGACCACCACCAGCCGCCCGCCGTGCAGCAGCGCCCCCCAGATCTCCCACACCGAGAAATCAAACGCATACGAATG
>NZ_LZII01000035.1:0-547 GCF_001667425.1 Mycobacterium sp. 852002-51613_SCH5001154 | reverse complement strand
CGACGGCATGTCCAAGCTGAGCGGCTGGCTCACCCCCGAGGCCCGCGCCACCTGGGAGGCGGTGCTGGCCAAGCTGGCCGCGCCAGGGATGTGCAACCCCGACGACCAGACACCGATCGCCGAGGGCGCCCCGAGCGACGAGGCGGTGCAGCGTGACACCCGCAGCGCCGCGCAGCGCAACCACGACGGCCTCAACGCCGCGCTAAGGGCAATGCTTTGCAGCGCCAACCTGGGTCAGCACAACGGATTACCCGCGGCCATCGTCGTGACCACCACGCTCAATGACCTCGAGTCCGCCGCCGGCAAAGCCCTCACCGCCGGGGGCACCCTGCTGCCGATGTCCGACGTGATCCGGCTGGCCCGCCACGCCCACCACTATCTGGCCGTCTTCGACAAGGGCAACGCGCTGGCGCTGTATCACGCCAAGCGCCTGGCCTCACCGGGGCAACGAATTGTCTTGTACGCCAGAGACCGTGGCTGCTCGGCCCCGGGCTGCGACGTGGCCGGCTACTACTGCGAAGTCCACCACGTCCAGGACTGGGCCAGC
>NZ_LZII01000034.1:0-100516 GCF_001667425.1 Mycobacterium sp. 852002-51613_SCH5001154 | reverse complement strand
CCGGTTCGGCCCGCCCCGGGCCGGCGGGTGGCGGCACTGCCGCGGGGAGTCGCTGGGGGCGCAGCGGTATCGCCGCCCCCGCGGGGCGGCAGCCCCCCGCCCGGCCGCCCCCGGGACCCCAACCGGCCCTTCACCGTTTCGGTGTTCGGCGATTCGATCGGGTGGACATGGATGCACTACCTGCCACCCACGCCGGGATTCGCGTTCCTCGACCACACCGTCATCGGCTGCAGCCTGGTGCGCGGCACGCCGTATCGGTACATCGGCCAAACCCTGGAGCAGAGAGCCGAATGCGACGGCTGGCCGATTCGATGGTCGAAACAGGTCAGCCAGGACCAGCCGGACGTCGCGCTGCTGATCATCGGCCGCTGGGAAACCGTCGACCGCGTCAACGAGGGGCAATGGACACACATCGGGGACCCCACCTTCGACGCGTATCTCAACGGCGAGCTGGAGCGGGCGCTGAACATCGTCAGCTCCACCGGCGTTCGAGTGGTGGTCGCCACCGTGCCGTACAGCAGGGGTGGCGAAAAGCCGGACGGCCGGCTGTATCCGGAGGATCAGCCCGACCGGGTGAACCTGTGGAACACCATGCTGCGCAAGACCGTCAGCCACCATCCGAATGTGCAAATCCTGGACCTGAACAAAAAGCTCTGTCCGGACGGCGTTTACACCGCCAAGGTCGACGGCATCAAGGTGCGCAGCGACGGCGTACACCTCACCCCCGAAGGGGTGAAGTGGTTGACGCCGTGGCTCGAGGAATCCCTGCGCTAATCGCCGGTGCGGCAGCTGATTTCCATGCTGTCGCTGTCCCGTACCGCAAAGTTGAAGCTGACGTAGCCGTTCGCGGGATTGCGCACCCGGTCCAGATACGGCTGGGTGTCTGCGGCGCTGGTGTTGTCGGCCACCACCAATGCGCCCGTCGACAACCGCGGTTCGAGCAGCTCGATCACCGGCAGATAGAGGTCCTTCCAACCGTCCAGCAAGACGAAGTCGATCGGCCCGTCCAGCTCGGCCAGCGTGGCCAGCGCGTCCCCTTCGAGGATGGTGATCGCCTCGTCCAGGCCGGTTTCGGCGAACGTCTTCCGAGCGGCGGCGATCTTGCTGTCGTTGAGTTCGGTCGTCACCACCCGCCCGGCGCCGTTGTCCCGCACCGCCGACGCCAGGTGGAGCGCGGAGATGCCGAACGACATCCCGAACTCGACGACGGTGCCCGGGCGGGTCGCACGCACCAGGGCGTACAGCAGCCGGCCCGCTTCGGGAGTGACCGGGATGTAGAACTCGCTCATCGCGTCGGCGCGCTCCTGCGCCGTCATCGGCCGGTCGAAGTCGCCATGCCGCTGACGTAACAGCGACATCTGGTTCTTCGCTTCGGTATACATGCGGTCGAGCACGGTCGCGACCTTCGGATCTTGCAGAGTGTTGGCCATGCTGTCGAGGGTAGGCGCGCGGTGGCCGGCGACCGACCGCGCGCAGGTCGGAGCGGCGGTGAGCCGCCGTAAGGGATATGTCAATCAGTTTGACGGGCCCTGAACCGCGGTGTAGAAAGGGTTTCGCAAGCACCTCGGTAGGTGAGGCGTCTGCATGGACACAGGCCACTGACCCCGAACGTCGAGAGACGCCCCGGGTCAGGACAGCTCTTCCCGGACCCAAGGGTTGAGCCCAAGTGGCTTCCGGAAGTTTCGGATACGCCGTGCAGTGCCGAAGCTCCGACGAGAGGGGTGCGCCGGCCGGCACGTCGCCGGCGTTCGTGCCTCTCCCGTTTCAGGTGATGTGTGACACCCGCGTGTGTCGTGGCCGTGAGGAGGTGAGGGCGAGATGAGCGAGACCAGTCCAAGCGATAGTCCGTATCCCAATTCCGTCTTGTCCCGATCCGGTTCCGGCATTCCTTCTGCCGCCTGAGCTTTCACGGGCGTTCCGGTGATTCGCGCGCAATGCCTGCCCGCGAGCTGCCGCCCCTGACCCCGCGCCATGAGCTGAGCCGATCGGACCTTCCCAAAGGAGAAGATCATGGCTTTTGTTGTCACACACCGCGTTCACGGTCGGACCGGGGGGCGCGGACGGGCGTTGCTCCGCTCGGCGCGGCTGTTGGTCGGCAAGGTGCACGCGCGGACCACCCTGACTCCCCAGGAGCGGGCCAACCTGTACGTGTCACGGATGCCGATCGCGGTCGTCACCGCCTCGCTGGGCGGGCACGCTTCGACCGGCAACCGGCGGTGACGGATTCCACGAGAACACCACGACCCTCGTCTCTTCCGAGGCCGTCGGCGCCGGCGCGTTGGGGCGGGCAGAACTACGGGATGGCTCTGCTATGGATCGAATCGTTCGGCAGCAGAACGATTTTGCCGCGGGTGTGCCGCTTCTCCAATTGTTCGTAGGCGTCGGCGACCCGATCCAGCGGATAGGTGGCGGCGACCTCGAAATCGATGGTGCCGCTGACGACGAGGTCGGCCATCTCGGCCAGCACCTCCGGGGTCGAAGCCTCGGCGCTGCCTTCGGTCTTGGCGCCGACTTCGCCGGCCTTCTGGAACGAGATGATGGTGTCGATTCGTTCGGGTGCGACGCCGAGGTCGACGGCGAGCTGCACGTAGTCGGGGCCGAACAGATCGATGAACGCGTCGATCCCGGTGGGCGCCGCTTCGCGCAGCCGCTCGGCCAGGCCGTCGCCATAAGGGATCGGGGTGACGCCGTGAGCCCGCAGCCAGTCGGCGTTGCCCGGTCCGGCGATGCCGAGCACCCGCGCCTCGCGCAGCACCAGAAGTTGCACGACGAGGCTGCCCACCCCGCCCGCCGCCGCCGAGACGGCCACGGTCTCACCCGGTTGCGGCGCCACCGCGCGGACGGCCGCGTACGCGGTCACGCCGACTACGTACAGCGAACCCGCGACCTCCCAACTGAGTTGGGCCGGTTTGCGAATCAGCTGGCCGACCGGCACCGCGGCATGGGTCGCGTGGCTGGAGCGGCGCAAGCTGAACCCCAAAACCTCGTCGCCGACCGAGAATTCGGTGACCCCGGGGCCTAGCGCGGTCACCACGCCGGCGAGGTCGCTGCCCTCGCCGGACGGAAACGTAGCGGGAAACATCTCATGTATCGCCCCGGTTCGGATGGCGGCCTCGCCGGGGTTGATCCCGGCGGCGCGGACCTCGACGACCACCTCACCGGCCGCGGGGACGGGCATGTCGATGTCCGCCACGTACAACACCTCGCGGTCCCCGTACCGGTCGAACCGAACGGCGCGCGCAGTCGCAACCGTCATCTCGATCTCCTCCCCGCCGCACCCATGGCCACCGACGCCAGCATAGGCGCTGGAAAACGGGTACCCACTGACCGTCGCGCGGGCACACGTTCGAGTGCGCCGCCGGCCAGGACGTGGAAGGAATGGCCATGGAGGTTGCTCGCATCGATGCCGCTGGATGGGCGGTCGCCACCGTCATGGCCGGCGCGACGCTTGCCGGCTGCGGGGGCGGCAACAACGCGTCCCCCACTGACTCGAGTTCCGCTGCGCGCTCTATGAGTTCCAGCGTCTCCAGCCCGTCGCCGGGCCAACCCATGGATTACAGCGCACTCCTGATCAAGCCGGCCGACATCGGCGGCGATCTCACCGCCCCGCAACCGCCCGTGCTGAACCCCAACAATGCGCCCGGTGTGGCTCAGCTGTTCGCGAGCGCCGACCACAGCCGTCGAATCGGCGACAGCATCCTCATCGTCGCCGATCCCGCGACGGCAGCGGCCGGAATCGACAGGACCCGAGCCAATTACGGCGGCACGGTCAACGGCACGTGGCAGCCGATCGACGTCGGCTCCAACGGGACCATCATCTCCGGCACATCGCCCGACACAGCGCAATCGGTGACGGTGTTGCTGTTCAGCGAGGGCAGAGCGCTGGTGAACCTCGAATTCCACAGCGCGCCTGGCGATCCGATCAATCCGGCCGTGGCCGTCGATATCGGGCGCAAGCAGGACGCCGCCATCAAGAAGGCGCTGCCCGGCTAGGCGCGCCGCGTCTACAGCAGGCCGAGCAATCGCAGATCGAAAACATACTTGGCGATCAAGTCCGCCGACAGATGCGGAATGTCTCTGTCCGCACCGAGTTTGGCGGCCTGGACCGCTGCGCGGAAGACCTCGGTCGGGGCCGGCGCGCCACGCAGCGGCCTCTCCGGCTTCCGGTAAGCATCCAGCAACGGCAGTACGGACTGTTGGCGCTGCTTGTCCGGTAGAGCCCGAAGCGCGGTGCCGAAGCGACCGAGCCACTCGTCGTAGTCGTCGATGCGCCGGATGTCGTGACGGTCGGCGATCAGCCAGTCCACGAACACGTCCAGCGAGATCCCGTCGTCGTGCGGGTTCATCACGTCATAGGAGCGAAACACCCCGACGGATCCCGTGTCGTCGGCGGCGGTCGCGATCTGCTCGCCGAGCGCGGTCACCGCTTCGGCCACGAAGTCGGCGGGCAGCCCGTCGTAATGTGCGACGGCCCGGCCACCGGCGTCGGTGGTCTCGTAGAACGACGACGGTGCGATGCCGGTGACGAGCAAGCTGAAGATCAGCCGCGTAAAGGCATCCGGCACGTTCAGCTGTCCGGCGTAGCGGCTGTGGGCGAGGATCATGTCGGACCGGAAGACGGCGACGGGAAGCTCGCACAGGTCATGCGCCTCGCGCAGCAGCACCTCGCCGGCCCACTTGCTGTTGGCGTACCCGTTGGCGTAGCTGCCGTCGACCGGCCGGACCGGGCTGATCGTGCGGATGTCGCCGTCCTCTTTGAAGTCGGCCGGATCGACGGACATGGCCACCGCGACCGTCGACAGGTAGGTCACCGGTTTGATGCGGGTGGTGATCGCCAGGCGGATAACCTCGGCGGTGCCAACGACATTGGGCCCGAACAGCTGATCGTAGGGCAGGACGTGGTTGACCAGCGCCGCCGGGTGGACGATCAAGTCCACGGTGCGGGCCAGCCCGTCCCACGTTGGCTGGTCCAGCCCCAGATTCGGTTCACCGATATCGCCGGCGACGACCTCGAGATGTTCGGCCGCGAGCTCGCGGAACCGCTCGACCAGATGCGGATCGCCGCTGCGGTAGACATCCTCCAGCCGCTTGGTGGCGGCCGCCGCGTCGGTGCCACGCACGAGACAGACCAGTTTTCCGCCCGTCTCGGCGAGCCGCTCCAGCCATTCCAGGCACAGGAAGCGGCCCAGATAACCGTTGGCGCCGGTCAACAGGACGATGCGCGGGGTGCCGGTGGCTCGCGGCAAGGCCGGGGTGCCGGCCAATGTTTTCGCGTCGATGAACTTGTCGAGGGTGAGGTCAGCGGCGCGGACCTCGGTGGCGTCCCGCCCGTGCACCGACCCGAATGTCGTTCGCCTGGACCCCGTTCGGCGTTCGGCCTCAACGTATTCCGCAAGCTGGCCCAAATCGGTGGCCGGGCCGATGATCATGCCGACCGGCACCTCGACGTCAAAGATGTCTCGCAGCAGGTTGGAGAAGGTCAAGGCCGACAGGGAATCTCCGCCGAGTTCGATGAACAGGGCATCGGGTTCGGGCGGGCCGCCGGCCAGGCCGAGCAGCGCTTCGGCGGCGCGAGCCAGCGTGTCGATGACCGGACGGTCGGCCACCCCCTCGCGCAGCGCCCGGAGCTCCGTCACCCGGTTGGTTGCCAGCTCCGCATACAACTGCTCGAGCCGTTCGCGGTAGTGCTCCTTGAGCTTCGGCCGGAGCAACTTGCCCACCCCGGACAGCAGCCCGTTGTCCTCGCTGAACGGCTCGGCCTCGACGAGAAAGTCGACGGGCACCTCGTAGGACTGCAGCTGGGCGAGTTTGCCTGACTGGCGCAGTGATTCGCGCAGGGCGGCCTTGAGCCCGTCGCCGTCGCCGGCGAACCTGTCCAGCGCGTCGGCGGTCGGGACCACGACCGCCAACAGGTACGGGCGTTCGCTGTTGCCGTAGACGAAGATCTGGCGAACCAGGGCCGCGCTGCTGAACACGGCCTCCAGGCGCGCGACGGCGACGAATTCGCCTTGGGCGAGCTTCAATACGTTGTTGCGCCGATCGACGTAAGCGAGCCGGCCCGGCTCCAGCTCGGCCATTACGTCCCCGGTCCGGTAGTAGCCCTGTTCGTCGAAGGCGTTGGCGGTGACATCCGGGCGCTTGAAGTATCCGGGCGTCGCGGTCAGCGATTTGACCAGCAGCTCGCCCCGCGGGAAAGGTTTGTCAGTAAGGAAATAACCCAGTTCGGGAACGTCGATGAGCTTGTATCCCAGAACCGGCGGCGCGGCGATCCGGCCGTCCTTGGTCACCATCCCGACCTCGGTCAGGCCGTAGCCGTCGAGGACGTGCACGTCCAGGCAGGCCTCCACAAAACTGCGCATCTCCGCCGCAAGCGGCGCGGTGCCACAGAACGCGGTGATGATGCGTCCGCCCAAAACCTGCTCGCGCAACTCAGCCCGCGCTTCGGCCTCGGCGGACGCCGGGTCGGTCCCCTGGAAGACCCGCCGGTCGACGGCGCTTTGGTAGCGCTGGTAGAGCATCTCCGCAACCCGCGGCACCAACCCCATTTCGGTGGGGCGCACCAGGTTCCAGTCGTCGAACAGCGTGGACAGGTCACTTTCGGGAACGAAGTAACTGGTGCCGCCCGCTTGGAACGCGGTCGACAACGGTATCCGGCCACCGAGGTGATTGAGCGGCATGAAGTTGACGTTGAACACGGGCGTGTCCGCGAAGTCGGGCATCAGCTCGTTGGTCCACAGCTTGCACAGCATGCGCTCGGTGTACATCGCGCCCTTGGGCAGTCCGGTGCTCCCCGAGGTGTACATGATCATGGCCAGGCGTTGATCGGTGTCACCGGTGTATGCCGGCTCGGGCGGCAGGGTGCGGCCCCGCTCGATCAACTCGTCGAACGTCTCGATCGTCACCGCCATCCCGGCCGCCGACAGCTCCACGCGAGCGCGCTCCAAAGCCTCGCGCTGATCGTCGATTTGGGGGGAGTAGTCGAAAACCACCACGCGCCGCAACGACGTGCTGCCCAGCGCTGCCTCGACGGCCAGATCCAGGTAGCCGGCACCAGCCGCGAGCACCCGCGGCTCCACCTCGGCGACGATCGGCTGCAACCGTGAGGCCGCCGCATTGTGCTGCAGCGGCACCGCCACCAGGCCGAGATAGGCACACCCCAGGTCGAGGGTCAGGTATTCCGCGCTGGCGAAACCCACTGTGGCGACGAAGTCTCCAGGCATCACCGGATCGGCGGCGTCGTGCTGCCAGGCGCTGGCGATCGCGCCCACGTTCGCCCACAGGTCTCGGTAGCTGATGGTGTCGAACCGGGGGAGCAGCTGCGCGGTGGTGCGGCCGGTCGCGGGATCGGCGACCAGCGACCGTGCCCGCCAACCCAGCGCCGGACGATCGGCATAGCCCTCGACGAAGGTCTGCAGGATCTGTGTAAGGCGAAGCTCCGGTTCGCGCGCCGCTCGTTGCAGTGCGGCATTCGGTTTGGTGCTGCGGAACTGTTCGTCCGTCGCGTCCAGTTGGCGAATACGTTCGGCAACCCGCTTCCGTACCGGACTGATCGAACCCTCGATGGTGGATTCTTGTTGTTCCGCATCACCGGTCATGGCCAGCCTCCCGTTCGGATCCTCGTCTACCGGGAACCGACCGTTGCGGGCCAGTCTTCCGTTCAATGGTTGTGACGGTTGTCACACCGGCGAGCGGAGGGCGCGGGCAGCGCCGCTATGCCACGACCTGGATGGGATCGCCGACGTTGACCTGGTTGAAGTACCAGGCGGCGTTGTCGGGACTGAGATTGATGCAGCCATGACTCACGTTGGCATTACCCTGCGAGTCGACCGACCAGGGTGCCGAGTGCACGTAGACGCCGCTCCAGGTGACGCGAACCGCATATGAGGCGGTGATCTTGTACCCCTCGGGCGAGCTGAGTGGGATGCCGATGGTGCGCGAGTCCATGACCACGGTGCGCTGCTTTTCCAGGGCGGTGAAGTTGCCGATGGGCGTGGGCCGACTGGGCTTGCCCATCGACGCCGGCATGGTGCGCAGCACTTCTCCGTTTCGGCTGACGGTGAAGGTGTGCGCGGAGATGCTGGCGACACCGAGTAACGCGTCACCGGTGTCGAAGCCCGTGGTCAGGGCCTGAATGCCCACCGAAACGTGGGTGTGGGCCGGCCAGTACTGGTTCGGCACCCATTGCACGACGTTGTTCTCGACCCACTCGAAGTGTCCGGGCGTGTTGTTCGGCGACGTGACGTGGATGGACCGCTCGGCGGCGCCTCGATCCGTGATCGGTGCGGTGAACGTCACCACGACCGGGTGCGCCACGCCGACCACCGCGCCGTTGGCCGGCAAAACCGAGGCAATCGCCGGGGTGGGCGGTGGTACCGGGATTGACGCGTGGCTGCGACCGATCGGCGCGACCAGGCCGATCGCCGTGATCGCGACCATAACAAATAGATAACGAACACCACGAACCATAGCGTCCGCCCTTCGAGATGGTGCGATTAACACGACTGTATTCTACCGGCTGTACCCGCGTTGTCGCTTTCAGCAAACATTTGTGGCTTCGCCGGTCGCCCCTCGGCCCGCTGGATTGGCTGGCGGCCTAGCGACGCGTTAGCCTCAGAAATCACTGCCCGGAGGGCGAGGAGGTGCGGGTGCTCTTCCGTCAGCTGGAGTACTTCGTCGCGGTCGCGCAGGAGCGCCACTTCGCCCGCGCGGCCGAAAAGTGCTTCGTATCCCAACCCGCGCTTTCCGCCGCGATCGCCAAGCTGGAGCGGGAATTGAACGTCACGCTGATCAATCGCGGGCACAGCTTCGAGGGCCTCACACCTGAGGGCGAGCGGTTGGTGGTGTGGGCCAAGAGGATTCTCGCCGAGCACGACGCCTTCAAGTCCGAGGTGCATGCCGTGCGCTCTGGCATCACCGGGATGCTGCGGCTGGGCACGGTCCCCACCGCCTCGACGACCGCCTCCCTGGTGCTCTCGGCGTTCTGTTCGGCGCACCCGTTGGCGAAGGTGCACATCCTTTCCCGGTTGTCCGGCACCGAACTGTACCGGCGGCTACGCGAATTCGAACTGGACGCCGCGATCGTGCACGCGGCGCCCGACGAGGCCCACGACGTGAACCTGGTGCCGCTTTACGAGGAGCACTATGTGTTGTTGTCGCCCGCGGACATGCTGGGATCCGGGGCCTCGACGATGACCTGGCCGGAGGCCGCGCAGTTGCCGCTGGCGTTGCTCACACCCGAGATGCGGGACCGCCAGATCATCGACAAGGCTTTCGCCGACCATGCCATCGAAGTGACTCCGCAGGTCGAAACCGACTCCGTCGCTTCGCTGTTCGCTCAGGTCGCCGCCGGGAACTGGGTATGCATCGTGCCGCACACCTGGTTGTGGACGTCGCCGCTGGGGCGGGAGGTGCGCGCGGTGGAAATGGTCGACCCGGTGCTCAAGGCCGACGTCGCGCTGGCCACCAATTCCGCCGGGCCGGGGTCGCCCATCGCCCGCGCGCTCGCCTCCTCCGCGGCGCAGCTGTCGCTGGACGAGTTCTTCGACGCGCAGTTATCGCGAATCACCCACGGGCGCTGACCGCTACCGCGCTGGTCGGGTTCAGGCTCGCCAGATGCCCGCTTTCCACCCCGGCCGCCGGGTCGAGCTCGCAGTCGATGATCGACGGCATCCGAGAGCCGATCGACTCGGACAGCGCCGACTGCAGCTCCGCCGGGGTGGTGACGTGATATCCCTTGCCGCCGAAGGCTTCCGCGAGCAGCTCGTGATGGGCCCGCGCGTTGAGGACGGTGGGCGCCGGATCAGATCCCCGCGCTGCTTCGTCGCCGCGGTAGATACCGCCGTTGTTGAGAATGACGACGGTCACCGGAAGCCGGTAGCGGCAAATGGTCTCGATTTCCATCCCGCTGAAGCCGAACGCGCTATCACCCTCGATCGCGATCACGGGGTCACCGGTTTCGACGGCGGCCGCAATGGCGTAGCCCATGCCGATGCCCATGACGCCCCATGTTCCCGTGTCGAGGCGGTGCCGCGGCACCTCCATACCGATGACGTTGCGGGCCAGGTCCAGGGCGTTGGCTCCCTCGTTGACCACGTAAGCGTCCGGGTTTTCCTGCAGCACAGCGCGGATCGCACCCAGCGCGTTGTAAAAGCGCATGGGATGGGGGTTTTCGGTCAGGCGCTCGCGCATCCTGGCGTCGTTGCGGGCGGTGCGCTCGGCCAGCTCCTTGGTCCATTCGGCGGGCACCGCGAGGGGGTGGGCGGCCAGGCCGTCGCGCAGCGCCGACATCACCGAGCCGATGTCGCCGGCCAGGGGCGCGGCGATCGGCTGGTTGCTGTCGAACTCCGACGGGGCGATATCGACCTGGATGAACTTGGCGCCGGCGGACCATTGCGGCGAGTCCCCGTGGCCGAGTAGCCAGTTCAGCCGGGCGCCGACCAGCAACACGACGTCCGCGCGTGCGACCGCGAGCGAGCGGGCGGCCGCGGCGGACTGCGGGTGGGAGTCGGGGAGTAACCCCTTGGCCATCGACATGGGCAGGAAAGGAACGCCGCTGGCCTCGACGAACTCGCGAATCACGTTGTCGGCTTGGGCATATGCCGCGCCCTTGCCGAGCACGATCAAGGGTCGCCGCGCCTGCGCCAGCACCCGCAGCGCGCGCTCGACCGCGTCGGGCGCCGGCAGCTGCCGGGGCGCGGGGTCGACGATCCGCCAGACCGTCTCCGCACCGGCCGCGGCGTCCATGGCTTGACCCAACACGTCGCCGGGGATGTCGAGGTAAACGCCACCGGGACGGCCGGAGATCGCGGTGCGGATGGCACGCGCGACGCCGCGCCCGACGTCCTCGACCCGGCTGATCCGATAGGCCGCCTTCGCGAACGGCCGTGCGGCGTTGAGCTGGTCGATTTCCTGATAGTCACCGCGTTGCAAATCGACCAGCGCCCGGTTGCTGGAGCCCGAAATCTGGATCATCGGGAAGCAGTTCGCCGTGGCGTTGGCGAGTGCCGGCAACCCATTGAGGAAACCGGGCCCCGATGTCGTGAGGCACACGCCGGGTCGGCGGGTCAGGAATCCGGCTGCGGCGGCGGCGTTACCGGCCGACGTCTCTTGCCGGAAGCCGATGTATCGGATTCCGGACGCCTGAGCGACGCGGGCGAGGTCGGTGATCGGGATGCCGACGATCCCGTAGATGGTGTCCACGTCGTTGGCCTTGAGCGCTTCCACCACCAGGTGGAAGCCGTCGATCAAGCGAGTGGGCTCGTGCTCCTGGCCCGGAGATGCCGAAACTGCGGTCATGGTGCCGACTCCTCATGTGTGGTCGGAGGTGAGGTAAAAGCCTCAGCCCATACTCTGGCGCGGCCGCCCCGCGGGTGTCCAAGACCAAGCCGCTATGCCGCGATTCACGCCGTCTATCGGTGCTGGCCGGCCGGGTTCCGCGGCGTCGATAGCCAGCGGTTATCGGTCGTGAGCGAATCGATATTGGACGCGCGGGACGGCCACCCGGCATGGTTCGAGCAGGTGGACGACGAAGAGACAAGGAGCGCGGCGATGAAACCTGAGGCGATCATCGGCAGCCATGCCACGGCGGAGACGTCGGGCCCACGCATCGCCGATTTGGTCGAGGAGGCGGCACGCCGCTCCCCGGGGGCGCCCGCGCTGGTCGCCACCTCCGACCGCGCACCGGTCAGCTACCAGGATCTGCTCCGGCTCGTGGACGACCTGGCCGCGCAGTTGAAGCGGGCCGGGCTGCGGCCGGGCGATCGCGTCGCGCTGCGCTCCGGGAGCAACGCGGAATTCGTCGTCGGACTGTTGGCCGCCTCGCGGGCCGACCTGGTCGCGGTCCCGCTGGACCCGGCCCTTCCGGTCGGCGACCAGCGCACCCGCAGCGAGGCGGTGGGCGCCCGGGCGGTGCTCATCGACGGCGACGCGCCCGCCGATCAGAAAAAACCGGGCCTGCCGTGGTGGCCGCTCGCGGTGACGGTCGGCACCCCGACGGTGCGCTTGGACGTGACCGCAGCTCCGGCACAACACTTTTCGACGCCGGAGGGGATGCGCGACGACGACGCGATGATCATGTTCACCGGCGGCACCACCGGGGTGCCGAAGATGGTCCCCTGGACCCGCGGCAACATCGCCGCCTCGGTGCGGGCCATCATCGCCGGTTACGGGCTGAGCCCCAGCGACGCCACGGTGGCGGTGATGCCGCTCTACCACGGTCACGGGCTTCTGGCCGCGCTGCTGGGGACCCTGGTGTCCGGGGGAGCGGTGCTGCTGCCCGCGCGGGGACGGTTCTCGGCCCACACCTTCTGGGACGACATCGGCGCCGTCCGCGCCACCTGGTACACGGCGGTGCCGACCATTCACCAGATCTTGTTGGAGCGGGCCGAAACCGACCGACCGGGCGAGGCCGGATTGCGGTTCATCCGCAGCTGCAGCGCCCCCCTCACCGCCGAAACGGCGCAGGCGCTGCAGGACACGTTCTCGGCCCCGGTAGTGTGCGCCTTCGGCATGACCGAAGCCACCCACCAGGTCGCCACGACAGAAATCGGCCACGCCGAAAACCCGGCTGCCACACCGGGTCTCGTTGGTCGCTCGACAGGGCCGGAAATCAGAATCGTCGGGACCGACGGCCGGCCGGTGCCTACGGGGGAGGTCGGTGAGGTGTGGCTGCACGGACCCACCGTGGTCCGGGGCTACCTGGGCGACCCGGCGATCACCGCAGCCAATTTCACCGACGGGTGGTTGCGCACCGGTGACCTGGGAACGCTGTCGGCGGCCGGTGAACTGATCATCCGTGGGCGGATCAAGGAGCTCATCAACCGGGGCGGCGAGAAGATCTCCCCGGAACGCGTCGAGGGCGTGCTGGGCAGCCACCCCGGCGTGCTGGAGGTGGCCGTCTTCGGGATGCCGGACAAGCTGTACGGGGAGACGGTGGCAGCGGTGATCGTTCCCCGCGGACCGGCCGCACCGACCGCCGACGAACTGGCCGCGTTCGCCCGCGACCGGCTGGCCCCCTTCGAAGTGCCGGGCAGCTTCCGGCAGGCGACGGAGCTGCCGCACACCGCCAAAGGATCACTGGATCGCCGCGCCGTCGCCCAGCGATTCGGGGCGTAGCGACTTATGAGCTCAGACGCTGGCCTTCACCCGAGTGGCCGCGGTTTCCGGCATCGGTTCGTAGCGGGAGAAGGCCCGGGTGAACGATGCCGCCCCATGGGCCAGTGAGCGCAAGTCGATCGCGTAGCGCGTCAACTCCACCTGCGGCACCTCGGCTTTGACCAAGGTGCGTTCGTGGCCGGCGGTCTCGGTACCGAGCACGCGACCACGACGGCCCGACAGGTCGCCCATCACCGCACCCACGAAATCGTCGGGCACCAGCACCGAGATCTCGTCGATGGGCTCTAGCAGGCTCACCTTGGTCGCCGCGGCCGCCTCACGCAGCGCCAGGGAGCCCGCCATCTGGAACGCGAAATCCGAGGAGTCGACGCTGTGTGCCTTGCCGTCGAGCAGCGTGACCCGAATGTCGACCATGGGGTAACCGGCGTGCACGCCCTTCTCCATCTGCGCGCGCACGCCCTTCTCCACGCTCGGGATGAATTGCCGCGGCACCGCCCCGCCGACCACCCTGTCGAGGAATTCGAATCCGGAGCCCTCGGGCAGCGGCTCCACTTCGATGTCGCACACCGCGTATTGACCGTGCCCGCCGGACTGCTTGACGTGACGACCATGGCCTTTTGCCTTGCCGCCAAACGTTTCTCGCAGCGGCACCCGGAGCTCGACGGTGTCGACCGTGACGCCGTACCGATTGGCCAGCGCGTCGAGGACGACACCCGCGTGGGCTTCACCCATGCACCACAACACGATCTGGTGGGTCTCCTGGTTCTGCTCGATGCGCAGCGTCGGGTCTTCGGCGGCCAGCCGCCCGAGCCCGACCGACAGCTTGTCCTCGTCGGTCTTGGCGTGCGCCTGGATCGCCACCGGCAGCAGGGGCTCGGGCATCGTCCACGGTTTCAGCACGAGCGGCTCCGCCTTGTCCGAGAGGGTGTCGCCGGTTTCGGCCCGGCTCAGCTTGCCGATTGCGCAGATGTCGCCGGCCACCACCGCCGGTGCGGGGCGCTGCTGCTTGCCCAGCGGGAAGGACAGGACTCCGACGCGCTCGTCTTCGTCGTGGTCGGGGTGCGTGCTGCCGTTCCCGTTGACCGCCCCGAAGAACGACGCAAAATGGCCCGACACATGGACCGTCGTGTCGGGCCTGATGGTCCCGGAGAACACCCGGACCAGGCTGACCCTTCCGACGTAGGGGTCCGACGTCGTCTTCACCACCTCCGCGAGCAGGGGTGCGTCCGCGTCGCAGGTCAGCGTCGCGTGCGGGGCGCCCTGCGGTGTAAACACCTCCGGGAGTGGGTGTTCCATCGGGGACGGGAATCCGCGCGTGGCGACCTCCAGCAGTTCGAGCGTGCCGACGCCGGTGCTGCTGCATACGGGGATCACCGGGAAGAACGACCCCCGGGCGACGGCCCGCTCCAGGTCCTCGATGAGCACCGCCTCGTCGATGGACTCACCGCCGAGGTAGCGATCCATCAGCGATTCGTCCTCGGACTCCTCGATGATGCCTTCGATGAGGGTCCCGCGCGCCTCCTCGATCTTCTCCGCGTCGGATGGATCGGGCGGTTGCATGGTCCGCTTGCCGTCGGCGTACTGGTAGCGGGTCTGCGACAGTAAACCGATCAAACCTTCGCAAGACGGCAGGCCGCTCGGCAGGTATAGCGGTAACACCTTGTCGCCGAACGCGTTCTGCGCGGCGGCCAACGCCTCGGAGTAGTTGGCCCGGGCGTGGTCGAGCTTGGTGATCACCACGGCGCGGGGCATGCCGACCTGATCGCATTCCTGCCACAGCGATTTGGTGGGTTCGTCGACGCCCTCGTTGGCAGCGATCACGAACAGCGCGCAGTCCGCCGCGCGCAGGCCGGCCCGCAACTCGCCGACGAAATCGGCGTATCCCGGGGTATCGACCAGATTGATCTTGATGCCGTCGTGCGCCAGGGAAGCGACGGCAACGCCGACGGACCGCTGCTGGCGGATCTCGGCGTCGTCGTAGTCGCATACCGTGCTGCCGTCGGTGACGGAACCCGCTCTGTTCAGCACCCCGCCGGCGACCAACAGCGCCTCGACCAAGGTGGTCTTGCCGCCACCCGAGGGCCCCACCAGGACGATGTTGCGGACATCGCCGGGACCGTTCGCGGTGGGGGCGGCCGTCGCGCCCTGGGAGGCATTCGCCTTGTCCGCCATGTCCTTCCTCCAGTTCTCCCCGGTGGGTGCGCCCAGCGCGGTGTGTCCTAGCTCACAGGGGCTAGAGGCAACTTTTCCCCCAACCGCGGCCCAACACAAGGCCACGGGCGAGCCACATTTGCGCCGGCCCGGCGGGGCAGGGGGTGTCGGATCTCAGGCGTGCCAGCTCGACCAGCGGTGCACCGCGATCGCGATCACCGGCCCGTCCAACGGGACGGATTGGTACTGAGGGTATTTGGCGCGCAGTAGCCGGTATGCGGACTCCATCGCGGGCCCGTCGGCATGGATGCTGGCCGCACCGTCCACCCGCACCCACCACAGCCGCGTCCAATCGTCGGCGTAATGGTCGACGAGCAGGCTCACGTGGGGGTTCTTTTCGATGTTGGCCAGCCGCCGCAGTCGCCGCGTCGTCTTGGGTTTCGCGTCGACGGCCGTGTACACCACGTCGGGAGCGGCCTCAGCGACCGCGAATACCACCGGCACCAGGTGGGGGAAGCCGTCGGGCGCGATCGTGGCCAGCCGGGCCACCGGCGATCGGGTGAAGCTGGCCTTGGGGTCGAATTCGCCCACCGTGTCAGCCTAGGCGGATTGGAACCTTGCCACTGCCATGAATAGCTACCTGCATTACGGTTATATACACATCATTGTGCCGCCCAGAACCGCAAGGCCGGGACAGTTTGGTGTTACCGCAAAGCAGGAAGGGTGACGGATGAGCAAATCGCACCACCGCTCGGTTTCGTGGTCGTGGTTGATCAGCGTGCTGGCCGTGGTCGGACTGGGCCTCGGCCTGGGCACCGTACCAGCGGTCGCATCGCCGTTCCCGCGGCCGCAGGCTCCGGTCGACGCGGCGGCATTGGTCGGCCAGGTGGGGCCGCAGGTGGTCAACATCAGCACCAAGTTCGGCTACAACAACGCGGTGGGCGCCGGGACCGGCATCGTCATCGACCCCAACGGTGTCGTGTTGACCAACAATCACGTGATCTCCGGGGCGACGGATATCAGCGCGTTCGACGTCGGCGACGGGCAGACGTACGCCGTCGACGTCGTCGGATATGACCGCACCCAGGACATCGCGGTGTTGCAACTCCGCGGCGGGGCCGGCCTTCCGACCGCGGCGATCGGCGGCGGCGTGTCGGTGGGCGAGCCGGTCGTCGCGATGGGCAACGCCGGCGGCCAGGGCGGAACGCCCAGCGCGGTGTCCGGCAAGGTCATCGCGCTCAACCAGTCCGTCTCGGCGACCGACACGCTGACCGGCGCCAACGAGTCGCTGGGCGGGTTGATTCAGGCCGACACACCGATTCGCCCCGGCGACTCCGGCGGTCCGCTGGTCAACAACGCCGGGCAGGTCGTGGGAGTGAACACCGCCGCCACTGATAACTACAAGATGTCGGGCGGCGGGCAGGGCTTCGCCATTCCGATCGGCAGGGCGATGGGCGTGGCGGGGCAGATCAGGTCGGGCGCCGGGTCGAACACCGTGCACATCGGCCCGACCGCGTTCCTCGGCCTGGGGGTGACCGACAGCAACGGCAACGGCGCGCGCGTCGAGCGCGTGGTCACCAGCGGCCCCGCGGCGGCGGCCGGGATCTCCCCCGGCGACGTCATCACCGGGGTTGACAACGTCGCGATCACCGGTGCCACGTCGATGACCGAGGTGCTCGTCCCGCACCACCCCGGCGACAACATCACGGTGCGCTACCGCTCCGCCGGGGGCGGCGACCGCACCACGAACGTGACGCTGGCGGACGGACCTCCAGCCTGATCCCCATGTCGACGATGCCCGGCGGGTGGCCAATTCCCTTGGCGCCGGGCTTGTTTCGTCACATGTCAGTAGGTGTGATTCCGAATGTCGCGCCTCGGGTACCCGTGGCATCGTGGATTTGATGAACGACGCAAGAGAAGCTGTCGAACACCATCCCGGAGGGGGCAGTCACGTCCAGGACGGGGTCGTCGAACACCCCGAATCCGATGACTTCGACAACGCCGCCGCGCTGCCCACCGACCCGACATGGTTCAAGCACGCCGTTTTCTACGAAGTGCTGGTGCGGGCGTTCTTCGACGCCAACGCGGACGGGTCGGGCGACCTGCGCGGACTCCTGGGGCGCCTGGACTACCTGCAGTGGCTGGGCATCGACTGCATCTGGTTGCCGCCGTTTTACGACTCGCCGCTTCGTGATGGTGGTTACGACATCCGGGACTTCTACAAGGTGCTGCCCGAGTTCGGCACAGTCGAGGATTTCGTCGCGCTGCTCAACGCCGCGCACGAGCGGGGCATCCGGGTCATCACCGACCTGGTCATGAACCACACCTCGGATTCGCACCCCTGGTTCCAGGAGTCGCGGCACGACCCGGACGGCCCGTACGGCGACTTCTACGTGTGGAGCGACACCAGCGAGAAGTACACCGATGCCCGCATCATCTTCGTCGACACCGAGGAGTCCAATTGGACCTTCGACCCGGTGCGCAAACAGTTCTACTGGCACCGGTTCTTCTCGCATCAGCCGGACCTGAACTACGAAAACCCGGCGGTACAGGAAGCGATGATCGACGTGCTGCGCTTCTGGCTGGGCCTGGGCATCGACGGGTTCCGCCTGGACGCGGTGCCCTACCTGTTCGAACGGGAGGGCACCAACTGCGAGAACCTGCCCGAGACGCATGCCTTCCTCAAGCGCGTCCGTAAGGTCATCGACGACGAGTTCCCGGGCCGTGTGCTGCTGGCCGAGGCCAACCAGTGGCCGGCCGACGTGGTCGAATACTTCGGCGATACCAGCACCGGCGGCGACGAATGCCACATGGCGTTCCACTTCCCGCTGATGCCGCGCATTTTCATGGCGGTTCGCCGGGAGTCGCGCATTCCGATCTCGGAGATCCTGGCGCAAACGCCGGAAATCCCCGACATGGCGCAATGGGGAATCTTCCTGCGCAACCACGACGAGTTGACGCTGGAGATGGTCACGGACGAGGAACGTGACTACATGTACTCCGAGTACGCCAAGGATCCCCGGATGAAGGCGAACGTCGGAATCCGGCGCAGGCTGGCGCCGCTGCTCGACAACGACCGCAACCAGATCGAGTTGTTCACCGCGCTGCTCCTGTCGCTGCCCGGCTCGCCGGTGCTGTACTACGGCGACGAGATCGGCATGGGCGACGTCATCTGGTTGGGTGATCGCGACGGCGTGCGCACCCCGATGCAGTGGACACCGGACCGCAACGCCGGGTTCTCCAAGGCCAACCCGGGCCGGCTCTACCTGCCGCCCAGCCAGGACTCGGTCTATGGCTATCAGGCCGTCAACGTGGAGGCCCAACGCGACACGTCCACGTCGCTGCTGAACTTCACCCGCGTGATGCTGGCGGTGCGGCGCCGCCACGAGGCCTTCGCGATCGGCACATTCGAGGAGCTAGGGGGCTCCAATCCGTCGGTACTGGCGTTCGTGCGCCAGGTGCCCGACGGGGGCGACACGGTGTTGTGCGTCAACAACCTGTCGCGGTTCCCTCAGCCGATCGAACTGAATCTGCAGCACTGGAGCGGTTGCACGCCGGTGGAACTCACCGGGCACGTCGAATTTCCGCGGATCGGGCACCTGCCCTACCTGCTGACGTTGCCTGGGCACGGGTTCTACTGGTTCCAGCTGACCGCATGTGAGGATGAAGAGGAGCGGCGCACATGACTGAGCCAGCCAAGTTGCCCTGGTCGGACTGGCTCCCACAGCAGCGGTGGTACGCCGGGCGCAATCGAGAACTGACCTCCGCCGAGGCCGCCGTGGTCGTCCCGCTACGGGAGGACCTCGACCTGGTCCTGGTCGACGCCCAGTATGCCGACGGCTCGTCCGAGCGTTACCAGGTGATCGTGCGGTGGGATACCGCGCCGGTCTCCGAATACAGCACCGTGGCCACCATCGGCGCCGCCGGTGACCGCACCGGTTTCGACGGCCTGTACGACACCGAGGCGCCGCAGTTCCTGCTGTCGTTGATCGATTCGTCGGACGTTCGAACCGCGTCGGGCACCGAAGTGAGGTTCGTCAAGGAACCCGACGCGGTGTTGCCGCTGGAGGCGATGCCGCACGTCTCCGACGCCGAACAGAGCAATACCAGCGTGATCTTCGATCGGGACGCGATCTTCAAGGCGTTCCGCCGCGTCAGCAGCGGCATCAACCCGGACATCGAACTGAACCGGGTGCTGGGCCGCGCGGGCAACCCGCACGTGGCCCGGCTGCTCGGCACCTACGAGATGGCCGCCCCGGACGGAACGGACGATGAGGCGTGGCCGCTCGGCATGGTGACCGAGTTCGCGTCCAACGCCGCGGAAGGGTGGGCGATGGCCACCGCCAGCGTTCGCGACTTGTTCGCGGAAGGTGACCTGTATGCCTACGAAGTCGGCGGTGACTTCGCCGGCGAATCCTGCCGGCTCGGCGAGGCCGTGGCGTCCGTGCACGCCACGCTGGCCGAGTCCCTCGGAACGGCGCAGTCGGCCTTCCCGGTCGACACCGTGCTGGCGCGGCTTTCGTCGACCGTGGCGAAGGTGCCCGAGCTGCAGGAGTACGCGGCCACCATCGAGGAGCGATTCGCCAAACTCGCCGGGCAGACGATCACCGTCCAGCGGGTACACGGGGACCTGCACCTCGGGCAGGTGCTGCGCACGCCCGAAAGCTGGTTGCTGATCGACTTCGAGGGCGAACCGGGGCAGCCGCTCGACGAGAGGCGGGCGCCGGATTCACCGCTGCGCGACGTGGCAGGTGTGCTGCGGTCCTTCGAATACGCCGCGTACGGACCCCTGGTGGACCAGGCGGCCGACAAGCAACTGGCGGCCCGCGCCCGGGAGTGGGTCGAACGGAACCGGACCGCGTTCTGCGAGGGCTACGCCGCCGCGTCGGGCACCGACCCGCGTGACTCGGCCGAGCTGCTGGCCGCCTACGAGCTCGATAAGGCCGTGTATGAGGCCGGCTATGAGGCGCGGCACCGGCCCGGTTGGCTGCCGATCCCGCTGCGCTCCATCGCCCGGCTCACCGCCTCATAGGTGCGGGATAGGAATTCGCTATGCGTGCCCTGCGGGGGCGCCCGGCGTCTGACAGCATGTCAGCGTGGCGAGCGAAACCTTTAATAGCGAAGCGCGGTTGTCGTGGGTGCTGGCGGTGTTGGCCGGTGTGGTCGGCGCGATCTCCTTCACCCACTCCGCGGGCTACTTCGTGGTTTTCATCACCGGTAACGCCCAACGCGCCGTGCTCGGTTACTTCACGGGGCAAGGGTGGCTGGCCGCAAGCGCCGGGTTCCTGATCGCGGCGTTCGTTGCCGGCGTTGTCGTTGCGTCGCTGTGCCGACGATTTTTCTGGGTGGACCATCCGCACGGCCCGACGGTGCTGACCACCTTCAGTTTGGCGGCCGCCACCGTTGTCGACGTCCTCGATGAGGGCTGGGAGGAAAATTTCGTCGATTTCTTGCCGATGATGCTGCTGGCGTTTGGTACCGGGGCGTTGAACACCTCTTTTGTCAAAGATGGCGAGGTTTCGGTGCCGTTGAGCTATGTGACCGGCACGACCGTCAAGATGGGCCAGGGCATCGAGCGCCACATCGCCGGCGGTGGAAACGTCTCGGACTGGCTCGGTTACTTCCTGCTGTTCGCCAGCTTTGTCGTGGGCGCGGCGGTGGGCGGCTTCATCAGTGTGGTCGTCAACGGGACCTGGATGCTGGTGATGGCCACGTCCCTTTGTGCGGTAACGACCGGGTACACCTACTTTCACCAGGACCGGCGCGCTCTGTTGATGCAACGGTCCGACAAAAAGCATCGGCAGTAGCGCTGACCGGTGCGCTACTGCCGATGCTGGCTCGGCGGGTTTCAGGCGGCCGGTTGTGCCGGTGGTGCCGGTTGGGCCGGTTGAGCGGTGGTGTTGCTGGCCAGCAGCACCTGCTGGATGTCGGGCTTCATGGCGAGCAACTGCTGGTTCCAGTAGGGCCATGAGTGCGTCCCGTTGGCCGGGAAGTTGAACGTGCCGTTGCGTCCGCCCGCGGCCGCGTAGGTGTTCTGGAACTGCTGGTTGGTACGCAGCGTGAGGCCTTCCAGGAACTTGGCCGGCATGTTGTCGCCGCCGAGGTCGCTGGGGGTCCCGTTGCCGCAGTACACCCAGATCCGGGTGTTGTTGGCGACCAGCCGCGGAATCTGCAGCATCGGGTCGTTGCGCTTCCACGCCGGGTCAGTGGACGGACCCCACATGCTGTTGGCGCTGTAGCCACCCGAGTCGCTCATCGCCAGGCCGATCAGCGTCGGCCACCAGCCATCGGAGGGGTTGAGGAAGCCCGACAGCGATGCGGCGTAGGGGAACTGCTGCGGGTAGTAAGAGGCCAGGATCAGGGCGGAGCCACCGGACATCGACAGGCCCACCACGGCGTTGCCGGCCGGCGAGATCTGCTTGTTGGCCTGCAGCCACAGCGGCATCTCCTGGGTCAGGAACGTCTCCCACTTGTAGGTGTAGTTCTGGCCATTGCTCGACGACGGCTGGTACCAGTTGCTGTAGAAGCTGGACTGGCCTCCGACCGGCATCACCACCGACAGGCCGGACTGGTAGAACTCCTCGAAGGCCGGGGTGTTGATGTCCCAGCCGTTGTAGTCGTCCTGGGCCCGCAAGCCATCGAGCAGGTACACCGCGTGCGGTCCGCCGCCCTCGAACTGGACCTTGATGTTGCGGCCCATCGACGGTGACGGCACCTCCAGGTACTCCACCGGCAGCCCCGGCTTCGAGAACGCCCCCGCGGTAGCCGCGCCGCCGGCGGCGGTGACGAGGCCAGACACCAGGGCAGCCCCCACAGCCGCGACCGCCAGTTGGCGCGGCATGGTCGCGGCGGCGCCACGCAACTTCCGCAACTCTTCGAAGAACTTCATAGCTCTCTACCCATCCCAACTTTCATCTGCCATGTGCGGCGGTCGAATCTGTTCGCTGGGCAGTCAAACACGTGGGGAGGGCTCGATTCGCCTGTCACGGCCGAAGCTTCACATCGCGGTTGGCTAACGATTGGGAGTCAGCCCGGAATCGTCACCGTTGGATCACGATTGGCCATCGGAACCGCACGCCGGCCTTCCCAACGGCCGGCGCATCGGCTAACGCCGGCCGCCGTCCCTAGGCGACGAGTCGGCGCAATAACGTTGACGCCGCAGCGATTCCGAGCACGGCGGCCACCACCAGCACGACGATGTCCATCGGGTTGAAGGGCGTGCCGATGAGCAGTCCCCGTAGGGCGTTGACCTCGTAACTGAGCGGGTTGACCCTGCTCAACACGTGCAGCCACGTCGGCATCACGTCGACCGGGTACAGCGCGTTGGAGGCGAAGAACAGCGGCATCGTGATCGCCTGGCCTATGCCCATCAGGCGATCCCGATTGCGCACCAGGCCGGCCAGCGTCATCGACAGGCAGGCGAAGAACGCGGCGCCGAGCATGACGACGGCCATCGCCGCCAGAATTCGCAGCGGGTTGACCGTCAGGCCGACATTCATCAGATACGCCAACGCCATCACGCCGACCACCTGGGCCACCGAGCGGACCCCGGCCGCAAACGCCTTGCCGGTGATCAGCGCCGACGCGGGCGCCGGCGTCACCATCAGCTTGGCCAGGACACCGGCGTCCCGATCCCAAATGATCTGTATCCCATAGAAAATCGAGATGAACAGCGCCGACTGGGCGATGATCCCCGGCGCCAGGAAGGCCAGGTAGGACACCGACCCGGTCTGGATGACGTGCAGGTGGCTGAAGGTGGTTCCGAAGATCAACAGCCACAGCGCCGGCTGCACCATCCGGGTGACGAGCTCGGTCCTGTCGTGCTGCAACTTCTGCAGTTCGACGATCGCGAACGCGCCGATGCGGCTCAACACGGCGCCGACCCGTTGCCATCCGCGGGGCGCCCGGACCAGGGTACCCGGCATGGCGTTATCAACCGACACGGCGCGCAACCTTTCTGGCAGAACGGATTTCGCGGAACGATCCCGCCGACTCGTCCTCCAAGCCCGAGGCGGCATAGTGGCGGAACACGTCCTCGAGGGTTGCGCGCGGCGACACCGTCGACTTCAACTTGGCCGGCGTGCCCACCGCCCGCAACTCACCCTGGTGCATCAGCGCGACGCGATCGCACAACGCGTCGGCCTCTTCCATGTAGTGGGTGGTCAGCAGCACGGTCATCCCGAACTGCGCCTGCATCTTCTGCACCTGTGTCCAGACGCCGTCGCGCGCAATCGGGTCCAGCCCGACGGTCGGTTCGTCGAGAACCAGCAGTGACGGGCGGTTCACCAGCGCCTGCGCCACCTCGAGACGGCGGACCATGCCGCCGGAATAGGCGGAGGCCATCCGGTCGGCGACGTCAAGCAGGTCCATGGCCGCCAGCGCCTGCCCGACCCGATCGGAGCGCTCGGCCCGGGGGACCCCGTAGAGCCGCGCGAACCATTCGACGTTTTGCCGGCCCGTCAATGCGGGCTCGATCGAGAGTTGTTGCGGCACATAGCCGATGTTGCTGCGAATGTCGGTGGTTTGGCGGCGCGCGTCCAAACCGAAGACGCGCAATTCGCCTTGTTGCACCGGCGCCAGCGTGGTGAGCATCCGGACCATGGTCGTCTTCCCGGCGCCGTTCGGACCGAGCAGGCCCATGGTTTCGCCCGGCCGCACCTGCAACGTCACGTCGTTGACGGCCGTGAACTGGCCGTACCGGTAGGTCAGGTGCCTGGCATCGATCGCCATCGGCAGTGATGCGCTCATGGCCGTCGCTCCTGCAGTGTCTGGGTCATCATCTCAATGACCTCCAATCCTCTGGTCAAAGCCTCGATTTGGTCGTCGTCAAGTTCGGCGAGCACCTCGGCCAGCACCGCTCGCCGCGCGGCCCGGGACGCGTCGACGATCTGCTGGGCGGGCTCGGCGAGGTGTAACCGGCCGACCCTGCGGTCCGTGTCCCCGACGGTGCGCATCAGCAAACCGCCGGATACCAGCTTGGACACCAGGGTGGAGGCGGTGTTGGGGGCCAGCCCGAGCTCGGCGGCAGCGGCGTTGACCGAGATGCCCGGCCGCCGGCCCACCAGCCACAGCAGCTCGGACTGCGACTCGGTCAGCCGCGACGAATCGAAGCCGCGGCCGGCCGACCGGCGTAGTTGCCGGCGAAATCTGCCGACGACGCGAAACACCTCGGTGACCACGTCGGTACTTGACTTCACCCGTTCCATAATACCTCTGTAGCCGAGCTATATATGTGTGGAAGCTGTGCAGAAGGTATGTACCCGTTACCTCTGGAGGCGATGCAGGACGATGTCGGCGAGGGTCCCGTCGGCGACGTCGGCGGTCATGTAGGTGCAGAACGGTTGTCGGCGCCGGTCCGTCGGCGAGCCCGGATTGAGCAGGCGCAGGCCGGTGTCGGTGTGGCTGTCCCAGGGGATGTGGCTGTGCCCGAACACCAGGACGTGGGTGTCGGGATACAACCGCGACATCCGGGCTTCGCGGCCCGTCGCCGCGCCGGTCTCGTGCACCACCGTGAATCGCACACCCGCCAGGGTCACGTCCGCCCGTTCCGGCAGCCTGGCCCGCAGTGCCGGCCCGTCGTTGTTGCCCCAGCAGGCGACCAGCCGGGCCGACCTGGCTTCGAGTTCGTCGAGCAGCTCGGGCACCACCCAGTCGCCGGCGTGCACGACGACGTCGGCCGCGTCCACCTCATCCCAAATCCGTGCGGGCAGGTCGCGGGCGCGTCTGGGGACGTGGGTATCGGAAATCAGCAGCAGCCGCACAACCCCATCTTGCCGCGACCCTGGTCGTTACCTCGCCGTCGACGCCATCGTTTTTTCGGGCTTGGTGATTGGCGCGTCGGCCTCCTCGCCGAGCAGGAGGGAACGAACGAGGCGACGGGGTCCGAAGGGCCGCAGCATGGCGCTGGCGGGGCGGGGCCGCACGCGCATCGGCCACCAGAACCACCGCCCCAGCAGCGCCGCGATCGACGGCGTCATCAACGAGCGCACGATCAACGTGTCGAACAGCAGGCCGAGACCAATCGTGCTGCCGGCCTGGCCGATTGAGCGCAGGTCGCTGGCGACCATCGACATCATGGTGAAGGCGAAGACCAGGCCCGCCGAGGTGACCACGCCACCCGTCCCGCCCATGGAGCGGATGATGCCGGTCTTCAGTCCGGCTCCGATCTCCTCCTGGAAGCGGGAAACCAGCAGCAGGTTGTAGTCGGATCCGACCGCCAGCAGGATGATCAGCCCGAATACCGGTGCGATCCAGTTCAATTCCAGTCCCAACAGGTGTTGCCACACCAACACCGAGAGCCCGAAGGCGGCACCCAACGAGAGCAGCACTGTGCCGACGATCATTAGGGATGCGACCAGCGCACGCGTGATGATCAGCATCACGACGAAGATCAGCGTCAGCGCCGCGAGCCCCACGATCAGCAGGTCGTAGTGGGAGCCCGACTGGATGTCGCGGTAGATGGCCGCCGTGCCCGCGAGGTAGAACTTGGCGCCCGTCAGGGTCGTACCCTTCACCGCTTGATGTGCGGCGGCCAATTCCGGCATGACCGCCGAGATGCCCGCAGGCGTCGCCGGGTCCGCGTCGTGGGTGATGATGAAGCGGGCGGCCTTGCCGTCCGGCGACAGGAAAAGCTTCAGGCCGCGCTGAAAGTCGGTATTCTGGAATGCTTCCGGCGGCAGGTAGAAGTAGTCGCCACTGCGGGAAGCGTCGAAGGCCTGACCCATCGCGCTCGCCGTGTCGGTCATCTGCGCCATCTGGGTGACCAGACCGGAGAAGCTGCTGTGCATGGTGAGCAGAGTCCCCTGCATCGACTGGGCGACGGCGATAATCGGCGGGAACTCGGCGAGCATCTGGGGCAATATCGCGTCGACGTTGTTCACGTCATTGATCAGGGTGCTCATGTTCTCGCTGAACTTGTCCACACCGTCGATCGCCTCGAACACCGACCTCGCAGCCCAGCACACCGGGATGTTGAAACAGTGCTGTTCCCAATACAGATAGCTGCGGAACGGCCGAGCGAAATCGTCGAAATCCGCAAGGTGGTCGCGCATCTCGTCCAGCGTGGCCTGCATCTCGTGCATGTCGCCGACCATGTGATGGGTTGCGCCGCTCATCTGCCCGACCAAGCCCTGCATCCGCTGCATCGAGACGATCATGGCGCCAAGGTCGTCGCTCATCTTGAGCATGTCGTCGGTGCGGTCCCGCATGAACTGCAGGTTCTGCTGGATCGGGATCGATTGGGCGCTGATCTGGAAGGGTATGGAGGTGTGCTCGATAGGGCCGCCCAGCGGCCGGGTGATGCTCTGCACCATCGCGATTCCGGGTGAGCGAAAGATGTCTTTGGCAAGCCTGTCGAGGATGATCATGTCGCCGCTGTTCCGCATGTCGTGATCGCTTTCGATCATCAGGATGTCGGGATTCATTGTGGCGGCGCTGAAATGGCGCTCCGCTGCCGCGTACCCGACGCTCGACGGGAGGCCGCGGGGTATGTAGAAGCGGTCGTTGTAGCTGACCTTCATGCTCGGCATGACGAGAATGCCGACGATCGCTATGACCAGCGAGGCCGCGAAAACCGGACCGGGCCAGCGCACGGTGGCGGTGCCGATGCGCCGCCAGCCGCGCGTCTTGATCATCCGTCTCGGGTCGAGCAGGCCGAACCGGGTTGCCACCGCGACGACGGCGGGGGCCGCGGTCATCGCTCCCGCCACGACGACGAGCAGGCCCAAGGCGGACGGAATGCCCAGTGCCTTGAAGTACGACAGGCGCGCCAGGTGCAGGCAGAACGTAGCACCGGCGATCGTCAATCCCGAGCCCAAGATGATGTGTGAGGTCCCGCGAAACATCGTGTAGTAGGCGGTTTCTCGGTCTTCACCGGCCTGACGCGCCTCCTGGTAACGCCCGATGAGGAAGATCGCGTAGTCCGTGCCCGCCGCGATCGCCAACGAGGACAGCATCGCAACGACGAACGTCGAGAATCCCAACAGCTCATTGTTTCCAAGCAGCGCGACAAGCCCCCTGGCCGTGCCCATCTCGAAGCCGACCATGACCAGGACCAGAAGAACCGTGCTGACGGAACGATAGGCGATGAACAGCATGATCATGATGACCACACCCGTGACGCCCATCATCTTGAACATGCTCTTGTCGGCGGCCTCGTTCATGTCCGTGTTCAGGGGGGCCGGACCGGTGACGTAGACCTTGAGTCCCTTGGGGGGCTCTGACTTGTCGACGATCTTCCGCACCGCGTCGACCGAGTGGTTGCCCTGGGTGCTGCCCTGGTTGCCGGCCAGGTTGAGTTGGACGTAGGCGGCCTTGCCGTCGCGGCTCTGGACACCGGCGGCGGTGAGCGGATCGCCCCAGACGTTCTGGACGTGCTGCACATGCTTGGGGTCTGCCTGCAGCTTGCGCACCAAGGAGTCGTAATAGCGGTGCGCCTCGTCGCCGAGCTGCTTATCGCTCTCCAGGACGATCATCGCGATGCTGTCGGAGTCCGACTCGTGGAACGTTGCGCCCATGCGCTTGGCTGCGATCATCGCCGGAGCGTCCTGGGGCGACATCGTCACCGCGTGATTGCGTGCGACCGACTCGATCGGCGGCACGAGCACGTTCAGGGCGACGGTGAGTAATAGCCAGCCGATGATGATGGGCCACGCGAACCTGCGGACGAACCGCATGAATTTCGGACGGGCCTCGGTATCGGTGTTCATGCGGCCTTCACCAGACAGGAAGTTTGGGCGTGGCGCCCGGCCGAGGAGCGCTGGTCCTTGACCACACCGTTGACGGTGATGCGGCACCCGATGTTGTCGCTGTCGCCTTGCGCCACAACACTGGCGATCACGGCGGGCACCGTCGACGTGACCGTGAAGGTCCACGGCAGCGTGGCGAAGTCCACCTGTTCCGGCTGCGCGTTGTTGTCGAGGTAGCTCGCGGTTCCCGTTGTGCCGCTGGGGCCGTAGACCTCGTAGGTCACTTGCTTGATGTGCGAGGGTTCGAGTGGTTCGGCGCTGCGGCCCGTCGCGGTGAAGATCGCGTCGGACCCGAAGACGCCGCGGAGCCGCTCGACGGCAATGCCGCCGAGGGCGACTGCCGCCACGACGACCAACGGCACCCACGCCCGTCTGAGAAACGTGGACACTGACGTTTCCTTCCCTCGTGACCTGGTCGTTCTGGTACGGAGTCTCAGCCCGCATCGCCCCAACGAATAGGGCCATTTGGCCCGCACCTGAGGGCCAGCGGGCACACGTCGCGCGTGTTCGCGTGACCGGTACCCAAGAGTCGCGGCATCAACCGCAACTCAATTCGTACCATACCCCCCGGGGTATTATCAATCGGCCCGGTATACCCCGGTGGGTATGGTATGAAGGAGTCATGGCAAACGAAGCTCACGACCCCGGCGACATGGATGCCGTCCTGGCCCGGTTGCGTCGCGCACACGGTCAGCTCGGCGGCGTCATCGCGATGATCGAGCAGGGCCGCAGCTGTAAGGACGTCGTTACCCAACTGGCCGCGGTATCGCGGGCGCTGGATCGCGCCGGCTTCAAGATCATTGCCTCGGGGCTGCGCGACTGCATCGCCCGACCGGAGGGTAGTCCCACCGAGAGGCCGGCCGTGTCGATCGATGAGCTGGAAAAACTGTTCCTGAGCCTGGCCTGACGGCCCGGTGCCGACGAGAGGGAAGCGCAATGAACCCTGCTGACAGCGGTCGAGCCGGATCGACGGTCACACTCTGGTTGGACCCGGTGTGCCCGTTCTCGTGGAACACCGCACGGTGGCTTCGCGCCGTTGCCGAGAAGACCGGCATGGCTGTCGACTGGCAGCTGATGAGTTTGGCGGTGCTCAACGAGGGGCGAGAACTTCCGGCCCCTCAGCAGGCCCGCATGCGCGACTCGCAACAAGTTGGCCGGCTGATGGCCGCCATCGCGCGCGAAAGCGGCGCCGCAGGATGGACCGCCGCGTACTTCGCGTTTGGTGAACGGTACTTCGACGGCTCCGAACCCCTTGACGACAGTCTCGTCGCCCACGTGTTGACCGCCGCCGGTGCGCGAGACACCACCGCCGCGGCCACCTCGGACACATCGCTGGACGACGTCGTGCGACGTGGACACCAGGCGGCGCAAGACGCGCTCGGCGAAACCGGGGGGAGCCCGATCCTGCGGATCGACGGGCACGCGTTCTTCGGGCCGGTCCTGACCGCGGTGCCCGACGCCGCGGACTCGATCGCCGTATTCGATGCGGTCGCCACCTTGGGTTCGGTTCCCCAGTTCGCCCAGCTGCAGCGGCCACGCGCCGCCGCCTAGCGCCACACGTCACAGATGAGAACCGGAAAGAGGAGAAAACGATGACTGCAGGGCTGACCACCACGTTGCACACCTCGTTCGACGACGCGGTGAAACGGACAACGGAAGCTCTGGCCGAACAGGGCTTCGGGGTGCTGACCACGATCGACGTCAAAGCCACCCTGAAAAACAAACTCGGGGAGGACATGGAGGACTATGTGATCCTGGGTGCCTGCAACCCGGTGTTGGCGCATCGCGCGCTGGGCATTCACCGCCAGATCGGCCAGTTACTGCCGTGCAACGTCGTGGTTCGAACCGACCCCGCCGGTAGCGATGCGGTTCTCGTCGAAGCGATGGACCCGCAACTCATGGTTAAGGTGACAGGCGAGCAGGGGGCCCTGCAGGAGGTTGCGGATCAGGCCACCACCAAATTGCAGGCCGCGATCGGCGCGCTTCGGTAACCGATTCGCTGTGGTCCATGGGGTCAGCCTTGCTGGCTCCGCGCTTCGGCACCCGTTTCCCCGGCATCGAAAGAATCGTCGGGACCAGCCGCTCCCACGTACGAGCCGTCGGCCTCTCCGGCCGCGGCGCGTGACCGTGACTCGTGAGCCTCCGGTTCGACGTCGGACTCTGTCTTGTGGCCCTTCGGGTCCCCCATTTGCTTCCTTCCGGTGCGGGTCGTGACTTCCGACGGGTTCCCCGCGTATGCGCCGCCAAACCGGATCGTGCGTGCGGCGGGCCGGGATGGCTGATCTGGCACCAGGACCCCGGCGCTATTCTTAGCGCCCGGACTCAAGGAGAACCTCTATGCGCACCTTCGAATCAGTAGCCGAACTCGCGGCCGCTACCGGCGAAACCATCGGCCACAGCGACTGGGTGACCATCACCCAGGAAGACGTCAACCTGTTCGCCGACGCGACCGGCGATCACCAGTGGATCCACGTCGACCCGGAACGCGCCGCCGCCGGTCCCTTCGGTGGGACGATCGCCCACGGTTTCATGACCCTGGCCCTGTTGCCGCGCCTGCAGCACCAGATCTACACGGTCAACGGCATCAAGCTCGCAATCAACTACGGCCTCAACAAGGTTCGCTTCCCCGCCCCGGTTCCGGTCGGCTCCCGGGTGCGCGCGCAGACGTCGCTGGTCGGTGTCGATGACATCGGAAACGGCGCCGTGCAGGCGACCATGTCGACGACCGTCGAGATCGAGGGTGCGCCAAAGCCGGCGTGTGTGGCCGAGTCCATCGTTCGCTACGTGTCGTGACCTCCTGCCGCGAAACTTAAACTACGGCAGCGCTTTACGGCGTGTCGTGCGCGTGATTTAAGTGCAGCCGGGTCAGAACTCGGCGACGGAATGCTCGAGCCGCTCGGCCAGCCGCGCTTGGGCTTCCGCGCGCCTGGTGGGTATGTGCGCGGACGGGAATGGCGTTGTGACCGGCTGGTATTCGCGCAAGGTGCGGCGGGCCACCGTCATCTTATGCAGTTCGGTGGCGCCGTCGGCGATGCCCAGCGACTCGGCCGCCACCATCATCTTCACGAACGGCATCTCATCGGAGACGCCGAGCGCGCCGTGCAGGTGCATGGCCCGTTGCACGACGTCATGCAGCACCTGGGGCATGGCCACCTTGACCGCCGCGATGTCGCGGCGCACCTTCTGGTAGTCGTGGTGCTTGTCGATCAGCCACGCGGTGCGCAACACCAGCAGCCGGAACTGTTCGATCTGTATCCAGCTGTCGGCGATCTTCTCCTGGGTCATCTGAAAATCGGACAGTCGCCCGTGCCGCGTCTTTCGGGACACGGCACGTTCGCACATCATGTCAAAAGCGCTGCGCGCCAGAGCGATCGTGCGCATCGCGTGGTGGATGCGCCCGCCGCCGAGTCGGGTTTGCGCGATCATGAACGCCTGACCCTCGCCGCCCAGCACGTGGTCGGCCGGGACGCGCACGTCGGTGTAGCGGACATACCCGTGGCTGGCGCGCGCCGACGACTCGGCTCCCACGCCCACGTTGCGGACGATCTCGATGCCCGGTGTCTCGGCCGGGACGATGAAAAGCGACATCTTGTCGTACGTGCGCGACTCGGGGTTTGTCACCGCCATAACGATGAAGAACGAGGCGTGCTTGGCGTTGGTGGAGAACCACTTCTCCCCGTTGATCACCCAGTAGTCGCCGTCGCGGGTAGCGGCGGTGACGAACTGTCCGGGATCGGAACCGCCCTGCGGCTCGGTCATCGAATAGCACGAGGTGATCTCGCCGTCGAGCAGCGGTTGCAGGTAACGGGCCTTCTGATCGTCGGTGCCGAACATCGCCAGGATCTCGGCGTTGCCCGAATCGGGCGCCTGGCAGCCGAACACCGACGGCGCCCAGCGGGAACGGCCGAGGATCTCGTTGAGCAGCGCGAGCTTGACCTGGCCGAAGCCCTGGCCGCCGAGCTCCGGCCGCAGATGCGCGGCCCACAGGCCCTGATCCTTCACCTGCTGCTGCAACGGCCGCAGGATCGCCATCATCTCGGCGTTCTTCTTGTCATAGGGGTCGAGAGCGACCAGATCGAGCGGTTCGAGCTCGTCGACCATGAACTTTTCGACCCAGTCGAGCTTTGCCTGATATTCCGGGTCCGTTTCGAAGTCCCACACGGTGGCCACCCGTTCCCCGGCGCTGCGTCGCGCCGGACTCATCGATGAAGCCACCCCATCGTAGATGGCGGCGGCGGGGTCAGTCTTCGCGGCGAGTATCGATGACACGCTGCGCGATGTCGGCGAGCTTGACCTGGCTCTCCTGGGATAGCTGACGGAGCAGGTCGAACGCGCGCAGTTCGTCCACGTTGTAGCGCTCCATGATGATGCCCTTGGCCTGGCCGATCCGGTCGCGCGTCGACAGGGCCGATTGCATCTGCTGCCCGTGGCGGCTGGCCATGATCGCCGACGCCGCGTGTGCGGCGAAGATGGTGCCGATGGTTTCGGCCTCGGTGTCCCAGACGTTGGCCTTATGGCTGAACAGGTTCAGCGCTCCCGCCGTGCGCTCGGCGGTATACAGCTTGAACGACAGGCTGCTCAGCACGCCGCGTTCCACAGCCGCCGGCGCATAATTTGGCCAGCGGGGTTCATTGCGGAGGTCATCGGTCCGCACGATCGTCTGTTTCAGGGCGGCGTCGTGGCAGGGCCCCTCATTGAAGTCGTGTTGTAGCTTGTCGAGCTCCGCAGCCAGGCTGTCGGTGTCGGCCACCGATTCGAAGTCCCCGCCCCCCTTGATCAGCAACACCCCGGCGACGTCCGCGGCCGGTATCAGCGCTACGGCGGTGTTGGTCACGTCGTTCAGGACATGAGCGAGCGAGCGCGGCGCGGCGGTGTCGCGGGCCAGTTCGGCCATGCGCACGGCCAACTGGTGCCGGGCATTCGGGTCCGATAACTCCATAGGACCGGATTGTCCACTATGGCCGCCGTCGCGTCACCCGCACACCGGTCCGCGGCGCTGGGCGGCCCGCGCCGGAAGTTGCTGTCACCGCCGTTTGGCGGCGAAGGCCGCGGGTACCCGGCGAAACCATAACCTTCTCGACAAGCCAAGGGAGACCAAGTGTTCGTACACAACAAAGATCTTCAATTCGAGGTCCGCGTCGACCGGCCGGACCCGCGGTTCGCGACGTTGCTGATGGACCAATTCGGCGGCGCCAACGGCGAACTCACCGCCGCGTTGCAGTACTTCACTCAGGCGTTCGTGCTGCGGCAGAAGAACCCGAAGATGTACGACCTGTTCATGGACATCGCGACCGAAGAACTCAGCCACCTCGAAATGGTCGGATCGATGATCACCATGTTGCTCGACGGGCTCAACGACAACCTCAAGATCGCCCACGAGAAATGCGACTGGATGCCGGCGGTGGCCAGCGGCGACGGCCGGGACAGCATCATCCATTCGGTATCGGTCAACCCGCTGTTCCTGGTGCTCAGCGGCGGTGGGCCGGACGTCAAGGACTCCGGGGGAAACAACTGGACCGGCGCCTACATCGATGCCAATGGTGACCCGACGGTCGACCTGCGCAACAACATCGCGGCCGAATCGCGCGCGAAGATCGTGTACGAGTACCTCAAGCAGTACACCGACGATCCCGGCGTGCAGGACACCCTCAACTTTTTGATGACCCGCGAGGTGACGCACTATCAGCAGTTCACCGCCGCGCTCAATGAGCTTCCGGTGAACTTCCCGCCGGGGCAGTTGCCGGGCGACCCGCGCTTCCAGAACGTCGCGTTCAACATGTCCAACGGTGGCGGCGAATCGATTCGCGGCCCGTGGAACGAGGGCCAGGGGCCGTGGCCGAAGGGCATGTCATGGGAGTACGTCGAGAAGCCCGAACAGCAGTGGCTCGGCGGCAGCACTCGCCAGAACCAGGGTGCACAGCAGAACCCGCAGGGCTCACCCGCCATCAAGGCCGAGAAGCCCTTCACGCACGAACAGCACGTTCCAACAAGCTAATTGGGACAAAGAGGCCGGGCGCTGAGGATCCAGCGCCCGGCCTTCAAGTCTCCTACTTGACCTGCGGGTCCGGCGGGTTGTCGTCCGCACGGCCGGTCAACGCGTCGCGCATGTGGTCGACGATTGCCGCCCCCAAGCCCATCGTCTTGAGCACGGTGGGGTTTGGCGGGGTGTCCGGATGGGGCCGGGTCGGCGCGATTTTCTTTGCCTGCTCCAGCTTTTCGCCGATCTTCTCCAGCTCTTCTCGGCTGATCGCCAGCTCCACCTGCGGCCAGACCACGTCCTGCTCGTACGCGATGTGTTCGCGGCCCGCGCGCACGAACTCCTGCAGCGCCTCGTGATAGTCCGGCTCGCCGGGCTTGCCGTCCTCGAGCCGCTGCAACAGCTGCTTGCCGGCCTGCTCCTGCTCGATCGCCTTGTCGACGAGTCCGTCGCCTAGCGCGTCGCGGACCGCCGGCCAAAAGAATTGCTCCTCAATGGCTTCGTGCTGCGACTCGGCGATGATGAGGTTGTTCACCATCGTTTCCAGGCCGCTCGCCTCGGCGCCCGAGCCCGACGGCGCCCCGTCGAGCGTCTCGAACAGACCGAGGACACTCTTGTGGTCCTGGCGAAGAAAAGTGATTGCATCCATGCCTTGCCTTCCAGTTGGGCTTGTCACTCGAAGTGGCCTGCGGATACCCGGGCCCGGGGCGTTGAAACTGCTGCCAGCGGCGCAAACTCCGGTGCGGTTGCGGCAAAACACCGTCGTTTCAACCGGTCTCGTCGGGGTAGGCGGTCGAGTCCAGGTCCGTCTAGTGCAACTGGGGCAAGACGTTGGTGCGGTAGAAGTCGATGGCCGTCAGCGGATTGCTTTGGGGGAAATGCAGAAACGGCACGGCGCCGGCGTCCAGGACCGCTTGCACCGCCTTGATGTGGGGGGCGGGGTCGGTGCCGACGGTCCAATTGGCCAGCACCTTGTCGATGGGATTGACCGCCGCGGCACGCTGTATTTCGACTGGATTCGGCTGGTCGACGGCGCCGGCGGTGAAGCGCCATAGGCCGGCGGCCGTCGTCGCCTCGGTGTTATCGCCGACGACAGCGAACAGCTCCGCGCGCTTGCCCAGGCTGCCCGGGTCGCGGCCGGAGGCCTCCGCACCGGCGCTGAATGCGGCCACGAGTGCGGGGTTCGTGACATCCCGGGCCTGACCGATCCAGCCGTCTCCGTATTGACCGGCCACAGTTGCGCTCTTGGGTCCGCTGGCCGCCACGAAGATCGGGGGCGGTGTGGACGGTGTGTCGTATAGCTTCAGCGCGTTGGTCTGAAAGTACCGGCCGGCGAACGAGGTTCGCGATCCGCTCCACAACTGGCGGATCAGGCTGATTGCCTCGACCAAACGGTCGTGGCGTTCGGCATATTTGCCGAACGCGGTTGTGGTCGCCTGTTCGTTGAGCCGTTCCCCGGTACCGACACCCAGGAACACCCGGCCGGGGCTGAGGATCGCCAGCGAGGCGAACGCCTGTGCCACCACTGCCGGGTGATAACGGTATGTGGGGCAGGTGACTCCGGTGCCGAACGCGATGCGGCTGGTGACGTTGCCCACCAGCGCCAGCGTCAGCCACGGGAACATCGAATGGCCTTCGTTGTCCTGCCACGGCTGAATGTGGTCGCTGGCCCAGACATACTGAAAGCCGGCCTGTTCGGCCGCCTGCGCTTGTGCCACCAGCTGGTCGGTGCGGAACTGTTCGTGCGAGAGCACCACGCCCACCCGCTTGACCGCGGGCGGTGGCGGGGCGGCGGGTGCGGCGTGGTCGTTACCCGGGCGCCCGCAGCTGGCTGTGCCGAGCATGCCCGCTGCGGCGGCCATCCGCCCGAATGCGCGACGCGAAACGCCGGTCACCGCCCTAACGTACCCGCTGCTCCGGTCATGACACCCGGATGTGGCTCACCCGCTAGCCTGACTCGGGTGACTCCCCAGCCACGCCCGGCGCGCAAGGCCGATGTCCGCGAGCTGTCGCGCACCCTGGGCCGGGCCTTCTACGACGACCCGGTGACGACCTGGCTGCTGCCCGACCCGAAGGACCGGGCCGCCAACCTGCACCGGTTGTTCGCAACGATGACCCGCCACCACCATCTGGGCTGCGGCGGCGTCGAGGTGGCTTGCGCCGGCCCGGACATCGGCGCGGCGGCGCTGTGGGATCCGCCGAATCAGTGGCGCGAGACCCGGCGGGGCGAACTGGCGATGATTCCGACGTTTCTGCGGGTGTTCGGCCTTCGTACCGCGAGGGCGCGCGGCCTGCAGGAGCTCATGAAGCGCATGCATCCCGAAGAGCCGCACTGGTATCTCGCCGTGATCGGGAGCGACCCCTCGGTCCGCGGGCAGGGCTTCGGGCAGGCGTTGATGCGGTCGCGGCTGGATCGGTGCGACGCCGAATACTGTCCGGCCTACCTCGAGTCGAGCAAGCCCGAAAACGTGCCGTACTACGAACGTTTCGGCTTCACGGTGACCCGCGAGATCGTCGTCCCCGATGGCGGTCCCACCATGTGGGCGATGTGGCGGTCGCCGCGCTAGGGGCGGGTTGCGTTTAGCCCCCCGATCCCGCGGGCAACCGTTCCCGCATGAGCGAAAACCCCCAAGCCGACGAGCTGGTGGATCCTGCGGACTTCCCCGAGGAGGGCGGTCCCGGTGACACGTTGAACGCGAGCGAAGGTACCGACTCCGACGAGTTGCACAACGACGACGGCGACGTCGTCGTCGACCCGCCCGAGGGCTGGAGCGAAGCGAACCGGTTTGGCATGACCGCGCGAGAAGAGCGTGAGGGCGAATCGCTGGATGCCCGGCTCGCGGAGGAGGAACCGGACATCTCGCCCGACTTGCCCGGGGAGGGTGTGGACGCGCTCGCCGACGGTCCTCCCGGACGCGCCCATCGGGGCCAGATCGATGGAGCGCCCGAAGACGGCCAGTCGCTGTATGAGGTCGTCGATGAGAACAGGGCGCCGGATTTCACTCAGACGACGGACTGAGGTAGCCAGTGTTCGACTGTTCACTCCAGGTGCGGCGCGACTAAGGCTTGCTCTTCCAGCCGGCGATGCCGATGGCGATCATCCGCAACTGCTTGACGGCGAGCCGCCGAATGTCTTCCAGCGTTTCGGCGCTCTGCGAATCCTCGATCGCCTCCGCGATCACGATCATCGCGTTGACGAACAGGGTCGCGAGCACGTTGAGATCTTCGGTGGTCCACTCGTGCAGCCGTGGAAAGCGCGCCAGGTCGGTGGCCAACTCGGACGTGATCAACCGGATCTCGGTGCGGATGGCGTAGCGCAGCACGCTGAGCCCGCTGTTGCGTTCGCGAGCAATGAATCGCCAGTGTTCCCGCCGCTGCGCGACACTGGCGACCAGAATTTCGACTGATGATTCGATCACCCGGTTCGGGTCGAGCTTGCCGGCACGCGCGTCACGCAGGGTGTCGCGCAGGCTTCGGAATGACTCGTCGATCAGAACCAGCCCAAGGGCCTCCATCGACTCGAAGTGGCGATAGAACGCGGCCGGCACGATCCCGACCTCACGGGTCACCTCACGCAGGCTGAGACTGGAAAAGCTGCGGTCCTGCAGCAGCTTGAGTGCCGCGGCGATGATTGCGCGACGGGTCGCCTCCTTGCGCTCCTCACGCGACCGACTTTCGCGCGAGCGCTCGCGACCAGAACCGCGCACCCGTGAGCTAGGAGTACGGCTGTTCACTATGTGAACCCTACCACAGACCTGCGGAAACCCTTGACTGACCGGGGGGTATGGTCCCACGGTGTACATATGTTCACTCAAACCGCTCAGACTTCGGGTCGAACTTTCGCTCGGACTTTTCGGAAGCGAGCTTGGGTTCAGACCTTCTCGATCTCCTCACCGGCCCGCACGGCGTCGACCGGTACACCGAGCTGGTGGCGCCGACCTGGACGCTGGGGGAGGCCCGCGCCAAGGTGATCGAAGTGCGCCGCAGCGCCGCGCGCAGCGTCACCCTCACCCTCGCTCCCAACGACAGCTTCGCATCCGCCCATACCGTCAAAGCCGGCCAGTACGTCAACCTCACCGTCGAAATCGACGGCCGCCGGCACACCCGCTGCTATTCCCCGGCCAATGCCGAGGGGGCCGCCCACCTCGAGCTGACGATCGGACAGCACGACGGCGGGCTGGTCTCGAACTACCTGTACGAACACGCCCGGCCCGGCATGGTGTTCGGTCTGGCCGGCGTCGGTGGCGACTTCGTGTTGCCGCAGCCGGGGCCGAAAGGACCCCGCCGGATCTTGTTCGTTTCCGGCGGAAGCGGCATCACCCCGGTGATGGCCATGGTGCGCACCCTGGTCGCCGAGGGGCACCCCGGCGAGATCGCGTTCATCCATTACGCACGAAACGCGGGCGATGCGTGCTACCGCGACGAACTCGCGACGCTGCCCGGCGTCCGGGTGCTGCACGGCTACACCCGAGCCGAGGGCGGCGACCTCACCGGCCGATTCGACGCCGCGCATCTGGCCGCCGCGATGCCGTCACCCGATGCTGTGTTCGTCTGCGGGCCAACGCCTTTGGTCGACGCCGTCCGAAAGCACTGCGACAACGTCTACACGGAGAGCTTCGTGCCACCCTCCTTCGAGGCGCCGGCCAATCCCTCGGGGGGGCGGGTTACGTTCTCCGACAGCGGAGTCGATGTCGTTGACGACGGACGTTCGCTGCTAGAACAGGCGGAATCGGCCGGCCTGTCACCCGAAAACGGCTGCCGGATGGGCATCTGCCACACCTGCACGCGGCGGAAGACCGCCGGCACGGTGCGCAACCTGATCACCGGCGCGGTCTCGACCGGCCCCGACGAGGACGTGCAGATCTGTGTGTCCGTCCCGGTCGGCGATGTGGACCTGTCGCTTTAGCCCAACCAACCCTGGAGGAAAAGCCATGACACAGAACAAGATCAACCTGACCCCCGAACAGGCCGACGCATTCGGCCGCGAACTGGACGCCATCAGGGAACGCGTGATGGCCAGCCTCGGCGCTGAGGACGCCGACTACATCCGCCGCGTCATCAAGGCCCAGCGGGCGCTGGAAGTCGGCGGCCGCGCGCTGTTGTTCCTGCCGCCCGCCTGGCTGCTGGGAACCACGATGCTGGGGTTGTCGAAAATCCTGGACAACATGGAGATCGGCCACAACATCATGCACGGCCAATACGACTGGATGCGTGACCCGAACATCTCCGGCCGGTCCTTCGAGTGGGACACCGCGTGCCCGGCCGATCAGTGGCGCCATTCGCACAACTACATGCACCACACCCACACCAACATCGTGGGGATGGACCGCGACATCGGTTACGGCATCCTGCGGATGAGCGAAGACCAGCGCTGGCAGCCGTACTTCCTGGGCAACCCGCTCTACGCCTTCTTGCTGATGGTGTTGTTCCAGTACGGCGTCGCACTGCACGAACTGGAAACCGAGCGAATCCGCTCCGGCGAAATCGAGTTGGCCGACAAACGAGACGTGCTGCGCGCGATCTGGAAGAAGACCCGTCGGCAAACGCTCAAGGACTACGTGGCCTTTCCGTTGCTGGCCGGTCCCTTCGCGCCGTTCGTCTTCACGGGCAACCTCTCGGCCAACCTGATGCGCAACGTCTGGTCCTACATGATCATCTTCTGCGGCCACTTCCCGGACGGCACCCAGGAATTCACCGTCGAGGAGACCAAAGACGAGTCGCGCGGCCAGTGGTACTTCCGCCAGGTCCTCGGTTCGGCAAACCTCACCGGTGGCAAGCTCTTTCATCTGCTGTCCGGCAACCTGTCCCACCAGATCGAGCACCACCTGTTCCCGGACATGCCGGCCCGGCGCTACGCCGAGATCGCACCCGAGGTGCAAGCGATCTGCGAGCGCTACGGCATCCCCTACAACCGCGGCCCGCTGCTGCGGCAGTTCGGCACCGTCGTCCGCAAGATCGTCCGGCTCACCTTCCCGGACTCGGTCCTGCGCAAGTCAAGCTCCGACCGGTCGGCCGATCCGGTGCCCACGGCCGCCTGACAGCCGCCCACGGCCCCCGCACCTGAGCCGGGCATTCACGTGCGGGGGCACAATGGGCTGCGTGGAATGGACCGGCGCGCGGTATGCGGACAAACCGACGGTGGAGGCATCGACATGGATCGATGCGGAGCCGGCCCGGGTGTGGAGCCTGGTCTCCGACATCAAGCTGATGCCGACGCTCAGCAACGAGCTGCAGGCCGTGGAGTGGGCCGAGGGTGCCGACGGCCCGCGCGTGGGCGCCCGCTTCATCGGGCACAACGAGCACGACGCGTTCGGGAAATGGACCACCACTTCGCAAATCGTCGCGTGTGACGAGCCACGCGAATTCGCCTGGGCCGTCGGGGAACCCGACAACCCCGCGGCGATGTGGCGGTTCCGGCTGAACTCCCGCGATGGCGGCACGGCGCTGAGCTACTGGATGCAGATGGGTCCGGGACGTTCGGGGCTGTCGGTCGCCATCGAATCGATGCCCGACAAGGAACAGAAGATCGTGTTCGTGCGGATGCGCGAGTTCGAGGCCGCGATCGGCAAGACGCTCGCGGCGATCAAGAGACTGGCCGAGCACGGGGTGCGCTGATGCGCACCGCCACCACGGTCGAGTTTTCGAGTGCCGGCCGGGACACCGCGGCCTTCGTCGTCGAGGCGGAGAAGCTGGGCCTCGATGTGTGCTGGGTGGCCGAGGCCTGGGGCTCCGACGCGCCCTCGGCCCTGGGCTACCTCGCGGCGCGGACCGAACGGATCCTGCTGGGCTCGGGCATCCTGCAGGTCGGCGTTCGATCGCCCGTCATGGTCGCGCAGACCGCCATCACGCTATCCAACCTGTCGGGTGGGCGTTTTCTGCTCGGGCTGGGCGCGTCCGGTCCCCAGGTGATCGAGGGCTTGCACGGCGTCTCGTTCAGCGCGCCGCTGGCCCGCATCTCCGAAACCGTCGACATCGTGCGGAAGGTGTTCACCGGGGACAAACTCTCGTACTCGGGCAAGCAGTTTCAGATCCCGCTCCCCGGCGGCGAAGGGGTGCCGATGCGGTTGTCGACCCGGCCCGAGCATCCCATTCCGATCTACCTGGCCGCGCTGTCTCCGGCCATGCTGCGGTTGACGGGGCGGGTCGCCGACGGGTGGCTGGGCACCAGCTTCGTCCCGGAGGGCGCCGGCGCCGCCTACTTCTCGCATCTCGACGAGGGCCTGGCCGCCGCCGGCCGCTCGCGCGCCGAGGTCGACATCTGCCAGGGCGCCGAGGTTGCGTTCGCCGCGGACGAGGATGAGCTGCACGCCATGGTCGCCGGCCGCAAGAAGGAGCTTGCGTTCAGCCTGGGCGGGATGGGGACATCGAGCACGAACTACTACAACCAGGCCTACAGCCGGCAAGGCTGGGCCGGCATCGCCGCCGAGGTGCGCGAGCGCTGGCAGCGGGGCGACCGCGACGGCGCGGCCGCGTTGGTGACCGACGACATGGTGTTGGCCACCACGCTGATCGGCACCGAGGAGATGGTCCGCGCGCGGCTTGCGGTGTGGCGCGACACCGGCGTGAACACCGTGCGGCTGTACCCGGCCGGCGACACACTGGAGGCGAAGCTTCGCACGCTCGGGCGCGCCATCGAGTTGGTTCGCGAAATCTGAGTGCCGGCGGGCTAGCTGGTCTCCGTCGGCGCCTGTGCCACCTTCACCAGTTCCACCTCCGGCCGCTCCGGCACCCCGTCGGCGAGAAACCACCGGAAGGCGAGGTTACCGCGGGGATAGCCCAGCGTGGTCAGCGAATTCGGGTGGCCGGTTCTATCGCCGGACAAGACGATCGTCACCGAGCGGTCGCTGTTGAGAGCGGCGCTGTGGCCGTTGATCGAACAGCGGGCGTCCGGGCCCTCGGCGGCGCCGAAGGTGGCCATGAATTGGTTCCACACCACCAGGTTCCAGAACCTGCACGCGGGCGGTCGGTGCGTGATCACCAGCGCTTCGTCGTCAGCGAGCACAAAGCTGCCATATGAGTAGCAGGCGTCGCGGGCCGACCAGCCGAAGTTTGCGTCGGGAACCTGATAGGGATCGGCGAATTGATTTGCCGTGTGCGCGGTTTCGTGCCCCAGGGCATGGTCGTCGTCGGCACGTGTCCCTACCGTCAGCGGCACGATCGCGAACATGGTGCGCAACCAGGTTGCGACCGCCTGCAGGCTCGCGGCAGCCTCGGCGTCGCCGTGCCGAATCGGCTCCGGATCGTCGAGCGCCTCGATCCGCCAGGTGACGGGGTGGCCGGTCAGCGGGTCGGCCTGGTAGTCGCGGGTCATCAGCACGGCGGCGTCGGGGGTGGGGCCGAGTTCGAAGGCGAAGTCGCCGTTGGCGGCCACGTCGAGATCGCTGTCGCGGACGATCGCGACCACCCGGTCGGACCACGCGCCCGGTGACGGCTCGTTGTAGGCGGTCACCGAAAAGTACACGCTGTCACCGCGATTGCCGCTGATGCGGTAGCGGCGCTTCGGGTCGACCGGACACATGAAGTAGTAGGCGTCGGTGTTGTCGCCACCCCAGCGGCGGTCGCGGCGGAACGGCGTGTTCACCGCGACGAACTGGGGTCGGCCGGGCTCGGGGAAGAGGTAGGCGTCGAATGCCACGCCGAGTGTGCTGGCGAGCATGCGATAGCCGTCGGCGATGTGGCGGTCGTCGGTCACCGCCCGGTCTCCCCCCAGGAAGGAGCGGTCCAGGGTGCCCAGGGTGGCGAGCAATTCCTGCCACGCGGCCGTCGTTTCGTGCGTCATGCGCGGATTCCCTTCAGGAGCAACGTGGTTGTGCGATCGACCCAGGCCTCATCGAGCTCACCGACACGGGTGAGCAGGCCCATCAGGGTGATGCCGGCGATGGCATCGGTGAGTTCGGTGGCGGTCACCTCGGGCCGGACCTCGCCGCGGCCCGCGGCCCGCTCCAGCAACTCGGTCAGGCCGCCGCCGATGACGCCGGCGAATCGCTCCAGCAGCGCCGAGTGCAGGGTCGGGTCCGCGGTCATCTCGCCCACCAAACCCGGCAAGGCCGCCCTGGCGGCCGGCGTCGTCAGGAAAGCCATTGAGCGACAGACCATTTCGCGTAGATCCTCGGGCAGTGAGCCGGTGTCGGGTAGCTCGGTCGCGACACCGATGGGGAACACCGCCTCATGGACCAGGTGCGCCTTGCTCGGCCAGCGCCGGTAGATCGCGGGCTTGCTGGTGCCGGCGCGTTCGGCGATCGCGGAGACCAAAAGCCCGGCATAACCGGTTTCGGCGAGCAGCTCGACCGTCGCGCTGAGCACCGCGCCGTCGATGCGTGGGTCACGGGGCCGGCCAAAATCCACTACCATTACGAAACTGAGAGTAACATAAGTCGCCGTGACCGCCGCCGTTCGCCTCGATGACCTCGCCACGCCCCGCTTCGGCGCCGAGGCGCAACAACTGCTCGACATGATGGCCTCGCTGGCGCCGGACTGCCCGCTGGATGCCGAGGCGTTGCATGCGAGGGCGGCCGCGGACACCGGCCTGGACGACTTCGGTGCGGACGACTATCGCGAACGGCTCGAGGTCTACCTCGCGGCGCTGCGCGACATCGACGGGCTGCACGAGGCCGGGGTGGTGAACTTCTTCGGGCAGCTGCTGCAGTTGCTCAAGAACCGGCTGTTGTTGACCGACCTGGTGCGCCGGCATCCGGAGATCGACGACATCGAGCTGCAGCCGCCGGTGGTGATCGCCGGCCTGCCCCGCACCGGCACCACGCATCTGCACAACCTGCTGGCGGCGCCGCCCACCTTTCGCACCATGCCCTACTGGGAAAGCGTCGAACCGTTCCCGTTGCCGGCCGAGGCCGGGATGGAGCCGGATCCCCGCCGGGCGCGGATGGACCTCGCGGTCGGGTTGATCAACACCGTGATGCCGCACTTCCCGCTGATGCACGAGATGACCACCGAGCACGTCCACGAGGAGATCCAACTGCTCGCCAACGATTTCTCGACCATGCTGTTCGAGACGCTGGCCGACGTGCCGCCCTGGCGCGAGTACTACCAGGCCCACGACCAGACGCCGCACTACGAGTACCTCGCCCGGCAACTCAGGGCCATGCAGTTCTTGCGGGGCGGGCGGCGCTGGCTGCTCAAGTCGCCCCAGCACCTCGAGCAGGTGCCGGTGCTCGATCGCGTATTCCCCGGCAGCATCGTGGTTTTCACGCACCGCGACCCGGTGCCGGTGGCGCTGTCGATGATCGCGATGATCACCTACTCCGCACGCATGCACCGGTCGCCGGTCCCCGTGGAACGGATCGCGGCGTCGTGGATCGACCGCCTCGAGCACATGCTCACCGCCCTGGTCCGCGACCGGGAAACCATCGGCCCGCAACGCTCGGTCGACGTCCGGTTCGACGACTTCATGACCGACGAAATCGGCGTCGCCGAACGCGTATACGTCCTGGCCGGCGAGCCGTTCACCGACGAGGTTCGAACGGCGATCGACGAGTACCTGGCCGGTCACCGCCGCGGCCGGCTCGGCAACATCGCGACGTCCTGCGAGATGTTCGGGTTGGACGAGGCCGACCTGCGTTGCCGCTTCGCGCCGTACGTCGAGCGGTTCCTGGCCTAACCGGCGGCGGGCCGCTACGTTCTCAATTCATGGTCACTATGCCCGCGCTGGACGGTGTCGAACACAGGTATGTCGATCTGGGGAGCGGTGTGACGATCCATGTCGCGGACGCGGGTCCGGCCGACGGGCCGGCGGTGATGCTGGTGCACGGCTTCCCCCAGAACTGGTGGGAATGGCACAACCTGATCGGGCCGCTGGCCGGCGACGGCTATCGCGTGCTGTGCCCCGACCTGCGCGGCGCCGGCTGGAGCTCGGCGCCCCGATCGACTTACACCAAGGCCGAGATGGCCGACGATCTGGCGGCCGTCTTGGATCGCCTGAATGTCAAGGCCGTCAAGCTCGTCGCCCACGACTGGGGCGGGCCGGTCGCGTTCATCATGATGTTGCGCCACCCGGCAAAGGTGACCGGTTTCTTCGGCGTGAACACGGTGGCGCCCTGGGTGAAACGTGATTTGCGCGCGGTTAGGAATATCTGGCGGCTCTGGTATCAGATCCCGATCTCACTGCCGGTCATCGGGCCGCGGATGGTCGGCAATCTCAACTCGAGGGCGAGCCGTCTGCTCGGGTCATGGGTGGGTGGCGGTTTCGCACTGCCCGAGGACGACCTCCGAATCTATGCCGAGTGCATGCGCCAGCCCGGCCACGCCGAGGCGGGTTCCCGATGGTATCGCAGCTTCCAGACCGGGGAAATGCTGAGCTGGATGCGCGGCGAGTACGCCGACGCCCGCGTCGAGGTGCCGGTGCGCTGGCTGACCGGTACCGAAGACCCGGTGATCACGGCGGATCTGACCGACGGATATGCCGACCACATCAGCGATTTCGAGGTGGAGCTGGTCGACGGCGTCGGCCATTGGATCATCGACCAGCGGCCCGAGCTCGTGCTCGACCGGCTACGGTCCTTCCTGCGCGGCGAAGGTTAACCGCCGGCGCCTCAGGGCTGGACGAGGATACGGATGGGGTTGCCCTGTTGACGCTCGAGTATCTCGATGCCGTGCGCCACGTCTTCCAGGGCGACGATCTCGCTGATCGACCGTGAAAGGTCAAGGCGACCAGCCGAAACCAGCTTCGCCAGGGTCTCGATGTCGACGTTCTGATAGCCCAGGTGACCGAGCACCTGCTTGCGGGTCAAGCCGAACAGGGAGGTGGGTCCGATGGTCGGAGCCTGCGCGCTCATGCCGACGCCCACCAGGCGGCCGCCCGGGGTGAGCAAATCGAGCGCCTGCTCGAACGTCGCTTTCAGCCCGACGGCGTCGAAGGCCGCATCCAGCAGCCGGCCGTCGGTGACGTCGGCGATCTTGTCCCTGAGCCCGTCGTCACGGGAGTCGAACGCGTAGTCCGCGCCCACGGCCAGGGCACGCTCCAGGACGGCGGGGTTGACGTCGATGGCGATGATCGGTACGGCACCGACCAACCGTGCGAGCTGGACGATATGGGTGCCTAGGCCGCCCACGCCCCACACGCCGACCGACTCGCCGACCGCGACCTTCCCGGTCCGGACGACCGCGCCGAACGGGGTGGACACCGCGTCGGCCAGGATCGCGGCCTGCTCCAGCGGAACGTTGTCCGGTACCCGGGTCAGGCCCGCCGCCTGAGCCACGGTGTACTCGGCCCAAGCCCCGTCGTAAGCGAACGCCATCAATTGGATCCGCAGGCAATTCACCACATCACCGCGCCGGCAGTTCGCGCATTTCTGGCAGGGCCGGCCGGCGGCAACCACGACGCGGTCGCCCTCGGCCCAGCCGGTCACGTCGGGGCCCAGCTTCGCGATGGTGCCCGACGCTTCGTGGCCCTGGATCACCACGGGCCGCTGAGCCGGGAAGGTGCCGTTGATCAGGCTCAGGTCGGGGTGGCAGATGCCGCAGAAGGCGACCTTGACCAGGACTTCGCCGGGACCGGGCTCGGGTATTGGAACGTCTTCAAGCGCAACCCTTTTGGTGTCCGCGTAAAAGCGCTCGGCGCGCATCGTCGTCGCCATGGGGTTAGTCGACGCCGATGGTGACTTCCGTGGACTTGATGAACACGGTTGCGGGCTGCCCGACCTTGAGGCCGAGATCGGTCGCGGCGTCCTTGGTGACCGAGGAGGTGACGACCTGGTCGCCGCCGTCGAGCTTCACCTTCACGATCGCCATCACGGTCCCGAGATCGACCTCGGTGATGGTTCCCTTGAGCTGGTTTCGGGTTGATAGCCGCATCGCGAGGTCCTCCGCTTGGTTGAGGGGTATGCGATGGAGCCTAGTGTCGCGGGCCGAGCAGGGCTATGGAGGCGTCGACGGCCGGCTCGACGATTTCCCGCACCGGCTTTCCGTCTTCGACGGCAAGGGCGGTGAGTTCGCGCAAACCGCCCAGCAGGATGACCGCCAGCGCCGCGGTCAGCGGGGGCAGTTCGGCCCGCTGGAACCCGGGGCTGGCGCTGAGGTCGATCAGCAGGCTGGACAGCAGCTGCAGCCCACGGCGCTGCACCGGGCGGGCGGCGGCACCGAGCGACGGAAGCTCCCGGATCCAGCTCAGCGTGATGGCCGGCCGGGATTCGATGTGGCCGACGTAGGCCTCGACGGCCTGACGAATCTGCTGATGCCAATCGGCCTCGGGGTCGACCGCTGCCGCGATGCACGCGCCGAGCTTTTCGTTGTCGGACCCCAGCAGCTCCAGGAAGCACTCTTCCTTGCTCGCGAACTGATCGTAGAAGGTGCGCTTGGACGTCCGGGCGTGACGAACGACGTCGGCGACGGTGCTGGCGCGGTAGCCGCGCTCGGCGATCGAGGTGGCGAGGCCGTCGAGCAATCGGAGCCGGAACGGGTCGCCGACAACCGCTTCGTCAGCCGTTGCTGTCGCCGCTGATGTCACGGCCGGCGCCCCTTTCGGTCGGTGCGGCACCCTTGTCAGGTCTGGTACCACAGAGTACCGTATCCTCAAAGGTTCTGGTACACCGCGGTACCACCCCGGGGGCCCGGGGCAGAAATGGGGAGTAGCCCGTCATGAGTGAAGCCGTCACCGCCCCACCGGCAACCATGCCCGTCCGGTTGCCCCCCGCGACCAGGCTGCCAAAGCTGTTGCAGGGGTTGGGTTTTGCGATGTCGCGGCGCGGGATGATCCAGCGGCTGGCCCGCAGGCACGGTGACGTCTTCACGCTGAACCTCCCCATCTACGGCCCGGTCGTGGTGGTCGCCGACCCGCAGCTGGCCAAGCAGATCTTCACCACCAGCCCGGACGAGCTCGGCAACATCCAGCCCAACCTGAGCCGGCTGTTCGGCTCCGGCTCGGTGTTCGCGCTCGACGGGGAGGACCACCGCCGGCGGCGGCGGTTGCTGGCGCCGCCGTTCCACGGCAAGAGCATGAAGAAGTACGAGGCGATCATCGAAGAAGAGACCTTGCGCGAGACCGCCGGCTGGCCGGAGGGCGAGGCCTTCCCGACGCTGCCGTCGATGATGCGCATCACGCTCAACGCCATCCTGCGCGCCGTCTTCGGGGCCGAGGGTGCCGAACTCGACGAGCTGCGCCGGCTCATCCCGCCGTGGGTCACGCTGGGCTCGCGGATGGCGACGATGCCGAAACCGCAACGCAATTACGGACGCTTCACCCCGTGGGGGCGGCTCGACGAGTGGCGCCGCCAGTACGACACCATCATCGACAGGCTGATCGAAATCGAGCGGGCCGATCCGAACTTCGACGAGCGCTCCGACGTGCTCGCACTGATGCTGCGCAGCACCTACGACGACGGTTCCGCCATGTCGCGCAAGGACATCGGCGACGAACTGCTCACGCTGCTGGCCGCCGGGCACGAAACGACCGCCTCCACGCTGGGCTGGGCGTTCGAACGGCTGACGCGGCATCCGGACGTGCTGGCGGCCCTGGTCGAGGAGGCCGACAATGGCGGCCAGGAGCTCCGACAGGCGACCATCCTGGAAGTCCAGCGGGCCCGGACCGTCATCGATTTCGCGGCCCGACGCGTCTATCCGCCGCGCTATCAACTCGGGGAGTGGATCGTTCCCCGCGGCGAATCAATCCTGGTGAGCATCGCGCAGATTCACGAAAATCCCGACGTGTTCCCGAATCCGGAGCGCTTCGACCCGCAACGGTACGTCGGGACCAAGCCGTCGGCCTTCGCGTGGATTCCGTTCGGCGGCGGCACCCGCCGCTGTGTGGGGGCTGCGTTCGCCAACATGGAGATGGACCTGGTGCTGCGAACGGTGTTGCGCCACTTCACCCTTGAAACCACGACGGCGCCGGGGGAGCGCTGGCACGGGCGGGGCGTCGCCTACACGCCGAAGGATGGCGGCCGGGTCGTGGTGCACCGGCGCTAAGCCGGAACGGGGCGCCTACTGGTCCGCGGTGGCCCGGCGCGGCAGTTTCCAGCCCGGGCGGATGTAGTGGCAGGTGTACCCGCTCGGGTAGTGCTGCAGGTAGTCCTGGTGCTCGGGCTCGGCCTCCCAGAAATCCCCGGCCGGGCTGACCTCGGTCACCACCTTGCCGGGCCACAACCCGGACGCCTCAACATCGGCGATGGTGTCCAGCGCAATCCGCTTCTGCTCCTCGTCGAGGTAGAAAATGGCCGACCGGTAACTGGGCCCGCGGTCATTGCCCTGGCGGTCTTTCGTTGTCGGATCGTGGATCTGGAAGAAGAACTCGAGCATGGTGCGATAGTCGGTGACCGCCGGGTCGTAGACGATCTCGATGGCCTCGGCGTGCGTGCCGTGATTGCGATAGGTCGCATTCGGGACGTCGCCGCCGGTGTAGCCGACCCGCGTCGAAACCACACCCGGTTGCTTGCGGATGAGTTCTTGCATCCCCCAGAAACATCCGCCGGCAAGTATCGCTTTTTGGGTTGCCATTGCTCGTCCTCCTCACGGGTCACGATGCCGCCCAGGCTACACTCCGCCGATGAGCTGCAACGGTGCCGCAAAATGACTACCCGTTCGTTCTCCCGCACCGAACTGGCCGCCGCCTTCGAGAGGTTCGAGGAGACGGTCGCCCGGGCCGCCGAGACGCGCGACTGGGACGCCTGGGTCGAGCAGTACACGCCCGACGTCGAGTACGTCGAGCATGCGGCGGGCACCATGCGCGGCCGCGACGAGGTGCGCGAGTGGATCAAGCAAACGATGACGACCTTCCCCGGCAGCCACATGGTCGCGTTCCCCACGCTGTGGTCGGTGATCGACGAGCCCACCGGGCGGGTCATCCTCGAACTGGACAACCCGATGCGCGACCCCGGCGACGGCAGCGTCATCAGCGCGACCAACATCACGATCATCACGTATGCCGGCGACGGCCAGTGGAGCCGTGAAGAAGACATCTACAACCCGCTGCGTTTCCTGAAGGCCGGGATGAAGTGGTGCCGCAAGGCCCAGGCGCTGGGCACGCTCGACGAGGACGCCGCGCGGTGGATGCAGCAATACGGAGGATCCCAGTGAGCAGCAAACCCAAATTGGTCATCGGCGCCAACGGCTTTCTGGGTTCCCACGTCACCCGCCAACTCGTCGCGGACGGTTTCCAGGTCCGGGCGATGGTGCGCCCGAATGCCAACACCCGCTCCATCGATGACCTCGAGCTCACCCGTTTTCACGGCGACGTTTTCGATGACGCCACGTTGCGCGAGGCGATGGACGGTGTGGACGACGTCTACTACTGCGTGGTCGACACCCGCGCATGGTTGCGTGACCCCGCGCCGCTGTTTCGCACCAACGTCGAGGGCCTGCGCAACGTTCTCGATGTCGCGGTCAGCCAACCCGACCTGCGCAGGTTCATCTTCACGAGCACCTACGCGACGGTGGGCCGGCGGCACGGGCACGTGGCGACCGAAGACGACGTGATCAGCCCGCGGGGACAGACCCCCTACGTGCAGGCCCGGGTGCAGGCCGAAGACCTGGTGATGCGGTACGTGGCCGAGGCGGGGTTGCCCGCCATCGCGATGTGCGTGTCGACGACGTACGGCAGCGGTGACTGGGGCGGCACGCCGCACGGTGCCTTCATCGCCGGCGCCGTGTTCGGCAAGCTGCCCTTCGGAATGAAGGGCATCCAGCTGGAAGTCGTCGGCGTCGACGATGCCGCGCGGGCCATGATCCTGGCCGCCGAACGCGGCCGCATCGGCGAGCGGTACCTGGTCTCCGAGCGGATGATCGCGTTGAACGACGTCGTGCGCATCGCGGCCGACGAGGCCGGGGTGCCGGCGCCGCAACGCTCGATCTCGGTCCCGATGCTCTACGCCCTTTCCGCGCTGGGCAGCCTGAAGGCCCGGCTCACCGGCAAGGACTCCGAACTCAGCCTCGCGTCGGTGCGCATGATGCGCGCCGAGGCCAACGTGGACAGCGGCAAGGCCAAGCGCGAATTGGGTTGGCAGCCGCGCCCGGTCGAGGAGTCGATCCGCGAGGCCGCCCGGTTCTGGGCCGCCATGCGCAGTCCGCGAAAGACCAGCCCGGCCGCACAGCCCGAATAGACGCCCGGGCCGTGGACCGAATACGCGTCGATCTCGACGGGCCGCCGCAGACGATGCTGGCGACGCTGTATGCAAAGGCGGTCGACGCCGACCTGCCGAACCCGATTCTGGGCGACCGTTATGCCAAAGAGGTCGTCGAGCGGATCGACTACGACTGGACGAAGACCACTATCACCGCGCGCAATTCATCGTCGGTGACGACTCGCACCGCGCACTTCGACATGTGGGCTCGCCAATTCCTTGACGCGCATCCGAGTGCGGTTGTCCTGCATGTGGGTTGCGGACTGGACGGCCGATATTTCAGGCTCCAGCCGAGCCCGCTGGTGGAGTGGTACGACGTGGACTACCCCGACGTCGCGGACCTGCGCTCCCGGCTCTACCCGGCTGCCCCGCACTGTCACGTCGTCGCCGCGTCGGTAACCGATCCAGCCTGGCTGGCGGAGATACCCGACGACCGGCCCGCGCTGATGCTCGCCGAAGGGTTGACCATGTATCTGTCCCAACAGGACGGCATAGCGCTGCTGCAACGGGTCGTTGATCGCTTCGAACGCGGCGAGCTGCAATTCGACGCGTTCAACCGGACGGGTATCAAGTCGCAGTGGATGAACGCGGTGGTGCGCCGGTCCGGGTCGAAGTTGAGCTGGGGCATCGACGGGCCGGGCGAGATCCTCCAGGCGGTGCACGGCACTCGACTGCTTTCCTGGGTGCGGTGGTTTGAATCAGAGACCTTCGAGCGGCTTCCGCGCATCTACCACGTGATGGGCAGGGTCATGGCAGTCGTTCCGGCCATGGCCAATATGTCCCAATATCACCGCTACGCATTCGGGGTGCCTGATCGGGAAGCGTCGGGCGCCGGCTCGTGTTGAAGCCTTTATCGGCGTCTAGGAGGAGACCATGAGCCATCCCGAAATCAAAGAGCCCAGTGCCGGCCACCCGATCACCATCGAGCCGACAAAGGGGCGGGTCCAGGTTCGCGTCAACGGCGAGGTGGTCGCCGATACGACGGCCGCGCTCGAATTACGCGAAGCCAGTTTGCCTGCGGTGCAATACATTCCGATGAGCGACGTGGTGCAAGACCGGCTGGCCCGCACGGACACCAGCACATATTGTCCCTTCAAGGGCGAGGCGAGCTATTACACCGTGACCACCTCCGCCGGTGACACCGTGGAGGACGTGATCTGGACTTACGAGCAGCCCTATCCCGCGGTCGCGGCGATCGCCGGGCATGTCGCGTTCTACCCGAACAAGGCCGAAATCAGCGTTTCTGCGTCCTAGAAAATCCACCCCGGCAGCGCGGCCTCGTGGGCCCGGGTGTCGCTGTACAGCCGCATCGAGACGATCAAGCCATCGCGGGTGTCGAAGATGCAGACGAATGGGCTGTCGTATTTGACGCCGGCGGTGGTGATGCCGCTGGCGTGCGCCTCGACCACCACGGTCTCTCCCTCGTTCACACACCGCACCAGGTCGATGGTCAGCTCGAGGTCCCGTTTGCGCCGCTCGATAGCTTGCCGGAACGCTTCCTTGTCGCACGAAGCCCGCGTGACGAGCGACCAGTAGGTGAAGTCGTCGCTGAGCAGTGAAAAACCCTCGTCGAGGTCGCCCCCGTCGCTCGTACTTTGCAGGAACATCCAAGCCAGTTCGCCCTGCGGGTCATCGAACGGCGTCATCACATCGCAATATTGACTTGGCACATCGTTAACGGTCAATCGGAGAGTTGGTCGGTGGAAAGCACGCGCACTGTCACGTTCCCCGGGGTGGTCAGCTTCGGGCACACGTTGGCGCCGCTTCGCCGAGGTCGCGGGGATCCGTGTTTTCAGGCTTCCGGTGACGGCACGATCTGGCGGACCAGCCTGCTGCCGACCGGACCCGTCGCCGCGCGGATCAGCCGTGTGGCCGCCAACGCCGCTCACTGTGTGGCGTGGGGTAGCGGCGGGCCGGAATTCGTCGAACGGTTGCCCGCGCTGCTCGGCCACGAGGACGACGCTTCCGATTTCGCGCCCCGGGACCCGATCGTTGCCGCCGCGCAGCGGCGGGTACCCCACTTGCGCCTCGGTCGTACGGGGCTGGTGCTGGAGGCGCTGATCCCGGCGATCATCGAGCAGCGGGTGCCCGGCGCCGATGCGTTTCGGTCCTGGCGCCTGCTGGTGTCCAAGTACGGGTCGCCGGCGCCGGGGCCGGCGCCGGCGCGAATGCGGGTGCCGCCCTCGGCCGACGAGTGGCGGCACATCCCGTCGTGGGAGTTCCATCGAGCCAACGTCGACCCGGGACGTGCGCGGACCGTGGTGACGTGTGCGCGTCGGGCCGCCGCGCTGGAACGGCTGGCGTCCCGTTCGCCCGCGCAGGCGCGCGAGGCGATGATGTCGTTGCCTGGGGTGGGGGAGTGGACCGCCGCGGAAACCGCGCAACGGGCGTTCGGTGACGCGGACGCGCTCTCGGTCGGCGACTATCACATCCCGAAGATGATCGGCTGGACGCTGGCGGGCCGCCCGGTCGACGACGCGGGCATGCTGGAGCTGCTCGAACCGATGCGACCACACCGCCACCGAGTGGTCCGGTTGCTCGAGGCCAGCGGGCTGGCATACGAACCACGGCGCGGCGCCCGGCTACCGGTGCAGCACATCAGCGAACTCTAAACGTGGTCATGGCCTCGTCGGTCCCGCGTTTTCGGCAACGGTCATCGGGTAACCAACGTCAAAAGACGTGACCGTGTGCGAAACGGAGGAAACCGATGACACAGTTCACCATCCCGGGGCTCACCGACAAACAGGGAGCGCGGCTGACCGAACTGCTGCAAAAGCAACTGAGCACTTACAACGATCTTCACCTGACGCTCAAGCATGTCCACTGGAATGTGGTGGGGCCCAACTTCATTGGCGTGCATGAGATGATCGACCCGCAGGTCGAAGCGGTCCGCGGTTTCGCCGACGACGTTGCCGAGCGCATTGCGGCCCTGGGCGGATCACCGCAGGGTACGCCGGGAGCCATCATCAAAGACCGCACCTGGGACGACTACTCCGTCGGCCGCGACACCGTTCAGGCTCACCTGGCCGCGCTCGACCTCGTCTACACCGGCGTCGTCGAAGACATCCGCAAGTACATCGAGGAGACCGAGGAACTCGACCCGGTCACCCAGGATCTGTTGATCGATCAGGCCGGGAACCTGGAGAAGTTCCAGTGGTTCGTCCGGGCGCACCTGGAGAGCGCGGGTGGGCAATTGACCCACGAGGGCTCGACCACCGAGAAGGACGCCGCCAGCAGCGCGCGCGGTTCCTAGCGGGCCGGCGAATCCGGGTGCTGCACGCCGTCTTTGGGCGCGAGGACGTTGACGCGGTCGCCCACGGCGAGCCGTAGTGTGGCGTCGGCATCGACGAGCCGCCGATTGTGCAGCACGGAGACGGGGAAGTGACCGTCCGGCCAGTCGAGGTCACCGAGAACCCGGCCTACGGCGGTCGAATCGCCGGCCAGGGTGTGTTCGACGATGCAATACCCGTCGAGTTCACTGTGCGGGTCGTGTTCGGCGGCGGGTCGCGGCTCGACCCAGTCCGCAGCCGGTTGGCCCGTGGCGACGTCCGGCTGGACGTCCGTGAAGTGGGCCCCGACCGCGCGCAGCACATTCTGGTTGGTCAGCCACCCCTGAACAGACCGGGCCTCGGTGTCGATGACGGGCAGCCCGTCGCGCCCATAGAGGACGAGCTGACGCAGGGCTTGGGCGAGGCTGTCGTTGGCGAACAGCGCCTGCGGTTCGCGCACGCGCGTGACAGGGCCGAGCAAGGCCGTCAAGTTCTGATCGGCATTTCCGACGGCGCGGGTCAGGTCCAGTGGAATGGCGAACGGATGCATGGCGTCGGCCGCGGTGAGGTCGGCGAACGCATGGGTAGGAGTGGGGCGGTCGATGTCGATGCCCCGGCGCAGCAGCTTCGTCGTGTAGATGGTTCCGTAGGAAACCCCCCGCGACACGGTAGTGCCGACCGCTACGGCCAACATGACCGGCAGGGTAAGGGTGAAATCGCCGGTCATTTCGACGGTGCTCGCCAGGGCGGTGAGCGGGGCGCGCGCTGCGGAGGCGAACACGGCACCCATGCCGACGATGGCGTAGAGGGCGGGGTGCCCGACGGCCGTCCCGATGGTGTGCTGGACGAACAGCCCGAAGGCCATGCCGGAAGTGGCCCCGACGAACAGCGAGGGCGCGAACACCCCGCCCGAGCCGCCGATCCCGATGGTCAGGCTGCAGGCCAGCATTTTGCCGGCGGCGAGCACCAGTAGGAGCCACAGCGCGTAGTGGCCGGCGAAGGCGGCGTACATCACCGGGTAGCCGACACCGTAGAGCTGCGGCACCGCGAGCAGCAGCAGGCCGAGCACGATCCCGCCGACCGCCGGCCGCGCCCAATCCGGGCGCCCACCCCACGCCCGGTCGCAAAGATCTTCGGTCTTGTACAGGACATTTTTGAAGAGGATCCCGATCAACCCGGCGATCGCCGCGAGGAGCGCCACCAGCAAGTAGTTGGCTATGTGATTCAGCTCGATGCCGGCAGGCAACTGGGTGAGGAAGGGGGCCGAGCCGAAAAACACGCGGGCGACCACGTCGGCGACCATCGACGACAGCATGATCGTGAAGATCGCCTCGACGGACAGTTCACGCAGGATCAGCTCGACGGCGAAGAACACCCCGGTGATCGGGGCGTTGAAGGTGGCCGAGATGCCGCCCGCCGCGCCACAGGCCACCAGCACCCGCAGCCGATTTTCCGGCATTCGCACCCACTGGCCGAGACCGGAGGCCAGCGCCGCGCCGATCTGAACGATGGGTCCTTCACGGCCGACCGATCCGCCCGTACCGATGCACAACGCGGAGGCCAGGGCTTTCACCACGGTCACCTGCGGACGGATGCGGCCACCGTTCTCCGCCACCGCGATCATGACTTCCGGGACGCCATGGCCGCGAGCCTCCCGGGCGAACCGCGAGATCAGCGGCCCGTACAGCAATCCGCCGATGACAGGGATGATCACGAAGAAGCCAATTCCCAACCAGGGCAAATGGTCGCTGCCCACCCAACCGTCCTGGCCGAATTCGTCGTGTCCGGTCGCCAACCAGGTGAAGCCGTAGATCAGGTAGCGGAACGCCGCCGCGCCCAGGCCGGCGCCGAGCCCGACGACGATGGCCGCACAGAACAGCCCGACCCGGTTCGCGCGCAGCCAACCGGCGAACTGACCCACGGCTCTGGACACTGGCCGGATCGGCAGAACCGTAGCCGTGGCCGCCACATTTTGACCCATCCACGCATCCTTCCCCCCACGGCCGCATTTTGCTTGTCGGCCGCCTCTGGATCGTGCACGCCGCTGCGACCATTTCCTGCAGCAAATATTGCCCTACGCAACTTTTCGCCGCGACGGCAGCACCGGGGAATAACTGGACCGCGGTCCGGTTATTCGGGGTAGTTCTCATTACGGAGGTCATATGCCCGCTATCACCGCCAACACGTTGACGTTGCCCCGCGTCGGTGTCGCCGCACCCGCCGACACCGAGCGCCCGGTCCGGTCGATCACCACAGGGCCGCGCGGCTACGAGGGCGAGGGCTTTCCCGTGGTCCGCGCATTCGCCGGAATGAGCGCTGCCGCCCTTGACCCATTTGTGCACATGGATCAGATGGGCGCGGTGGAGTACGAGCCCGGCGAGCCGAGGGGCACGGACTGGCACCCGCACCGCGGGTTCGAAACGGTCACCTACATGATCGACGGCAAGTTCGCTCACCAGGACTCCCACGGCGGCGGCGGCCTGATCACCGACGGCGCGACGCAGTGGATGACCGCCGGTTCGGGGATCCTGCACATCGAGACGCCGCCCGCAGAACTGGTCGACAGTGGCGGCCTCTTTCATGGCATCCAGTTGTGGGTGAATCTGCCGAAGAGAGACAAGTTCGCGCCGCCTCGGTACCAGGCCATCGACGGTGGTGACGTGCAGTTGATCTCGTCCGACGACGGCGGGGCGCTGGTCCGCATCATCGCCGGGGAAGTCGACGGTCACCGCGGCCCCGGAAGCACTCATACGCCGATCACGCTCGCCCACGCCACGATCGAAACCGGCGCCCGACTGAACCTGCCGTGGCAGCGCGATTTCAATGCGCTCGTGTACGTGTTGTCGGGCAGCGGATGTGTCGGTCCGGTTGCTCACCCGATTCGCGAGGGCCAATTGGCGGTGCTGGGCCCCGGAGATCGGATCACGGTGGGCGCCGATCCGGCACAGGAATCGTCGCGCACGACCGCGATGGATGTGCTGATTCTGGGCGGTCGACCCATTCGCGAGCCGGTATTCCACTACGGGCCTTTCGTAATGAACTCGCGTGCGGAATTGGTTGAAGCGGTGCAGGACTACCAGGCCGGGAAGTTCGGCAGCATTCCGCCAAACGCGCTAATGCCGCACCGTGGCGGTGGCACACTTTAACGATGTCTTCAGGGGTGGGTCGCAGGCCTGGACGCCCCCCTGCCGCAAAGGCGGACGAGACGCGCCAGCGAATCATGCGGGCCGCTCGCCTGGTGTTCAGCGAACGCGGTTACGACGGCGCCACGTTCCAGGCGATCGCGGCCCGCGCTGATCTGACCCGTCCGGCCATCAACCATTACTTCTCCAGCAAGCGCGTCTTGTATCGCGAGGTATTGGAGCAAACCAACGAAGCCATCATCGGAACCGGCATCAAAGTGGCCAGCCGCGAGACCACTCTGGCGGCGCAGCTGACGGCATTCATCACCTCCGCGGTGCAAGCGAATTCGGAGAATCCCGCCGGATCGGCGCTGATAATTTCCGGGGTGCTCGAGTCGCAGCGGCACCCGGAATGGAACAAGACCGAAAACGAGTCAGTCCGGGCCGTCCGGGAATTCCTGGATCGAGTCATCAAGCACGCGATCGAGCGCGGCGAGGTTGCCGCCGACATCGACGCGTCGGCGCTGATCGAGTCGCTGGTCGTCATCATGTGCGGCGTCGGCCTGTACGCGGGCTGGGTGGAGAGCCCCCAGCAGATGCTGGCCGTGACCGGAATGCTGCGGCAGCTGATGGAAGGCGGGCTGCTGCGGCCGGAGGCCTAGCCGATCGCGCGGGCAGTGAAGTTGCGCACAAAGCGTATAGGCTAACTAACTTATCCCGGTAGCATGGCCCCGTCATGACTGATGTGGACGCGTCGTTACCGCCTTCCCTGAGATCTGCCGGCGACAGCTGGGCCATCACCGAACTCGTCGGTGCCACCGCGCTGGGCGTCGCCGCCTCGCGCGCGGCGGAAACCGCCGGAAGCAACCCGTTGATCCGCGACGAGTTCGCCCGCGTTCTGGTCTCGTCGGCCGGCCCGGCATGGGCCCGGCTCACCGATCCCGAATTGGCGTGGCTCGACGGCGACGAGCAGGGCCGCCGCGCGCATCGGATGGGCATCGACTACCAGGCCGTGCGTACCCACTTCTTCGACGAGTACTTCGCCGACGCGGTGCAGGCCGGCATTCGGCAGGTGGTCATCCTGGCCGCCGGGTTGGACTCGCGGGCCTACCGCCTGAATTGGCCGGACGGCACCGCGGTCTACGAGATCGACCAGCCCAAGGTGCTGGAATACAAGACCGGGATCCTGCAGCAGCACGGCGCCGCCCCCGCCGCGAGCCGCCGCCCTGTCCCCGTTGACCTGCGCGACGACTGGCCCGCGGCGCTGGCCGCGGCGGGCTTCGACCGCACGCGACCGACCGCCTGGCTCGCGGAGGGCTTGCTCCCGTACCTGCCAAGCGACGCGCAAGACCGTCTGTTCGAGACTTTCACCGCTCTCAGCGCCCCGGGCAGCCGGGTCGCCATCGAGGCATTCGGCCTGAACTCGCGGAGCAATTCACAGCGCTGGCTGCGGATGCGGGAGCGGCTCGGCCTGGACGTCAACGTGCAGGCGCTGACCTACCACGAGCCGGACCGTTCGGACGCGGCCCAGTGGCTGACCGACCACGGCTGGCAGGTGCGAGCCGTGGACAACCGCGAGGAGATGGCCCGGTTGGGCCGCCCGGTACCCGAAGACCTGGCCGAAGACGCCGTGCGCAGCGTGCTGCTGCGGGCGCACCTCGGCGAGCCGACCGACTGACTTCCGCCCGAGGATCAAGGAGCAATTCAATGAGCTCACTGCGCACCCACGACGACACCTGGGACATCAAGACCAGCGTCGGCAGTACCGCGGTAATGGTCGCCGCCGCCCGGGCCGTCGAGACCGAACGGGCGGACGCCCTCATCCGCGACCCGTACGCCAAACTTCTGGTCACCAACGCCGGTGCCGGGGTCTTGTGGGAGCACATGCTCGACCCGGATGTCGCGGCCAAGATCGAATCCCTCGACGCCGACTCCGCGGCGCAGCTCGAGCACATGCGCGGCTATCAGGCGGTGCGCACCCACTTCTTCGACACCTACTTCAAAGACGCCGTCGCCGCCGGAATCCGGCAGGTGGTAATCCTGGCGTCCGGCCTGGATTCCCGCGCGTACCGCCTCGACTGGCCGGCCGGCACGGTGGTGTACGAGATCGACCAGCCCCAGGTCTTGGACTACAAGTCCGCGACGCTGGCGGAAAACGGCGTGACGCCGTCGGCCGAGCGCCGCGCGGTGGCCATCGACCTGCGGCAGGACTGGCCGGCCGCGCTGCGCGACGCCGGCTTCGACCCGTCGGCGAGGACCGCCTGGCTGGCCGAGGGCCTGCTGATGTACCTGCCGGCCGAGGCGCAGGACCGGTTGTTCACCCAGATCGGCGAACTGAGCCCGGCCGGAAGCCGGGTCTCGGCGGAAACCGCGCCCGCGCACGCCGACGAGCGCCGGCAGCAGATGCGCGAGCGGTTCAGGAAGGTCGCCGACGAACTGGGCATCGAAGAGACCGTCGACGTCGGCGAGCTGATGTACCGCGACGAGCACCGCGCGAACGTCGCCGACTGGCTCAACAACCACGGTTGGCGTGCTCAGGCGCAGCGCTCGACGGACGAGATGCGCCGGCTGGGCCGCTGGATCGAGAACGTCCCGCTGGCCGACGACAAGGACGCCTTCTCCGACTTCGTCATCGCCGAGCGGCTGTAATGCCGCGCTCGCTGGACGACTCCTGGGACATCGCCACCAGCGTCGGCGCCACCGCGGTGATGGTCGCCCTGGCCCGCGCCGCCGAGACCGCCAGCGACTCACCGCTCATCCGCGACCAGTTCGCCGAGCCGCTGGTCTCCACACCCGAGCTGGCCGGAGTCCGCGAGCAGGTGGCGGCCTGGTGGGCGGGCGAGCCGGACGACGACTCCGGTGGCGACGCCCCGGACCCCAACCACATGATCAACTACCAGGCGGTGCGCACCCACTTCTTCGATGCGTACTTCGCCGACGCCGTGGCGGCGGGTATCCGGCAGGTCGTGCTTGTGGCCGCCGGATTGGATTCGCGTGCCTACCGCCTGGACTGGCCGGCCGGCACCGTGGTGTACGAGATCGATCTACCCAAGGTGCTCGAGTACAAGACCGAGACGCTGGCGAGCCACGGCGCCGAGCCCACCGCCGACCGCCGGGCCGTGCCCGTCGACCTGCGCCACGACTGGCCAAAGGCATTGCGCGAGGCCGGTTTTGACGCTAGCCGGCCGACGGCGTGGCTGGCCGAGGGGCTGCTGCCATTCCTGCCCGCGGCGGCGCAGGAGGCGCTGTTCGCCTCCATCGATGCGCTGAGCGGACCGGGCAGCCGGGTGGCGGTGGAGAACTTCGGAGTCGACGAGGAGAAGCGCCGCGAGGCCGAGCAGAGGTGGCAGGAACTGCGGGCCAAGCGCGAAGCGCGCGGCCAAGACACCTCGTTCAACCCCTTCGACCTCTGGTTCTCCGACGAGGGCCGGCCCGATTGCGCCGAGTGGTTCGCCGCGCACGGCTGGACCACGCGCACGGTGAGCGCGCGCGACGAGGGCCAGCGGCTGGGCCGCGCGCCGCAACCGGAGGACCGGCCGTTCGCGAACAGTTTCGTGGCGGCGTCCAAACCCTGAGCCCGTTCGCCGGATCAGATCCTTTCTACTGCTCTCCCAACCGGATGGTTAGGATCGCGGTTATCACCCATGAGCGCTCGTGCGACGAGCAGCGGGCGCATCGGGATGACCGAAGCAGGGGAAGGACAACGATGACCACCGAATCGGTTACACCCACGACATCCGCCGCCAACGGCGCGCCCACACCTCAGCCGGCGAACATCCCCGCGACCGTCGCGCGGCTGCGCAAGACCTTCGCCAGCGGGCGCACCCGCGACGTGGAGTGGCGCAAACGGCAGTTGTTGCAGCTGGCCAAGCTGATGGAAGAGAACGAAGCGGCGATCGCGGGTGCTCTCGCCGCGGATCTCGACCGCAGCCCGTTCGAGGCGTTCATCGCCGACATCGCAACCACGGCCGGCGAAGCGAAGTACGCCGCCAAGCGGGTGCGCAAGTGGACGCGTCGCAAATACCAGCTGCTCGAGGCGGCGCAGCTCCCCGGCCGCGGTTGGATCGAATACGAGCCCTACGGCACCGTGCTGATCATCGGCGCGTGGAACTACCCGTTCTATCTGACGCTGGGCCCGGCGGTCGGCGCGATCGCCGCGGGTAACGCCGTCATCCTCAAGCCCTCGGAGATCGCCTCGGCGTCCGCGCACCTGATGGCGGACCTGGTGCCCAAATACCTCGACAGCGACGCGATCGCGGTGGTCGAGGGCGACGGTTCGGTCAGCCAGGAACTCATCGCGCAGGGCCTGGACCGCCTGCTGTTCACCGGCGGCACCGAGATCGGTCGCAAGGTCTACGAAGGCGCCGCCCCGCATCTGACCCCCTGCACGCTGGAGCTCGGCGGCAAGAGCCCCGTGATCGTGGCGGCTGACGCCGACGTGGACGTGGCGGCCAAGCGGATCGCCTGGATGAAGCTGCTGAACGCCGGCCAGACGTGCGTCGCCCCCGACTACGTGTTGGCGGACGCCAAGATTCGCGATGAGCTGGTGAGCAAGATCGGCGCGGCCATCACGAAGTTCACGTCGGACAAGCCCAACGGAATGCGGATCGTCAACCAGCGTCAGTTCGACCGGATCAGCGGCTATCTGGCCGGCGGGGACGGCCAGGTCGTCGTCGGCGGCAAATGCGACCCGTCGAGCCTGCGCATCCAGCCCGCGGTCGTTGTCGACCCCGATCCGGACGGGCCGTTGATGCAGAACGAAATCTTCGGACCGGTACTGCCGGTGATCACCGTCCAATCCCTTGATGACGCAATACGTTTCATCAACTCGCGGCCTAAGCCGTTGTCCGCCTACCTGTTCACCAAGACGCGCGAGACCCGCGAGCGGGTGATCAAGGAGGTGTCGGCGGGCGGCATGCTGGTCAACCACCTCGCCTTCCAGGTGTCGACGGCCAAGCTGCCGTTCGGCGGTGTCGGCGCATCGGGCATGGGCGCCTATCACGGCCGCTACGGCTTCGAGGAGTTCAGTCACCGCAAGTCGGTGCTGACCAAGCCGACCCGGCCCGACCTGTCCAGCTTCATCTACCCGCCGTACACGGCACGGGCCTTCAAGATGGCCCGCAGGATGTTCTGACCACTGTCCGAATTCGCTTGCTAGGACGTAGTTTTCACCTTAGAGAGGAACCTGATGCCCGGAGTGCAGGATCGCGTCATCGTCGTCACCGGAGCTGGCGGGGGGCTGGGCCGTGAATACGCCCTGACCCTGGCCCGCGAGGGGGCCAGCGTCGTCGTCAACGACCTCGGTGGATCCCGTGACGGCACGGGGGCCGGCCACAACATGGCCGATCACGTCGTCGACGAGATCAAGGATGCGGGTGGCCGGGCGGTCGCCAACTACGACAGCGTCGCCGAGCCCGAGGGCGCCGCGAACATCATCAAGACGGCGCTCGACGAGTTCGGCGCCGTGCACGGCGTGGTGAGCAACGCCGGGATCCTGCGCGACGGCACCTTCCACAAGATGACGTTCGAGAACTGGGACGCTGTGCTCAAGGTGCACCTCTACGGCGGGTACAACGTGCTGCGCGCCGCCTGGCCGCATTTCCGGGAGCAGAGTTACGGGAGGATCGTCGTCGCCACCTCCACCAGCGGCCTGTTCGGCAACTTCGGGCAGACCAACTACGGCGCGGCCAAACTCGGCCTGGTCGGCATGATCAACACGCTGGCGCAGGAGGGGGCGAAGTACAACATCCACGCCAATGCCGTCGCGCCGATCGCGGCGACCCGGATGACCGAGGACATCCTCCCCAAGGAGGTGCTCGAGAAGCTGACGCCCGAGTATGTGGCGCCGGTGGTGGCCTACCTGTGCACCGAGGAAAACCCCAACACCGCTTCGGTTTTCGTCGTCGGTGGAGGCAAGGTGCAGCGGGTGGCCCTGTTCCAGAACGAGGGCGCCAACTTCGACAAGCCGCCGACGGTCGAGGATGTCGCCTCGCACTGGTCGCAGATCGACGACCTGTCCGCGGCCAAACAAGCCAACTTCAAGCTGTAACGGTCAGCGCCGTGGCCGCGTGGTTCGAGTCAGGCCAGCAGCGCCTGACGTAGTCGATCCACGTCGGCCTCGGTGATGCCCGCGTCGCTCAGATAGGCGTCCAGCGAACCGAATTGCTCGTCGATGGTCTGGCGCGCGGCGGCCAGGTACTCGGGCCGCACGCCGAGAACACCGTCGGATAGCCGGGCTTCGGTGAAGGTCCTGACCTCCGGCGTGAGTTCGGCTTCCGAGCGCTGCTCAATCATCTCGGAGATGCGGACCCGCAGCTCCGCGACGGCGTCATTGCTGCGCAGGTAGTCGGCGACGATGGTGTCGCGATCGATGCCGACAGTCTCCAGCACCGTCGCCACCACGAAGCCGGTGCGGTCCTTGCCCGCGAAGCAGTGCGTGAGGACGGGCCGCCCCGCGGCCAGCAGCGTGACGACGCGGTGCAGCGCCCGCTGGGCGCCGTTGCGGGTGGGGAACTGCCGGTACTCGTCGACCATGTAGCGGGCGGCGGTGTCGTTGATGGACTCGTCGGGATCGCCGTTGGTCATCAGCTGCCGGAACGCATGTTCATGGGGGGCTTCGTCGCCCTCACCGGCGTCGTCGGCGAGGTCCGGGAACGGAAGCAGGTGAACGTCGACACCGTCGGGCACGCGGCCGGGCCCGCGGCGGGCCACCTCCCGCGCCGCCCGTAGGTCGGCGACGTCGGTGATGCCCAGTCCGAGCAGCGTCGCCCGGCCGTCGTCGTCGAGGCGGCTCAGCTCGCTGGACCGAAACAGCCGGCCCGGCCGCAGCGCCCCGGCGCGGTCGGCGACATCGCGAAAGTTCCACGCGCCGGGCAACTCCCGGAGGGCGGCCTTACTCATGTGCGGTGACCGCCGCGGCGAGCGGAGACTTCTCCCGGCCGAGCTCGGCGCGCGCGATGGTCCGCATGTGTACCTCGTCGGGGCCGTCGAAGAGCCGCATCGCCCGGTGCCAGGCGTACATGCGGGCGAGCACCGTGTCCTCGCTAACCCCCGCGGCCCCATGCACCTGAATCGCTCGGTCGATGACGTTGCACGCCACCTGCGGCGCGACCGCCTTGATCTGCGAGACCAACGTGTGGGCGGCCTTGTTCCCGTGCTGGTCGATGGTCCACGCCGCCTTTTCGCACAACAGCCGCGCCTGGTCGATCTCGTTGCGGGACTTGGCAATTGCCTCCCGCACCACGCCCTGCTCGGCCAGCGGACGGCCGAACGCCACCCGGTTCTGCGCCCGGTCCACCATCAGGGCCAGCGCCCGTTCGGAACCGCCCAGCGCACGCATGCAGTGGTGGATGCGGCCCGGCCCCAGCCGGGCCTGCGCGATCGCGAAGCCCCCGCCCTCCTCGCCGAGCAGGTTGGTGGCGGGCACCCGGACGTTGTCGTAGATGATCTCGCAGTGTCCAGGCTGGTCCTGGAAACCGAAGACCGTGGTGGAGCGGACCACCGTCACGCCCGGCGTATCGATCGGCACCAGCACCATGGACTGCTGCTGGTGGCTTGCCGCCTCGGGGTTGGTGCGGCCCATCACGATGAGGATCTTGCAGCGCGGGTCGGACGCCCCGGAGGTCCACCACTTGCGGCCATTGATCACGTAGTCGCCACCGTCGCGCACGATGGAGGTCTCGATGTTGCGGGCGTCGCTGCTGGCGACAGCCGGCTCGGTCATCGAAAAGCCGCTGCGGATCTCACCGTTGAGCAACGGCTCCAGCCATTGCTTGCGTTGCTCCTCGGTCGCGAACAGGTGCAGGGTCTCCATGTTTCCGGTGTCCGGCGCCGCGCAGTTGAGCGCCTCGGGGGCGATCTCGAGGCTCCAGCCGGTGATCTCGGCCAGCGGCGCGTATTCCAGGTTGGTCAGGCCCGACTCGGCCGGCAGGAACAGGTTCCACAGGCCGCGCTCCTTGGCCTTGGTCTTCAGCTCCTCGATGATCGGCGGGACCGTGTGATCGTTCGGGCCGGCCTCGTCCCGGTACTTGTCGTATTCGGCCTCGGCCGGGAAGACGTACTCGGTCATGAAGTCGGTCAATCGCTTGTGGTAATCGTTGCCTTTGGCCGACATCGCGAAGTCCATGCCGCCACCATAGGACACGTGTCTAGCGGCGCCACGAGCAGACGCAACGTCACCTGTCGGCGTGCGGATTAGTGCGATTTTGTGTTCTGCTCGCGGTAGACATGGCGCCATGACCGAATCCCGTCCGCCGTTCCCGCCGTTCACCTCTGAGACTGCCCTAAAGAAGGTGCAGGCCGCCGAGGACGCGTGGAACACCTGCGATCCGCACCGCGTCAGCCTGGCTTACACGCCCGACTCGCAGTGGCGCAATCGCGACGAACATGTCGTGGGCCGCGACGCGATTGTGGGGTTCCTGACCCGCAAGTGGCAGCGCGAGCTCGACTACGCGTTGCGGAAAAGCTTGTGGGACTTCCACGGCAACCGCATCGCCGTGCGGTTTCAGTATGAGTGTCGCGACGCGAGCGGCCAGTGGTTTCGCAGCTACGGCAACGAGCTGTGGGAGTTCTCGCCGTCGGGGTTGATGGCGCGCCGCGAGGCCAGCATCAACGACGTGCGGATCGACGAGTCCGAACGCCGCTACTTCGGGCCCCGCCCGGTGGCCGAGCGCGGGCAGGACATCCCGCTCTGGTAGCGAACCGGCCACAACGTTGTCTTGTGGGTCCACAACGCCGCGGCCGCTACTGCGCGCGCCTCGGGTAACGAACCATCGACGGGAGCCCGTCTGCCGCGCCGGCGGTAGCCCGCCCCGGTCGATCGCACGTCCGGGGCGAAATCCGGCAGGCGTTAAGGTAGCGAAGCGTGCGGCCAGCCAGCGGCACATCAAACGGCAGGAAAGTGCGGGAAAGCAGATGTACGCGCCATGACAGATGCGCAGACGACGGTAGGGGTGGTCGCCGAGTCCGGGGCCGACGAACGACGGGTCGCACTGGTACCCAAGGCGGTGGCGTCGCTGATCAGCGGCGGTGTGGCGGTAGTGGTCGAGTCGGGTGCGGGCGAGGGTGCTTTGCTTCCGGACCAGCTCTACACCGAGGCCGGCGCCAGCATCGGTGACGCCTGGGCTGCCGACATCGTCGTCAAGGTGGCGCCGCCGACCAAAGAAGAGGTCGCCAAGTTGCGCCGCGGGCAGACCCTGATCGGTTTCCTGGCACCGCGCAACACCGACAACTCGATCGGCGCTCTCACCGAGGCCGGAGTGCAGGCGTTCGCGCTCGAGGCGATCCCGCGCATCTCGCGCGCCCAGGTCATGGATGCGCTGTCGTCGCAGGCCAACGTGGCCGGCTACAAGGCCGTGCTGCTGGCGGCGTCCGAGTCGACCCGGTTCTTTCCGATGCTGACGACCGCGGCGGGCACCGTGAAGCCGGCCAGCGTGCTGGTGCTCGGCGTCGGGGTGGCCGGACTGCAGGCGCTGGCGACGGCCAAACGGCTGGGCGGGCGCACCTCCGGGTACGACGTGCGCCCGGAGGTGGCCGATCAGGTCCGTTCGGTGGGGGCGCAGTGGCTGGATCTCGGTATAGACGCGGCCGGTGAGGGCGGGTATGCCCGCGAGCTCACCGAAGAAGAGCGCGCCCAGCAGCAGAAATCCCTGGAGAAGGCGATCGCCGGGTTCGACGTGGTGATCACCACCGCGTTGGTTCCGGGGCGCCCCGCACCCCGGCTGGTGACCGCCGCGGCGGTGGAGTCGATGAAGCCCGGCAGCGTGGTGATCGACCTGGCGGGGGAAACCGGTGGCAACTGCGAACTGACCGAGCCGGGGCAGACGGTCGTGAAGCACGACGTCACCATCGCCTCTCCGCTGAACCTGCCGGCAACCATGCCCGAGCACGCCAGCGAGCTCTACAGCAAGAACATCACGGCGCTCCTGGACCTGTTGATCAAAGACGGCAAGCTGGCCCCCGACTTCGACGACGAGGTCGTCGCGGCGGCCTGCGTTACCCGGGCGAGTGAGGACTCCTAGATATGTATGACGAGCTGTTGGCCAACCTGGCGATCCTGGTGCTGTCCGGGTTCGTCGGGTTCGCGGTCATTTCAAAGGTGCCCAACACGCTGCACACGCCGCTGATGTCGGGAACGAACGCCATTCACGGCATCGTGGTGCTCGGCGCTCTGGTGGTCTTCGGCGAGGTTGAGCATCCGTCGCTGGCGGTGCAGATCATCCTGTTCGTCGCGGTGGTGTTCGGGACGCTCAACGTGATCGGCGGCTTCATCGTCACCGACCGGATGCTGGGCATGTTCAAGGGCAAGAAGAAGGCCGCGCCGGTGAAGACCGAAGATCTGGCGGCGAAATGAACTACCTGGTCACCGTTCTCTACATCATTTCGTTCGCCCTCTTCATCTACGGCCTGATGGGCCTGACCGGCCCGAAGACGGCGGTGCGGGGCAACCTGATCGCCGCGGTCGGCATGGCTCTGGCGGTGACGGCGACCCTGATCAAGATCCGGCACACCGAGTCGTGGGTGCTCATCATCGCCGGCCTGGTCGTGGGTGTCGTGCTCGGTGTGCCGCCGGCGCGGCTGACCAAGATGACCGCCATGCCGCAGCTGGTCGCGTTCTTCAACGGCGTCGGCGGCGGCACGGTCGCGCTAATCGCGCTGGCGGAATTCATTGAGACCAAAGGCTTTTCGGCCTTCCAGCACGGGGAGTCGCCGACCGTGCACATCGTGGTCGCGTCGCTGTTCGCCGCGATCATCGGGTCGATCTCGTTCTGGGGATCGATCATCGCCTTCGGCAAACTGCAGGAGATCATCTCCGGCTCTCCGATCGGCTTCGGCAGGGTTCAGCAACCGATCAACCTGCTGCTGCTGACGGCGGCGGTGGCCGCCGCGGTGGTCATCGGCTTGGGCGCGCACCCCGGCACCGGCGGGGCGCCGCTGTGGTGGATGGTCGGCCTGCTGGCCGCCGCGGGGGTGCTCGGCCTGATGGTGGTGCTGCCGATCGGTGGCGCCGACATGCCGGTGGTCATCTCGCTGCTCAATGCCATGACCGGCCTCTCGGCCGCGGCGGCCGGCCTGGCGCTCAACAACACCGCGATGATCGTGGCCGGCATGATCGTCGGCGCGTCCGGTTCGATCCTGACCAACCTGATGGCCAAGGCCATGAACCGTTCCATCCCGGCGATCGTCGCCGGTGGCTTCGGCGGTGGGGGCGTGGCCCCGGGCGCCGGAGGGGACGGCGGCGACAAGCACGTCAAGGCGACCTCGGCGGCCGACGCCGCGATCCAGATGGCGTACGCCAACCAGGTGATCGTGGTTCCCGGCTACGGGCTGGCGGTCGCGCAGGCCCAGCACGCCGTCAAGGACATGGCCAGCCTGCTCGAGGACAAGGGCGTGCCGGTGAAGTACGCGATTCACCCGGTCGCGGGGCGCATGCCCGGGCACATGAACGTGCTGCTGGCCGAGGCCGAGGTCGACTACGACGCCATGAAGGACATGGACGACATCAACGACGAGTTCGCCCGCACCGACGTCGCGATCGTCATCGGCGCCAACGACGTCACCAACCCGGCGGCCCGCAACGAGCAATCCAGCCCGATCTACGGCATGCCCATCCTGAACGTGGACAGGGCCAAGTCAGTCATCGTGCTCAAGCGGTCGATGAACTCCGGGTTCGCGGGCATCGACAACCCGCTGTTCTACGCCGACGGGACGACGATGCTGTTCGGGGACGCGAAGAAATCGGTGACCGAGGTCGCCGAGGAACTGAAGGCGCTCTAGAGGCGCCAAGCGGCCTAGACCGGCGGGTAGGCGGGCGGCGGGTAGCCGTTGCCGTCGACGACGCCGCGCAGCCCCCAGGGCACGTAGCGGAAGAAGAACTCGATTTCGTCGCTAGCGTCGTAGTCCGGGCTCGGATCCATGAGGCCACCCCTCCAGTCGCGACTTGAGCTTTCGAAAGCGAGTCTAGTCCCATCCTCGTCGGGGCGACACCTGGCGTTTGCCTAAACTGTCCAACCAGTTGATTGATAATTGGCCTTGCCCGGCACCCGAAGGTCCCGCCCGGCAGTGACGATAGCGAGGGCAGATGCCATCCGAGAACGGACGCACGCGACGTGAAGAGCTGCTGGCTGTCGCCACCAAGCTGTTCGCCGCCCGCGGCTACCACGGCACCCGGATGGATGACGTCGCCGACGTGATCGGCCTGAACAAGGCGACGGTCTACCACTACTACGCCAGCAAGTCTCTGATCCTCTACGACATCTACCAGCAGGCCGCCGAGCGCACCCTGGCCGCCGTCCACGACGATCCCTCGATGACCGCGCGAGAGGCGTTGTACCAGTACACCGTGCGCCTGCTCGACCAGATCGCTGCCAATCCCGAGGGCGCGGCCGTGTACTTCCAGGAGCAGCCGTATATCACCGAGTGGTTCACCGAAGAGCAGGTCGCCGCGGTGCGGGAGAAGGAAACCCAGGTCTACGAGCACGTGCACGGCCTCATCGACCGGGGGATCGCCAGCGGGGAGTTCTACCCGTGCGACTCCCACGTGCTGGCGCTCGGGTACATCGGCATGACGCTGGGCGCCTACCGGTGGTTGCGGCCCAGTGGACGCCGCAGCGCCAAGGAGATCGCCGCCGAGTTCAGCACCGCGCTGCTGCGCGGATTGATCCGCGACGAGGCGATCCGCACGAGTTCCCCGCTCGGGCCCTAGCCCAATGGGGCGACCCGCTTCGCCCGACTACGCCGCGCTCGCGATCGCCCCTAGTCGCCCTTCAGGTGCTTGTCGAGGAAGGCGAGCTGGTCGGCGACGACACGCTCGAACGCCTCGTCGACATAGATCGCGAAATGGCCTTCGGGATAAAGCTTGACCTCACCGCGCGGGGCCTTGGCCGCGTAGCGCAGCGTCGCCGCCGCCGGAGCCACCGAGTCGGCTTCGCACACGCAGAACAGGATCGGGCAGGGGATCTTCGCGGCGTCGCGGCCGGGACGGTAGGCCATGATCGTCAACGCAATGCGGGCCGCCACCTCGTTGGTCAGCTCCTCACCCACGGGCACGAGCCTGAGGTAGCCGGGGTACGCGTCGGGGGTGGTCATCAAGGCGACGTCCCCCGGCATTCCGACCGTCGGCACCATGACCGGGGGCTTGCGCAGCCGGGCGGCCACCAGGTCGCGTGCCGCTAGGAGGCCGACCCGCGCGAAGACCAAGGGGTTGCTGATGGTGCGCGCCGACGCGAGGCCGTCGGTGAAGGGGCATTGGACGACCGCCGCGGCGATTCCCGGCAGCCGGGCCGCCGTAGCCATCACGTGCCCGCCGGCAAAAGAGGTGCCCCACAACGCGATTCGCTTGGGATCGATTCCCGGGAGGGTGCGGGCGTAGGCGACCGCCGCGGCCCAGTCGGCGAGCTGCAGCCCGACATCGAGCACCTGGCGCGGCCTGCCCTCGCTGTCGCCGAAATTGCGATAGTCGAACACCAGGCAGGCGTAACCGGCCGCGCTGAATCGCTCGGCGTAGGCGTCGAGCCGCATGCTGCGGACCCCGCCCAGGCCGTGCGCCATGACCAACAACGGTGGGGGGCCGCCGCCAGCCGGCCGATAGAGCCAGGCGCTGATCAAATCGCCACCGGAGGGGAATTGGACGTCTTCGCGTTGTGCCATCAGCGAGTCATTCTGCCCGAGGAGCCGACGGCCAGTCCGCCGGTATGCGCCACAAATTTTGTGGACTAGTGTCTAGAAAAGTTTTGAGCGCTCAAAGGACGGAGACTCTCATGGCGATCCGCGTCGCGCACGTCGGTACCGGAAACGTCGGAGGGTTAGCCCTGGCCGAGCTGATCACCAACCCGCAATTCGAGTTGACGGGCGTGTGCGTGTCCAACCCGGAGAAGGTGGGCAAGGACGCCGGCGAGCTGTGCGGCGTGGGCCTCGAGGCCGGCGTCGTCACGGGTGTCACCGCCGTCTCCGACCTCGACGCCCTGTTGGCCACCAAGCCCGAGTGCGTCGTGTACTGCGCCATGGGCGACACCCGCCTGCCCGACGCGATGGCCGACGTCATGCGCATCTTGGCGGCCGGTGTCAACGTCGTCGGATCCTCGCCGGGGCTGCTGCAATACCCGTGGGGCGTGATGCCCGACAAGTACATCGGCCGCGTCGAAGACGCTGCCAAGCAAGGTAATTCGAGCATCTTTATCAGCGGCGTCGACCCCGGATTCGCCAACGATCTGCTACCGTTCGCGCTCGCCGGTACCTGTCAGCACATCGAGCAGGTGCGCTGCATGGAGATCCACGACTACGCGTCGTACAACGGGACCGAGGTCATGGACTACATGGGATTCGCCAAGCCCATGGACGAGATCCCGATGCTGCTGCAGCCGGGCATCCTCAGCATCGCCTGGGGAACCGCGATCCGTCAGCTGGCGGCCGGCCTCGGCATCGAGGTCGACGAGATCACCGAGTCCTACCAGCGCGAGCCGGCACCGGAGGATTTCGATATCGCGGTCGGCCGGGTGGCCAAGGGCACCGTGGCGGTGCTGCAGTTCGAGATCCGCGGCATGGTCAAGGGCCACCCCGCCATCGTCATCGAGCACGTCACCCGGCTGCGGCCGGACCTGCGGCCGGACCTGCCTCAGCCCGCTGCGGGCGACGGCTCGTACCGCGTCGAGATCACCGGCGAGCCGTCGTATGCCGTCGACATCATCCCGAGCAGCCGCAAGGGCGACCACAACCACGCCGCGATCGCCGGCGCCGCGGGCCGCGTCGTCAACGCCATCCCCGCCGTCATCGCCGCCCCGCCGGGCATCCGGACCACGCTTGACCTGCCGTTGGTCACCGGCAAAGGCCTTTACGCACCAAGCACTTTGGTAAGCACCTAAATCGAAAGGAGTCCCTGTGGGACGGGTAGACGGCAAGGTTGCGCTGATCAGCGGGGGCGCCGGCGGTATGGGAGCCGAAGATGCGCGCCTGCTGGTGTCCGAAGGCGCCAAGGTCGTGATCGGCGACATCCTGGACGATCAGGGCAAGGCGTTGGCCGACGAGATCGGCGACTCTGCGCGCTACGTGCACCTCGACGTCACCCAGCCCGACCAGTGGGACGCCGCCGTCGCCACGGCGATCGGCGAATTCGGCAAGCTCAACGTGCTGGTCAACAACGCCGGCACCGTCGCGCTCGGCCCGCTGAAGAGTTTCGATCTGGCCAAGTGGCAGAAGGTGATTGACGTCAACCTGACCGGGACGTTCCTGGGCATGCGGGTTGCGGTCGAGCCGATGATCGCCGCCGGGGGCGGCTCGATCATCAACGTGTCCTCGATCGAGGGCCTGCGCGGCGCGCCCATGGTGCACCCCTACGTCGCGTCCAAGTGGGGCGTGCGCGGCCTGGCGAAGTCGGCGGCATTGGAGCTGGCGCCGCACAACATTCGGGTGAACTCGGTGCATCCGGGGTTTATCCGCACCCCGATGACCGCCCACCTGCCCGAGGACATGGTGACGATCCCGCTTGGGCGTCCGGGCGAGGTTCGGGAAGTCGCGACGTTCGTGCTTTTCCTGGCCAGCGACGAGTCGTCCTACTCCACCGGCAGCGAGTTCGTGATGGACGGTGGCCTGATCACCGACGTGAATCACAAGGAGTTCTAGCGTTCGGGGCCGGTCCGAAGCAGACCCGTAAAGGTAAGTGACCGGTCGGCTACCATCGAGGGATGCCGCGTCCGCCGAATCCCGAGGTGCGCCGCCGCCTGCTTAGCGCGGGGCTCGAACTCGTCCACTCGCGCGGATTTTCCGCGAGCGGCGTCAAAGACATCACCGACGCGGCGGGCGTCCCGAAGGGGTCGTTCTACGCGTATTTCGCGAGCAAGGAAGCGTTCGCGGCGGCGATCCTCGAGCATTACTGGGCCGACATCGAAGCGCGCCTGCTGCCGATCCTCGGCGAAGCCGGGCCGGCACCGGACCGGATCACCCGCTTCTTCCATGCTCTTGCCGACGAGCACGAGGCCGGCGACTTCATGCTTGGCTGCTTGATCGGCAATCTGTCGCTCGAAATGGGCGGTTCGAGCGAACCGGTGCGCGCCGAACTGGTGCGCATTCTCGACCGCTGGGGCGCGGCCCTCACCGAGTGTGTGCAGTCCGGGCAGCGGCGTTCCGGCGGCGTCCGGCGCGACCTGCCGGCTCCCGAGCTCGCCTCCCAGCTGATCGAGGCGTGGGAAGGCGCGGCCCTGCGCGGGAAGGTGACCCGCAGTAGGGCCCCGTACGACCGGTTCGAGGCGACCACGGTCCCGGCGCTACTGCACTGATGCGGTCGGCGGCGGAATGGTTCACGGGCCCGGCTTGTTAAATAGACGACTGGTCATCTAACATCGGACGTTACCGGTTCCGAAGACGAGGATGTGTGTGATGCCAGAGCCGAGCAGCGACGCCGAGCCGCACCTGCCCGAGCTGCCGGATTCCGGCTTCGTGCTCGACCTCGATCGCGCCGCGCTGGTCCTCACCGATCCGCAGGTCGATTTCCTGAGTCCGGCGGGCGCCGGGTGGCCGGTCTTCGGCGACGGTGTCCGGGCCAACGACGTCGTCGCCCATATCGGCGAGCTGCTCGACGCCGCGAAGCGGGCGGGCATCACCGTCGCGGTGTCACCGCACTACTTCTTTCCCACCGACAAGCAGTGGCGGTTCGGGGATCCGCTGGAGAAATTCATGGACTCCGTCGGCATGTTCGAGCGCCAAAGCGCTTACGCGGCAGATGGATTCGTCGGCTCCGGAGCCGACTTCCTGCCGGCGTACCGCCAGCACATCCACGACGGCCAGACCGTCATCGCCTCACCCCACAAGATCGTCGGCCCGGAGTCGAACGACCTGGTGCTTCAGTTGCGCAAGCGCGGCGTCAGCCAGGTCGTGCTCGCGGGGATGGCCGCCAACCTGTGCGTCGAAGGCCACCTGCGCGAGCTCATCGAGCAGGGTTTCGAGGTCGCCGTCGTCAAGGACGCCACGGCGGGCCCGCGCCTGGCCGAATGCGATGGCTACCTCGCCGCCCTGATCAATTTCCGCTTCCTCGCCAGCGCGGTCTGGACCACATCCGAAGCCGTCGCCCTGCTGACCAAGCCGGCCGATCCGTCGAGAACAAAGGAGTCCGAAAGCCATGGCACCGAATGAAAGTCTCAGTCAACGCAGGTTCGCCCTGAACGACGGGAGCGGCGCGATCCCGGCGCTCGGGTTCGGCACCTCGCTGTCCGACAACACCAAGACGCGTGATGCCGTCAAGACCGCGGTCCAAGCGGGGTTTCGTCACCTCGACGCCGCCGAGCGGTATCGCAACGAAGCCGAGGTCGGCGCGGCGCTCAAAGAGCTGTTCGCGCAACGAACGGTCCGACGCGAGGAATTGTTCGTGACCACGAAGCTGTGGAACAACAACCATCGCCCGGAACGGGTGAAGCCCGCCCTGCGGGCCAGCCTGGACAGGCTGGGGCTGGACGCGGTCGATCTGTATCTCGTGCACACCCCCTTCGCGTTCCGGCCCGGGGACGACCAAGACCCCCGGGACATCCATGGGGCCGTCGTCTACGACGACGGGGTCACGTTGGCGCAAACCTGGGCGGCGATGGAAGCCCTTGTCGACGAGGGCCTTACGCGGGCAATAGGCCTCTCCGACATCGACGCCGAAGGCACCCGAGAGATCCTGAAGACGGCCCGCATCAAGCCGGCGGTCGTCGAAGTCGAGTCGCACCCGTATCACCCCCAATGGGCACTTCACCAAATGCGCGAGACCGACGGCATCATCCTGTTGGCCTTCGCCTCCCTCGGTCACGCACTGGAACCGCGGCTGCTCGATGACCCTCTCGTCGTATCGATCGCTCGGCGGCTCGGCAAGACGCCCGCGCAAGTGCTCCTGGCCTGGGGCATCCAGCGCGGCAGCGCGGTTCTCACCGCATCCGTGTCACCGGCACGCATCCGCGAGAACTTCGATGTCACAGTGCTTCCCGACAGCGCCGTGCAAGAGATCAGCGAACGTCTCGACACTCGGATCCGGTTCAACTCCGTTGTGGACGCGGGCGAGCCGGGATTCGCCGAGGTGCCCCGGGGCTAGGGTCGTGGAGTGAGGGCGATGGCTGGCATCGGCGTTCCGACCCACCTTGCCAGCGTGATATCCGGCCCCGACGGCGTCACCCGCTGCCGGTGGGCCACCCAAACGGGTCGCGATCTGACCGCGTATCACGATCACGAGTGGGGGACAGCGACACGCGACGAGGCCTTGCTCTTCGAAGCGCTGGTGCTGACCTATTTTGAAAACGGCCTGTCGTGGACGACCGTTTTCGACAAGCGGGACAACCTGCGCGAGGCGTTCCTCGGATTCAACCCCGCGGCGGTCGGAGAAATGACGCCCGAAGACGTCGAGGGGTTGATGACGGACACATCGATCATTCGCAATCGACGCAAGATCGAAGCCACGCTGCACAATGCCCGCCTGTTATCGAAACACTCGTTGTCGCAACTGGCGTGGCAACATCAACCCCGCAGGCACCATCGGCTCCGAACCTTCGGCGATGGTCGAATGGTCAGTCCGGAGTCACGCCAGCTGTCAAGAGCATTGCGAGATAAGGGTTTTCGAATGGTCGGGCCTGTGGTCGCCCACTCGTTCATGCAGACTGTCGGGATTGAAAACGGTCATTTCGAGGGCTGTTTTCGGGCAGCGGCGTGAGGTGCTATAACCGCGAGCATGCTACGTAGCCTGGCCGAGGTGGTGGGATCGACCCACGTGGTCACCGATCCCGACGTGCTCGCGGGCCGCAGCGTCGACCACACCGGCCGCTATCGGGGCCGGGCCAGTGCGCTGGTGCGCCCGGGATCGGCCGAACAGGTCGCCGAGGTGCTGCGGGTGTGCCGGGACGCCGGGGCGCACGTGACGGTGCAGGGCGGCCGCACCTCGCTGGTGGCCGGCACCGTTCCCGAGCACGACGACGTGCTGCTGTCCACCGAGCGGTTGCATGCGATCGACCATGTCGACACCGTCGAGCGCCGCCTCCGGGCGGCCGCGGGCGCGACGCTGGCGGCGGTGCAACGGGCCGCGGGGGCCGCGGGCCTGCTGTTCGGCGTCGACCTGGCCGCCCGGGATACGGCGACCGTCGGGGGGATGGCCTCGACGAACGCCGGCGGACTGCGCACGGTCCGCTACGGCAACATGGGCGAACAGGTTGTCGGCTTGGAGGTGGCGCTGCCCGACGGCTCGCTGCTGCGCCGCCACAGCCGCGTGCGCCGGGACAACACCGGCTACGACCTGTCGGCGCTGTTCGTCGGTGCCGAGGGCACCCTCGGTGTGATCACTTCGCTGGAGCTGCGCCTGCACCCCACCCCGGCGCGGCGGGTGACCGTGATCTGCGGGTTCGACGACCTGGCGGCGCTGGTCGAAGCCGGCCGGACGTTCCGGGACACCGACGGCATCGCCGCGCTGGAACTGATCGACGGCCGGGCCGCCGCGCTGACCGGCGAGCACCTCGGGGTGGGCGCACCGGTCGACGGCGACTGGCTACTGCTGGTGGAGTTGGCCGCCGACCACGACCAGACCGAGCGGCTCGCCGACCTGCTCGACGGCGCGCGGATGTCCTCCGAGCCCGCGGTCGGGGTGGATGTCGCTGCGCAGCAGCGGTTGTGGCAGGTGCGCGAATCGCTCGTTGAGGTGCTCGGCGTATACGGTCCGCCGCTGAAGTTCGACGTCTCCTTGCCACTGTCGTCGATCGACGAATTCACCAGGGAGGCAGTCGATCTGGTCGGGGTCCACGCGCCGGAGGCGCTGCCCGTGCTGTTCGGCCACATCGGCGAGGGCAACCTGCATCTCAACGTGCTGCGCTGCCCGGCCGAGCGGGAGAACGCGCTGTACGGGCCGATGATGGAACTCATCGCGCGATCCGGCGGCAACGTCAGCTCCGAGCACGGTGTCGGCACGCGCAAGCGCCACTACCTCGGCATGTCACGCGAAGCGGCGGACATCGCGGCGATGCGAACGATCAAAGCCGCGCTGGACCCGACCGGCTACCTCAACGCGGCGGTGCTGTTCGACTGATCGTTCTTGCGCCGTCTGAGATACGCTGGGCTTCATGGCATCCGGGATCTTCGGCACGCCCATCGTCGGAATCGTCAACAATTTGTTCAATGGCATGATCGACGCGCCCGTCGTCGGACCACTGGTACGACGCGGGCTGATCAAGATTCGCTACGTCGGCAGGCGTTCGGGTAAGACGATCCAGACCCCGGTCGGGTACCGCCGCTCCGGCGACGGCATCGTCATCAACGTCATGTCGCCCGATAGCAAGACATGGTGGCGAAACTTTCTCGGCGAAGGCGGTCCGATCACGCTGCTCAACTTCGACGGCGCCGACCACACCGGCCACGCCGTCGCCAGCCGCGATGAGAAGGGCCGCGTCAAGGTCGAGGTGCAGCTCGACTGATCAGGAGCTGCCCTTGATCCCGACCGCGTGCCGCAGCTGCGCCAGGAACTGGTCGGCGTCGTCGCTGGGGACGATGTAGTGCGAGATCGCGATCCGGATGACGGTTGCCGCCTTCACCGCGGCGTTGGGACCGGGCAGGTGGCGCTGCAAGCCCTCGCGCATCTGCGGGATGACCCCGGAGAACTGGGCGATGGTGTGCTCGGGCTCGACATCGACCATGCGCACCCCGGAGTACGAGTGCTGGTACTCGACGATGAACCGCAACACGGCGTCGAGCTTGTCGACCCCCTTCAGGCCGGCCGTGGCCCGAACCAGGCCGCTCTCGAAGATCTGGCGCTCGTAGCTCGAAAAGGCCGACAGCAGTTCCTCTTTGGACGCGAACCAGCGGTAGAGCGTCGGGCGGGAAACCCCGGCCTGGGCGGCGACGTCGGACAGGCTGAGCTTGGTTTTGCCGTTGCGGCCGAGCACCTCGGCGGTGGCGTCGAGGATGCGCTGACGCGTCGAGGTGTCAGGCTCTGCGGTCTGGGCCGGACTGCTCATATCTGCAACTCTACGAAGTTGTTCACGGTGATTTCGCTTCCCGGTCGGACTTGCCCGGGCGCGGGCGCACCAGTACCGATTGCTGGATGGCGCCGACCGCGCCGCGCTCGTCGAACAGCGTGCCGATCGTGGTCCCGATGCCGTCCGGGCCGTAGCTGGTCTCGGCGCGAATGCCGATCCACTCGCCGTCGGGGACCCGGAACACGTGCACGGCCAGGTCGGTGTTGAGGAACGTCCACCGGGTGATGTCCAGCTTGCTGCCGATGCCGTTGGCGCAGTCGGCCACCGCGAAGAGGCGCTCCAGCGGCGTCATCGTCTCGCCGGTGACCAGGTCCACCGTCGGGTGGATCCACGATTCGCCCGGGCCCTCGCTGAGCGGTTCCGTCAGCCACAGCCAGTCGAGGCTGTGCACGTAGTTGCGGTCCCAGTCCCGCGCCTTGAGGTTGCGGTTGCGGGCCTCGCTGCGCGGCCCGGGCATCGGCGCGGCGGCGTGGGCTACCGCCCGGGTGTCCAGGGCTTGCAACCGCCATCCGCTGGCGCGCGCCACCGGCCGGGGTTCGCCGTCGGGACCGGGTGCCAGCATCTCCGCGCTGACGAGTTCGATCTGCTTCCCGCCGCGCTGAACCCGCGAGCTGACCCACAGGTCGCCGTCGGCCGGCACCCCGCCCAGCAAGTCGATGACGACGCGGGACAGTCGGGTGTCGTCGCGTTGTTCGCACCGCTCCAGCGCCCGCACCAGCAGGGCCGACACTGGCCCGCCGTGCTGTATCGCGGACGACCAGGTGCCGCGCGCCAGGTCGGTGGCGCGGAACTTTTCGCCCCACGTATCCGCGCCGTCGATGAGCTCGTAGTAGGAGTCGGTCATCGTCACCTCTCGTCAGGGCAGGCCGGCGCCGGGCGTGGTCACCGTGACGGCGTCCAGCCGGGACAGTCGGGTGCCGACCAGGCGCTGCGGATACGCCTCCGTGCTGGACAACAAAAACAACGTCCGGCGTTCGGGGCCGCCGAGCGCGCAGGCGATCGCGACGCGCTCACCCATGTCGATGCGGTCGGTCACGGCGCCACCCTCGATGATCCGCTCGAATTGGTGGGCCAGCGTCATCGAGGCCCACACCGCGCCGTCGGCGTCGAGCGCGATGCCGTCGGGCGGCCCGTCCAGGCCTTCGGCGAAAACGCAGCGGCCGGCCAGCCCGCCGTCGGCGCCGATAGTGAACGAGGTCAGCCGCCGGCCGACCGACTCGGCGACGATCAGTCTCTGCCCGTCCGGCGTGATCACCATTCCGTTTGGAAAGTCGAGGTCTTCGGCGACGACGACGGCGCTGTCGTCCGGATCGAGCCGGATGATGGCGCCGCCGTTAAAGGCCTGGCATCCGATGTACGCGCGGCCCGCGCCGTCGATGACCATGTCGCCGAGGTTGGTCGGTGTCAGTTCGGCGAGATCGGCGATGGTGTCGACGCTTTCACCGTCGTAGCGCAACACCTTGCGGTCTTCGACCGAGACGATCAGGAGCGATCCGTCGGGGCGAAAACCCAGGCCTGACGGGCAGTGCCCGGGCAGCGGCAACGTGGTAAGCGAGCCAGCCATGGTCGAGGTGTGGACCGCCTCGCCCAGCATGTCGGAGAACCACAGCAGTCCCTCGAACCAGCGCGGTCCTTCGCCGAAGCAGAAGCCGTTGGCCAGCGGCTCCGGAATCATCCGCTGCAGCCTTCGACGGCATCCTCCGCTTTACAAAACACCGCCAAAGTGTCATGCACCGCGGGCACCGGTGTCAATCTCGCTGCCGGGCGACTTCCCGCGCGACGGCCTCCAATTCTCCGGATTGGTGACGACGTCGTAGGCGGCCCCCGCGGACCGGGTGAAAGCGGTTAGCCAAGCTTTACAAATCTTGGCCAGAGTGTCACGCTGTGCGATGAGCTGCCAACGAGATGGGGAGCGGATTTGACTACCGAATCTGAGCAGACCGAGTGGACGGTGCAGGGCCTGCTGGACCTGTTCGACGTGCAGGCCGACGGCCAGGACCGGTTCACCGGTGACACCGGCGGTGATGTTGGAGCCGCCGGCGACGAACGTCAAGTGGTGGAAGGCACCCAGGTGCTCGCCCAGGCGATCGTCGCGGTGGCCAAGCGATTTCCGGACAAGTCGGTGCGCTCGGCACACGCGGTGTTCTCCCGCGCCGTGACCGTTGGACCGCCGATCGAGCTTGTCCTCGACGTCGTCGCCGAGGGCCGGTCCACCGCCACCGCGGTGGTCGCGGTGCACCAAAACGGGCGACGCTGCCTGAGTATCACCGTGCTGGCCGACGTGCCGACCGACGACGTCATTCGCCACCACCTGCCGCGGCCCGACGTGGCCGGGCCCGCGGATGCCCACCACTCGCCGATGCCGATGGTCGGCCGGGAACTGCGCCTGGTCGACGTCGTCGACGTGAACAGCCCCGACGAGGTCGGGCCGCCGGAGCTCTACGCCTGGCTGCACTACGAACCCATCCCCACCCGGGACGACCTGGCCAAGGCGTTGCTGGCGTACTTCACCGGCCACCTGGGGATTTCCACCACCATGCGCGCGCATCCCGGCATCGGCACCGCGCAGGCGCACCTGACCGTGTCCACCGCACCGATGAGCATCTCCGTCGCGTTCCACGAGCCGGTGCGCTGGAACGGGTGGCTGCTGTACACCCACGAAAGCACCCAAGTCGGCGCAGGCATGTCGTACGTGCGCGGCACCGTGCATTCCGAGGAGGGGGAGCTGCTGTGCTCCTTCGCGCAGGAGGCGCTGATCCGCCCGTTGCGCACCACCGACACGGCCATCGACTCCCGCGCACGGTTCTAACGGCCGGTCGCTGGCATGCACTTCACCATCACCCACCCGATGCACAGCCACCCGTACAACCGGGAGTTGGTGAGCGGAGATGGCATCGGGAAGGTGGCCGCGGCCACCGAAGCGGCCGGAATTCACGGGTTCGGCTTCACGGATCATCCGGCGCCGTCGCAGCGATGGTTGGAGGCCGGTGGGCATGACGCGTTGGATCCCTTTGTCGCACTGGGCTTCGCGGCTGCCACGACGACCACACTGCGGCTGATTCCCAACATCGTGGTGCTGCCGTATCGAAACCCGTTCGTGGTGGCCAAGTCTGGTGCCACGCTGGACCTGCTCTCCGGCGGCCGGTTCACCCTGGCGGTGGGCGTGGGATACCTCAAGCGAGAGTTCGCCGCGCTGGGGGTCAGCTACGACGAGCGGGCCGAGCTCTTCGAGGAAGCGCTGCAGGTGATCCGGGCGGTCTGGACCGGCGACGACATCGTTTTCGAGGGAAGGCATTTCAGTGCGCGCGGGATCACCGCGCACCCCCGGCCGCTGAGTGACCCGCACCCGCCTATCTGGATCGGTGGCAACACGTCGTCGGCGCGCCAACGGGTGGCGCAATACGGTGACGGCTGGTGCCCATTCCCCGCGCCACCCCAACTGGCCCAGACCGCCGGCACGGCGGTCATCGACTCGCTGGCGCGCCTCACCGACGGCATCGACGACCTGCGCCGCCGGTGCGATGCCGCCGGCAGGGACTGGTCGGCGATCGACATCACCTTCACCAACTTCGAGGGCGGCAGCCCCGCCGACGACGAATTCAACGCCGATGCCTACCTCGACGGCCTGGAGAAGCTGGCGAAACTGGGCGTGACGTGGGTGAGCGTCCATCTCCCCGGCGACAGCATGGCGCACGCACTCGAGACACTCGATCGGTTCCGCACCCTCGTGATCGACGCGGCCTGATGGACTTCTCCCGCGTCGAACTCTCGCCCGAGGACCGGGCCTTCCGCGACGAGACCCGCGCCTTCATCGCGAAGCACGTCACGGACGAAGTGCTCCACCGGCAGCTGGAATTCGGCGAAAACTTCGACGAGCAAGTGCATCTGGCGTTGGGCGAAGCTGGCTACCTCGCATCGGATTGGAAGTTGGAGTCCGAAGGTGGATTCAGCCCGGTTCGTCGGCGCATCTTTCAACTCGAGATCGCCCGCGGGCACACGCCGTGGTACCACTGGGGCACCACGTCCGTCGTCGCTCGGCTGGTGCGGCAATTCGGGGCGCCGGAGCTCGCCGACCGGGTGCTGCCCGGTGTGTTGGCCGGCGAGATTCGGCTGTGTCTGGGCTACACCGAGCCCGAGGGTGGCTCCGACGTCGCCACCTGCAAGACGCGCGCGGTCCGCGATGGTGACGGGTCTAGCTGGATCATCAACGGCTCCAAGATGTTCACGTCGAACGCGCAGAACGCCAGGTATGTCTTTCTGCTCACCAACACCGACCCCCAAGGCCGGAAACACCGCAACCTGACGATGTTCCTGGTACCGCTCGACTCGCCGGGCGTCGAGATCCAGGGGATTCGGACCCTGGACGGTGACCGCACCAACATCGTCTACTACAGCGACGTCCGCGTCGACGACATCTACCGCATCGGTGAAGTGAACGATGGCTGGACGGTGATGCGCGCGGCGCTGGACTCAGAGCACGGCCTGGCGGATCGCGAAGATCATGGCCTGCAATACATTGCGGCGATGTCGGCGCACGGCGACCTGATGGCCGAGGTCATCGACGCCGTCGCCGCCGCCGTCGGTCGACCGGGTCCCGACGGGCGGACGCAGCTGGACGACGACTCGGTGAAATACCGGCTCGGGCGTGACGTGGCCCGGATGGAGGCGGCACTTTCCACGCCCGGGATGCTCGGGCGGGTAGCGATCGCGCAGACCATGCGCGACATCACCCCCGACCTGATGGACATCCTGGGGACCGCTTCGGCGTTGCCCACCGAAACTCCCGGCTCCGCCACCGACGGTGCGGCGGAACACCTTTACCGGCTGGCCCTGCCACTGGGGATCTACGGCGGCACCCTGGAAGTGTTCCGCAACATGATCGCCCAGCACGAGCTAAAGCTGGGACGCCCGAGCTACGGCGGATAGCTTCGGACGTTCGGGTGGGCCAACCCTCCCCGAGGGCGCTACCTTTTCACCGAGCATCGGTCGCAGAGAGGTGGGCCCGCAGTGGTTGTTCTCGTGGCCCTCGGCTCGTTCGTCACCACATTGCTGGGCGGTTATGCCGCGCTGCGTATCGGTTCCTACCGCTATCTGGTGCTCGGGTTGGCGGCCGGGCTGATGCTCGGCGCGGTGGGCTTCGACCTGCTGCCGGAAGCGATGAGCCAGACGCCATGGAGCCTGTTCGGCATACCTGCTCCCTTGGCGGCCTTCGTTCTCGGCTTTCTGGTGCTGCACGTCGTCGAACACACCGTCGGCATCCATCGCGGTCACGGATCGGAGGATGCCGGTGATCCGGACGCGCCCGGCGTCGGGATCCTTGCCGCGTCGGGGCTGATCGGCCACAGCGTCATGGACGGATTCGCCATCGGGGCCGCCTTTCAAGCCGGGGCCGCGGCGGGCGTCGTCGTGGCGGTGGCGGTAATCGGCCACGATTTCGCGGACGGCTTCAACACCTACACCGTCACATCGCTCTATGGAAACGACCGTCGACGGGCATTGGCGCTGCTGGCCGCTGACGCGATCGCACCGGTGGCGGGCGCGGCGCTCACACTGGCCGTGACGATCCCCCATCGCCTGCTCGAGCTGTATCTCGGATTCTTCGCCGGCTTCCTGATGTACCTGGCCAGCGCCGACATCCTGCCGAGGGCGCATGCCGGACATCGCACCCCGGTGACCTTGGCGTGCACCATCGGCGGGGTGCTGTTCATGCTGGCGATCGTCGGGCTGGCCAGTTAGCCGCCCGCGAGCGGCAGCTCGGCCACGACATCCACGCGGGCGAGGTCGAAGCTCAGGAATCCCTTGATGGGCAGGCTTTCCGGCGGGGGGTCGGCGTAGCTCCAAGCGATGTCGTCGACATCACCCGCAGACCAATACGTCGCGAAACCCTTGTAATTGCAGTAGCTCAACGTCTTCGAGCGGCGCAACAGGTCGGTGCGCACGTGCGCCGGATCGACGTAAAGCCGTGGAGCCAAGGATGTTTCGAACACGATCACGGTGTCGTCGGTGTCCACCAGCACCGTGCCGGCGACCGAGACGCGCAAGCGACGCTTGGTGGGGCGGCAGTCGACGCGGTGGTACGGATTGGGCGGGTAGTGCACGAGCTCGCGGCCCTCTTCCAGCCAGGTGTCGACGGCGTCCCAGGGCACGTGCACGAAGCCCGGCGCCTCCGGCTCGGGTTCGCCTGGCAGGTCACCCACCTCGTCGGCCCGGAAGACATAGCTCAGCGGCTGCCCCCGCCGGTGCACCAGCAGCGCCCCTTCGGTGTCGAGCACCACACGCCCGTCCTGGATGGCTTGCACGCGGCGCGGATGAGGCTCGATGAAGACGACCTCGGCGGGCAGCGGGGGCGAGAAACGCCCGGCCGGATCACTGCTGAGCGGACCACGTCCGGCTACCAGGCTCATGCAGTGAGGCTAGACCTTTGCCCATCGGGATCATGCGGGGCTCAGTGGTCCGCATCGAGCAGCGCCGCGTACTCGCGTTCGAGCACCTTGGCAGCGCCGCTGTCCCAGCGCTCGGCCAGCGACCTTGACAGCGGATCGGGGAAGATTTCGTCGTCGTTGTTCTCCACTCCGTCGAAGATGGCGCGCGCCACCGATTGCGGTGAGGCCTTCGGTATGTCGAGGCCGCGGGTCATCTCGGTATCCACCGGCCCGGTCAGCACGGCATGCACCCGAACCCCCTGCCCGGCCAACATGGCACGAAGCGACTGCGTCATGGAGAACGCGGCAGCCTTGGAGACGGAGTAGGCCGGGATGAGTGGTAAGGGGGCCAACGCGTTCACCGACAGATTGTTGACAATCGATCCTCCGGAACGGACCAACAAAGGCAGGAAGGTCTGGATGACGGCGTAGGTGCCGAAAAGGTTGACCGCAAGATGCCGCTCAAGCGCGGAGGGGTCGCTCAAGTCATCGTAAAGAGCAAGCCCGGCATTGTTGATGACGATATCGAGAGAGTCGACCCGCTCGACCGCCGCCTCGAGGTCAGCCTTGTCGGTTATGTCCAGGGTCAACGGCGTCACGCGTGAATCGCCGTTGTCCGCCAAGGCCTTTCGGGTACCCACCCACACCCGTCCCGCGCCTCTGTTCAACGCTTCCACGGTCAGCGCGTGCCCGATGCCACGATTGCCACCGGTGATCAGAATCGCCTTTCCCGAGATTGTCGCCACGACGACCATCTCCCTTCTCGTTCGGAGTACCCGGCAGGCCCACGCCCGAGGGTCCGCCGCGGCGAGCCGTCGCGGCCCGCATGTATTCCGATGCACCGGGGCGCGCGAAATCATCGGCCCGCAGCTCAGGGGCCGGTGCCCCTGCGTACCATCCGGTTGACGGAAGGCAGGGACCAACCCATGGCGGGACCGATGGAGGGCGTCAAGGTCGTCGAGCTCGGGGTCTGGGTGGCCGGACCGGCCACCGGCGGCATCCTGGCCGATTGGGGCGCCGACGTCGTCAAGATCGAACCGCCGAGCGGCGACCCCGGGCGCATGTTCGGCAAGATGCTGGGCTGCGACCTCGGGGTCAACCCGCCCTTCGAGATGGACAACCGCTCCAAGCGCAGCGTCGTGCTCGACCTCACGGACGAGGCGGGCCGCGAATCCGCGTTCGAATTGCTCACCGGCGCCGACGTTTTCGTGACCAATGTGCGCCCCGGCGCGCTGCAACGCCTGGGGCTCGACTTCGAATCGGTGTCCGCCCGCAACCCGAGCCTGGTGTACGGGCTGATCACCGGATACGGCGAGACCGGACCCGACGCGGACCGGGCCGCCTACGACGTGGCCGCCTTCTGGTCGCGCGCAGGAGTGGCGCATCTGCTCACCCGGCCCGGCGATACGCCACCGTTCCAGCGTGGTGGGATGGGCGATCATTCGGCCGGCATGACGCTGGCGGCGGCCATCTGTGCGGCGCTGGTTGCCCGCGCCCGTACCGGGACCGGTCAACTGGTGAGCACATCGCTGTATCGGCAGGGTGCCTACACCGTGAGCTTCGATCTCAACACCTACCTGCTCACCGGCCAACCGATCGCAATCGGGCAGCGGGAATCGATGGGCAATCCCTGCATGAACAACTACGCCACCGCCGATGGGCGGCGATTCTGGATCGTCGGACTCGAAGGCGACCGGCACTGGCCCCCGCTGTGTCGTGCCGTCGGCCACCCGGAGTGGTTGTCCGATCCGCGGTTCGGCGACGCATACGCCCGCTTCGTCAACTCGGCGGAGCTGATCGGCGAGCTGGATGCCATCTTTGCAACCCGCACCCTCGAGGAGTGGGCGCAGGCCTTCGCGGCCGAACCCGATTTCTTCTGGTCACCGGTGAACAGCCTCGAAGACGTAGTCGCCGACGAGCAGTTTCACGCCGCGGGCGGCATTGTTGACGTGCCCGATGGCGAATCCAGCGTCCCGATGGTGGCCACACCCGCCGATTTCCACGGCACACCTTGGGCACCGCGTTCTGCGGCACCGGAACTCGGGCAGCACACCGAGGAAGTGCTCGCCGAACTCAAGGCGCGCCGCGGCTTGTGACCACCGGTCGCACCTTTACAAATATGTCCTCAAGTGTCACGCTGTCCGGTAAGTCGCCTCAGGCGGCCCCAGCCCAGAACAAGCGTTGCGGTAACGCCGATGCACGTGCGGCGGTGAGGAACGGATTGAATGGTCACGTCAACGTTCGACATCAGGGAAGGCAGCCGGGTCCGCGCCGCCCGGGCGAGCCGTGCCGACCGGGAATGTCTGCGCTATCGGCTCGACGTCATTGCGGTGAGCGCCCTGGACGTCGTCGAATCGGCCGGAGGTTGGCTCTACGACCGGGCGATGGCCGGCTGGCAGGTGACGGTGCTGCTGCCGAATGACGGCGACGCCCGCTCGCTGCGGATCCTCGGCCTGCAGGCGCGCGATCTCGAGGAGTGGCTCACCGCGACGGGCCCCGGCTCGACGAGCGAGAGCCTGGCGGTGAGCGCCGAGGCGTTCACCGCGGATGCGCGCGTGCGCGACAAGGTGCTCGCGTCGCTCGACGACCGGTTGACCGAAGTCGCGTTGTGGGGCCAGGCGCCTTCCGGGTGGCCCCTGCGCGTGGACCGCGAGGTGGCCAGGGCGCAGTACTCGCTCAGTGCGGCCGCGCGAAGGTTCAAGGGCCACGCGCTGGCGGCAGCCGGAAGTGACTGCCCCGCAGTCTATTCCACGGAAACATTGTTCTGCGATTTGGCGACCTGTGGGCGCGACGACTCGGGGCTGATCCGGCTCGACCGATGAAGAAGTACTACCGCCACACGCTGCTCTACCTGCACGAGACCATTTCGCTCGGCTCCGGGCGAAGCGACCGCTTCACCGAGGTGTTCGCCGACACCTACCGGCCCATGATGGAAGAGATCGGCGCCCGGCTGTTCGCGATCTGGGAGACCACGCCCTACAACGGCCACTGGCCGCAGGTGACGGTCATCTGGGAGATCGACGGGTTCGCCGACTATGCGCGGATCGGGGCCGCCCAGGCCCGCGGCGGCAGTCACGAGGCCGCGGCCGGCAAATGGTCCGCCTTTCTGGCCGACATCGGCGCCACGGGGGAGGGCCGAATCATGTACCCCGGCCCCAGCAACAGGACTCTTGCCCAGCTGCGGGAAGCCAATTTCGCTGCGCCGCTGGTGATCCAGGAGATCATGCAAACCAAGCCGGGGCGTCAAGACGACTACATCCGCGAACTGGAGCGGCTCTACGTCCCATGGTCGGAACGCACCGGCAAGCGCTGGCTGGGCTCGTTCACCACGACCTTCCGCTACAACGAGGTCATCCACTACTGGGCACTGGACGGCGGCTGGGAATGCTTCGCCAACCATTACCCTTCGTGGAAGGAGAGCCCGCCCGCCGAGATCGTCACCTGGATGAGCGTGGCGCCCGCCCTGCGCGACGGCTGGGAGGATTCGATCCTGCAGGCCCTACCGCCCTCGCCGCTGCAGTGATGCGGCAGCAAGAGGCCGTGCACTTCGCCTACGACCCCTTCGACGCGCAGGTGATGGCGAATCCGCTGCCGTACTACCGAATCCTGCGTGACCACCATCCCGTCTACTACATGCCGCAGTGGGACACCTACGCGCTGTCCCGCTTCGAGGACATCTGGCAGGTGCTGGAGGTCAACGACGGCACGTTCGTCGCGTCGGAAGGGACGCTGCCGGCGGCGGCCGTCCTGGCCAAGCACAACACCGGCCCGGTCGACGACCCGCCCCTGCACCCCCTGCCGTTCCACGCGGTGTTCGACACGGATCTGTACGCGGAGATCCGGCGCGCGCATTCCCAGCCGCTGCGCCCCAGGGCGGTCACCGGCTGGGAGGCCAGAATCCGCGAGCTGGCCAACGAACGCCTCGATGAGCTGCTGCCCCGCGGTTCGTTCGACCTGACCCAGGACTACGGCGGCATCGTCGTGGCATCCGTCGTATGCGAATTGCTGGGCATTTCAACCGATCTCGCGCCCGAGGTGCTCGCCGCGGTCAACGCCGGCAGTCTGGCCGAGCCCGGCGTCGGGGTGGACACCGCCGAAGCGCGGCCCAACTATTTCCAATACCTGCTACCGGTGGTTCAGCGCCGCCGCGCCGACCGGTCCGGGGGGCCGCTTGCGGTCGTGGACGGCCTGCTCGGCTACCGCCTGCCCGACGGCAGCCCGCTCGACGACCTGGAAGTCGCGACCCAGATGCTCTGCATCTTCATCGGAGGCACCGAGACGGTGCCCAAGATCGTCGCCCACGGACTATGGGAGCTCAACCAGCGACCCGACCAGCTCGCCGCGGTGCGCGCCGACCCCGGCAACAACGTGCCGATCACGCGGGAGGAGATGATCCGGTTCTGTGCGCCGGCGCAATGGTTCGCCCGAACCGCGCGGAAGCCCTTCACCATTCACGGCGAGACCATCCGGCCCGGACAGCGCGTCATCACCCTGCTCGCCTCGGCCAACCGCGACGAGCGGGAATACCCCGAACCCGACGAATTCGTCTGGGACAGGCCCATCCGCCGGTCCCTGGCCTTCGGCCGCGGTCAACATTTCTGCATCGGCTACCACCTAGCCAGGCTGGAAGTCGATGTGCTGCTGGGGGAATGGCTGCGCCGGGTGCCCGACTACGCGATCCAGGCCGAGGCCGCCAAGCGGCTGCCCTCCAGCTTTCAATGGGGATGGAACAACATCCCGGTGGAGGTATGACGTGTGGTCCTACCGGATCGTCGCCCCCTACCTGTTCGAGCGGACAACGATCCCAGAGAAGACGCCCGAGTGCCTCGCCGACGCCGAGGTCCTGCTGCGGTTCACGGCCGCCGGCGTGTGCGGCAGCGATCTGCCCGCCTTTCGCGGTGCCCGCGGGCGCATTCCGGGCGACGACGGGACCAGCGCGGCCGAAAAGGACGGCTTCCCGATCCACGAAGTCGCCGGCGAGGTGATCGCCAGCCGGCACCCCGAGCACCGTCCCGGCGACCTCGTGGTCGGCTGGGCATCCGGGTTCGACGGCATGATGGAACGCGTGGTCAGCAACGGCTACGGCCTGGCGCCGTACGACTCGGCGCTGACCCCGGCGCAGGCGGTCGGCCTGCAACCGCTGGCGTGCGTCCTCTACGCCTGCGAGCAGCTGCCGGACCTCGCCGGCAGGCATGTGGCGATCATCGGCCAGGGCTCCATCGGCCTGCTGTTCTCCTATGTGGCCAAGGCGGCCGGCGCCCGGCGCGTCACCGGGGTCGATCCCGTCGACCGGTCAAGCGTGGCAACCGCATTCGGCGTCGACGACCCGGTGCGCGCCACCAGTGACCGGTGGGTGAGCCAACTCGCCGCCGGCGACCGCGCCGACATCGTAATCGAGGCCGTCGGTCACCAGGTCGCCACGCTGGCCCACGCCATCGACGCGACCGCGCCCGGCGGCACCGTCTTCTACTTCGGCGTCGCCGACGACGACGCCTATCCCATCAACATGCGCGCCATGCTGCGCAACAACCTGACGCTGAAATCCGGTGTGACACTGGATCGGCGGCGGATGCTCGAGCTCGCGGGCAAGTACGCCGCCGAACACCCCGAGCTCCTCGCCACCTACCTCACCCACACGTTCGGCATCGACGACGTCCAGGGCGCCTTCGAGTTGGCCGACCGCCCGGTTCCCGAGCGCATCAAGATCGCGATCGCGGAATGACCGACAACTCGCAGAGCGCGTTGCAGCGGGCACTGAACCGCGGCGGCCCGATATGGGGCGGCTGGATCACCGGGCCGACGCTGCTCGGCCCGGAGGAATTCGCCGGTGCCGGTTACGACTACGTGGGTTTCGACGCCCAGCACGGCTACCTCGACGACGCCGACATCGCCGGGATGCTGCGCCGGACCGAACACCTGCCGATCGGCACCCTGGTGCGGCTGCCCAACGCCGACGCGGCCCCGATCGGGCGCGTGCTGGACGCCGGCGCCGACGCCGTCGTCATCGCGATGATCGAGTCGGCGGACCAGGCCGCCGCGGCGGTGGCCGCCACCCGCTACCAGCCCGCGGGCATCCGCAGCTTCGGCCCGTTGCGCGCCGGCCTTGGCCGTGACACCGCCGCGCTGGAATCCCGGGTCAGCGTGTTCGCGATGATCGAGACGGCCGCGGCGCTGGCCGGCCTGGACGACATCTGCGCCGTCGACGGGCTCGCCGGCCTCTACGTCGGCCCCGCCGATCTGGCGCTCTCGTTGGGCGTGGGCGTGGTTGGCGCGACGAAGGATCCGGCCGTCCTCGATGCCATCGTGCGAATCCACCGAGCGGCCACCGGCGCCGGATTGGTGACCGGCATTCACGCCGGGGACGGCACGACGGGCCGCGCCATGGCGAAGCTGGGGCTTTCGATGATCACCCTGACTGCCGAATCGCACGCGCTGCGCCGGGGAGCCGCGGAGCACCTGCGCGAGGCGACCGAACCATGAGCGACGATCAGACCGCGATCCGCGAGTTGATCGCCGATTACGCCCTCACACTCGACGCGGGTGACGTGGACGGGTGCGTGGCGCTGTTCACCCCGGACGCCGAATTCCTGGTCTACGGGCGGACCTTCGCCGGGCACGACGGCATCGGGCGGATGTTCCGGGATGCCCCGCGGGGGCTGCACCTGACCGGGGTCTCCCGGATTCACATCGACGACGACACCGCGACGGCCCGGTCGCAGGTGCTGTTCGTCCGGGCGGGTGACCTGCACCTGCGCCCCGCCCTGTACGACGACCAACTGGTCCGCAGCGACGGGCGTTGGCGTTTCCGGCGTCGGAGGTGCCAATTCGTCACCAGCCACGGCCTGTCCGACAGCCCCGAGGTCACGTCATCATGAATCAACGCGTCGCACTGGTGACCGGCGCCGCCGGCGGCCAGGGTTGGGCGATCGCCAAACGGCTACGCGTGGAAGGCTATTCGGTGGCCGCCTGTGATCGGCGAGCCCACGAGCTGACCGCCTTGGTCGATGAATTGGGCGATGACGGGGTGATCGCGATCGAGCTCGACGTCACCTCCGAATCGCTGTGGGAGTCGGCCGTGCGCACCGTGATCGGCAGGTTCGGGGCGCTGACCACGCTGGTCAACAACGCCGGCGTGCTGCACCGTGCCTCGTTGGCCGACGAGACCGCCGGCGGGTTCGAGAATTCCTGGCGGGTCAATTGTTTCGGCGCTTTCCTGGGCATTCAGGCGACGCTGGAGCACCTGCGTGCGGCGCAGCAGGCCGCCATCGTCAACATCTGCAGCACCGGAGCCATCCGCCCCTTCCCGCATCACGCCGCATATAGCTCGGCGAAGTGGGCGCTTCGCGGCCTGACCCAGAACGCCGCCGCCGAACTCGCGCCCTTCGGCATCCGGGTCAACGCCGTGTTCCCCGGACCGATCGCCACCCCGATGCTCGATGACGCCACGCAACTGCGACTCGCCGCGTCGTCGGCCTTCGGGCGGATCGGACAACCGCGCGAGATCGCCGACGCCGTCGCGTTCCTGGTCTCCGGCGAGGCGTCGTTCATCACCGGTTCCGAACTGGTCGTCGACGGTGGCCAATGCGTGCAGATCCGATGACCGAATTCGACGGAGCACTGGACGCGACGGGCGCGGGACCTTCGGCTCTACTCTGAGCGCCCGGGCCATCGGCAGAATGTGCTGCCATGAAGATCACCGGCCTCGAGGTGGCGCCGTTCGAGACGTTCGTCGATCGAATCTCGTTCGGCCAGCTGATGACCGACTATCGCGTGGTGCAGACCGTGACCAAGGTGCTCACCGACGAGGGGATCGAGGGCTACTACTTCGGCGGTCACTTCCATGGCGACCAGGACGGCCTGCTCCCCGGGGATCAGGCGCTGATCACCCGATTCCTCAGCCCGCTGCTCGCCGGCCAGGACCCGTTCGACAGGGCGGAGATCTGGCGCCAACTGTGGGCCGCGAAGCTCCCCGAAAACGTCTGCAGTGTAATCGATCTGGCCCTGTGGGATCTGGCCGGCCGGGTTACCGGGTTGCCGGTGCACAAACTGCTCGGCGGGGCGCGGGACCGGGTGAAGGCCTATGCCAGCAGTTTCAACAATCTCGGATCGCCCGACGACTACGCTGCCCACGCCGTCGATTGCAAGCGTCAGGGCTACGGCGCCTACAAGATTCACCCCTACCACTACTGGAATCCCGCAACAGGCCAGTTCGCCCTGCCGCGGCCGTCCTACGTCGACTGGGACATCCGGGTGTGCCGCGAGGTTCGGGCAGCGGTGGGCGACGAGATGGTGCTGATGTTCGACCCCTGGGGCACCTACCACACCCACGAGGACGCGCTGCGGGTCGGCCGCGAGCTGCAGCGGCTGGGTTTCTACTGGTACGAGCACCCGATGCCGGAGTACCGGGTTGAGGCCTACCGGCGACTCGGCGACGAACTCGACATCCCGATCTGCTCTCCCGAGATCGCCGAGGGCGGCATCTACACCCGGGCGGATTGGATCCTGCGCCATGCCTCCGACATCAGCCGCATCGACGTGCTGCGCGGAGGCATTACCGGCGTGATGAAGCTGGCGGGGATGTGCGAGGCGGTCGGCATGCGGTGCGAGCTGCATATGAGCGGCTTCGGCAACCTGCAGGTGCTCGGCGCCACCAGCGAAGACGTCTGCGAGTACTACGAGCGCGGCCTGCTCGGGCCAGGCGCTCGCTACGACGCCGCGCCGCCGTATCTGAACTCGCCCTGCGATCCGCTCACCCCGGACGGGTTCGTCGAGATACCGTCGGCTCCCGGGCTGGGCTACGAAATCCGTTGGGAATACATCGAAGAGCACCGCCTTCCGGACGCGGCGGTGGAACCCGTCGCGCCCCTGCACCCGAGGTAGCGGCTAGTCGAACCTGATGAGCTGCCGCACGGCGGTACCGTCGGCCAGCTTGTCCATCGCCTCGTTGATCTCATCCAACCGGATCGACGACGACACCAGTGATTCCACCGGCAGCCGGCCCGCTTGCCAGAGTGCGACGAACCGCGGGATGTCGCGGCTGGGCACCGCCGAACCCAGGTAACTGCCGATCAGCGACCGCCCCTCGGCCACAAAACCTAACGGGGACACGGTGATTCGCGCATCCGGCGGCGGCAGTCCGACGGTGATGGTGCGGCCACCCGGCGCGGTCAGCGCGATGGCCGTCTCGAGTGCGGCGGGATGACCGACGGCCTCGACAACCACAGCGGCCTTCACCCGAGCGTCGGCAGCCTGCTGCGGCGTGTACGCCTCGTGCGCGCCCAGGGCGCGGGCGGTGGTCAGCTTGTCGGGTAATTGGTCGACGGCGACGACGCGCACGCCGTCATAGGTGAGCGCGGTGAGCACCGCCGCCATGCCGACACCGCCCAGGCCTACAACGGCGACTGCCTGGCCCGGCTGCGGATTGCCGACGTTGAGCACGGCGCCCCCACCCGTCAGCACGGCGCACCCCAGCAGCGCGGCGACTTCGGGCGGCACGTCCGGCGGCACCGGCACCACACTGGCCCGGTTGACCACCGCATGCGTCGCAAATCCGGATACCCCGAGGTGGTGATACACCCGGTGACCGGCGTGGTGGAGCCGGATGTCGCCGTCCAGCAGGGTCCCCGCGGCGTTGGCCGCGCTGCCCGGCTCGCAGGGGGTCAGGCCCTGGGTCGCGCAGGCCGCGCAATGACCGCACCGCGGCAGGAACACCAGCACCACCCGCTGGCCGATGGCGAGGTCGGACACGCCGTCACCAACCCGCTCGACGATTCCGGCCGCCTCGTGACCGAGCAGCATCGGCACCGGCCGCACCCGGTTGCCGTCGACCACCGACAGGTCGGAGTGGCACACCCCGGCCGCCTCGATGCGGATCATCAGCTCGTCGCTGCCCGGCGGGTCCAGGTCCAGATCGACAACCCGAATCGGCCGGGAATCGGCGTACGGGCGAGCGAGACCGACCCGGTCCAGCACGGCCCCCCGAATCTGAACCATGCTGGAATACAACCATGGCTTCGGAACCCCCGGCCTCGCCGGCTCCGGTGGTACCGCCGGCACCGGACGGGCTCACCAGTGACGACTTCCCCGTGCTGTGGCCGGTCGGAACCCGGTGGGCCGACAACGACATGTTCGGCCACCTCAACAACGCGGTGTACTACCAGTTGTTCGACACCGCCATCAACGCCTGGATCAACACCAGCACCGGGCTGGACCCGCTCACCACCCCCGCGCTGGGCATCGTCGCCGAGTCGGGCTGCCGGTACTACTCGGAACTGCATTTCCCCGAAGACCTCGCGGTGGGCCTGGCGGTGACCCGGCTGGGCCGCAGCAGCGTCACGTACCGGCTCGGCGTGTTCCGGGCGGCGCACGCAGAGCAGGCGCAGCCCATCACCGCGCTCGGCCATTGGGTGCACGTCTACGTCGACCGGTCCACTCGCAAGCCGATCGAGATCCCCGACCCCGTCCGCTCGTTGCTGTCGTCGGCGCGCGTGGACCGATAAGCCTGAGATCGCCCGCGGGGCCGGGGCTTTCGTGCGAAACCGCCGGCCCGGCCGCACTGCCGGAGCGCGTCGCCCACCCGGCTATGCTTCGCCAATGCCCGTGATGAGCAAGACCGTCGAGGTCAGCGCCGACGCGGCCTTGATCATGGCGATCGTCGCCGACTTCGAGGCCTACCCGCAGTGGAACGAGGAGATCAAGGGTCTCTGGGTGCTCGCGCGATACGACGACGGGCGCCCCAGCCAGCTGCGGCTCGACACCGACTACCAGGGCATGCAGAGCATGTTCATCCAGGCCGTGTACTACCCCGGGGAAAACCAGATCCAGACCGTGCTGCAGCAGGGTGACCTGTTCACCAAACAGGAACAGCTGTTCAGCGTCGTGGCGATGGGGGCGTCGAGCCTGCTGACCGTGGACCTCGACGTCGAAACCTCGATGCCGGTCCCGGCGCCGATGGTGAAGCAGCTCCTCAACAACGTGCTGGACCACCTTGCCGAAAGCCTCAAGCGCCGCGCCGAGCAGTTGGCCGCGGGCTAGGCGCGGGCGAGGCAGGTCAGTCGAAGATTCCCGTGCGGTCCCGCATCTCGTTCAGCCGGGCGGCCGCGTCCGTGAATTGCCACACGGTGTGTTCGATCACCGCGGCGGCATCGCGCCGGCGCAGCGCCGCGATCAGCTGGCGGTGGTTCTCGACGGCGGCCGCACCCCACTGCTGATCGGCGGCATACATCAGCACCGGCATGTAGCGCGCGGCGTTGAGCAGGAACCAGGCCAGCTTGATCCGCCCGCTCGCCTGATTGAAGACCCGATGGAACGCGAACTCGATGCCCGCGATGGTCTCGGCATCGCTGGAGCCGACGGCCGCGGCGAGCGCCTCATTGATGCGCTCCAGCTCGTTGATCTCCGCGTCGGTGATGTGGTCGGTGGCCGCGGCCGCCAGCTCCTTGGCGATGGTGGCCTGCAGCCAGAAGATGTCCTCGACGTCCTGGCGCGTGAGCGGGAGCACGACGTGACCGCGGTGCGGCTCGAGCTGCACCATGCCCTCGCCGCGCAGCTTCAGCAGGGCTTCGCGCACCGGCGTGACGCTGACGCCGAGCTCGGCCGCGGTCTCATCGAGGCGGATGAACGTTCCCGGCCGCAAGGCCCCGGACATGATCGCCGCCCGCAGGTGGCCCGCGACCTCGTCGGACAATTGCGCCCGGCGCAGTGGCCGTCGGCGCCTCAGTCGCGTGGATATCGGTGCGTTCACGGGGGCTGCCAGGGCTTTCGGGGCGTCGTGGAGGTTGGTTTGAAACTTTTGTCGGGGCTTGTCAGCAGGGCTTTAAGGCCATAATGTGACCCAGACAACACCATGTTTTATCAAATATCAACCTGGCGCAAGCGGTGCGGGAGTGAGGGAAGGGTTGGGGTTGACCGCGCAATTAGCGAGCCATCTGGCGCAGGGAACCGAGCAGCCGTATCTGGCCCGGCGGCAGAACTGGGTGAATCAGCTCGAACGGCATGCCCTGATGCAGCCGGGCGCGACGGCGCTGCGGTTTCTTGGCAAGACCGTGACGTGGGGCGAACTGCGGAGCCGCGTCGGGGCGCTGGCCGATGCGTTGAGCCGTCGGGGAGTCGGCTTCGGCGATCGGGTCATGGTGTTGATGCTCAATCGGACCGAATTCGTCGAGTCGGTGCTGGCTGTCAACATGCTCGGCGGGATTGCCGTTCCGCTGAACTTCCGGCTCACCGCCGCCGAGATCGCGTTCCTGGTGCAGGATTGCGAAGCCCGCGTGATGATCACCGAATCGGTGCTCGCCCCGGTCGCCACCGGGGTTCGCGAGGTCGAGCCCCTGCTGGACACTATCGTCGTGGCCGGTGGCGCGGGCGACGACAGCGTGCTCGGCTATGAAGACCTGATCAACGAGCCCGGCGGGCCCGCGAACATGCCCGACATCCCGAACGATTCGCCGGCGTTGATCATGTACACCTCGGGCACCACCGGCCGCCCGAAGGGCGCCGTGCTGACCCACACCAACCTGACCGGCCAGACCATGACGGGCCTCTACACCAACGGCGTCGACCTCAACAGCGACGTCGGCTTCGTCGGCGTCCCGTTCTTCCACATCGCCGGCATCGGCAACATGCTGACCGGGATGCTGCTCGGCACCCCCACGGTGATCTACCCGCTCGGCGCCTTCGAGCCGGGGCAATTGCTCGACGTGTTGGCCGAGGAGAAGGTCACCGGCCTCTTCCTGGTGCCCGCCCAGTGGCAGGCGGTCTGCGCCGAGCAGCGAGCGCGGCCCCGCGACCTGAGGCTGCGGGTGATGTCGTGGGGGGCGGCGCCCGCCCCCGACGCGCTGCTGCGCGAGATGTCGGCGACGTTCCCCGGAACCCAGATCCTGGCAGCCTTCGGCCAGACCGAGATGTCGCCGGTCACCTGCATGCTGCTGGGCGAAGACGCGATCCGCAAACGTGGATCGGTCGGCAAGGTGATCCCGACCGTGGCCGCACGTGTGGTCGACGAAAACATGAACGACGTACCGGTCGGTGAGGTTGGTGAAATCGTTTATCGCGCACCGACTTTGATGAGCGGCTACTGGAACAACCCGGAGGCCACCGCGGAGGCGTTCGCGGGCGGTTGGTTCCATTCCGGCGACCTGGTCCGGATGGACGCCGACGGCTACGTCTGGGTGGTGGACCGCAAGAAGGACATGATCATCTCCGGCGGCGAGAACATCTACTGCGCCGAGGTGGAGAACGTGCTGGCCAGCCACCCCAGCATCGTCGAAGTGGCGGTCATCGGGCGTTCCCATGACAAGTGGGGCGAGGTGCCGATCGCGGTTGCGGCGGTGGCCGGCGAGCAGCTGCTGCTCGACGAGTTGGCCGAATTCCTGGCCGAGCGGCTCGCGCGGTACAAGCATCCCAAGGCGCTCGAGATTGTGGACGCGCTGCCGCGCAACCCCGCCGGCAAGGTGCTCAAGACTGAGCTGCGGATCCGTTACGGCACCGCAAATATCGACGAAAATCGCTCTACCACAGAAGGTTTCACTGCCAGAGAGGAAAGCTGACGGAAACTGTAACGTTTGCCCGCTGTTGACGAAGGGTTAATTGTGCAGATGCAGTTCACACGTGCATGGCCATCGGGTACATTCCTGTGGTCTCCGTTACTACTTGCCAGTAGGGAGCCCATGGTCACACACGTTGGGTCGCGGCAAGGTGGGGGCACCCCCGGCCGCATAGCGGCGAGGGGGCGAATCGTGTTACACGATCCGCCGCGGCGCCCTGAGGCTCGCGGTATCGGCTGGAGGGGGCAGCGGTGACTTCAACGTCGACGAGTCGACAGGGCCCCTACCTGGTCGGCTACGTACGCGACCAACTGCAGACACCGTTGACGCTCATCGGGGGGTTCTTCCGGATGTGCGTCCTCACCGGACGGGCACTGTTCCGCTGGCCCTTCCAGTGGCGCGAGTTCGTCCTGCAGTGCTGGTTCATCATGCGAGTCGCGTTCCTGCCGACCATCATGGTGTCGATCCCGCTGACCGTGCTGCTGATCTTCACGCTCAACGTGCTGCTGGCCCAGTTCGGAGCCGCCGACCTGTCCGGTGCCGGTGCGGCGATCGGTGCCGTCACCCAGCTCGGGCCGCTCACCACGGTGCTGGTGGTGGCCGGCGCCGGCTCGACGGCGATCTGCGCGGACCTCGGTGCCCGCACCATCCGCGAGGAGATCGACGCGATGGAGGTGCTCGGCATCGACCCCATCCACCGCCTGGTGGTTCCCCGCGTGATCGCCGCGACGCTGGTCGCCACTCTGCTCAACGGCCTGGTGATCACTGTCGGCCTGGTCGGCGGCTACCTGTTCGGTGTCTACCTGCAAAACGTCTCCGGGGGCGCCTACCTCGCCACCCTCACCACGATCACCGGCCTGCCCGAGGTGGTCATCGCGACCGTCAAGGCCGCCATGTTCGGCCTCATCGCCGGACTGGTCGGCTGCTACCGCGGGTTGACCGTGCGGGGCGGCTCCAAGGGCCTGGGCACCGCGGTGAACGAGACCGTCGTGCTCTGCGTCGTCGCCCTGTACGCGGTCAACGTGGTGCTGACGACCATCGGCGTGCGATTCGGGACGGGCCACTGAGATGTCAACCTCTGCCGTATTGCGCGCCCGCTTCCCCCGGGCAGCCGAAAACCTCAACCGCTACGGCGGTGCCGCGGCCCGCGGCCTGGACGACATCGGCCAGATGGCCTGGTTCGGTGCGGAGGCCATCGCGCACATCCCGCACGCACTGCGCAACTACCGCAAGGAAACGTTGCGGCTGATCGCCCAGATCGGCATGGGCACCGGCGCCATGGCCGTCATCGGCGGCACCGTCGCGATCGTCGGCTTCGTGACCCTCTCCGGTAGCTCCCTGGTCGCGATTCAGGGCTTCGCCTCGCTGGGCAACATCGGGGTCGAGGCATTCACCGGCTTCTTCGCCGCACTGATCAACGTGCGCATCGCCGCCCCGGTCGTCACCGGCATCGCGATGGCGGCCACCGTCGGCGCGGGCGCGACCGCCGAGTTGGGCGCCATGCGCATCAGCGAAGAAATCGACGCCCTGGAAGTCATGGGCATCAAGTCGATCTCGTTCCTGGCGACCACCCGGATCATGGCCGGTCTGGTCGTCATCATCCCGCTCTATGCGCTGGCCATGATCATGTCGTTCCTGTCCCCGCAGATCACCACGACGGTGCTGTACGGTCAGTCGAACGGCACCTACGAGCACTACTTCCGGACATTCCTGCGTCCCGACGACGTGTTCTGGTCATTCCTCGAGGCCATCATCATCACGGCGGTCGTGATGATCACCCACTGCTTCTACGGATACAACGCCGGCGGTGGACCCGTCGGCGTAGGGGAGGCCGTCGGCCGATCGATGCGTTTCTCGCTGGTATCGGTGCAGGTCGTCGTTCTGGCAGCAGCGTTGGCGCTCTATGGTGTCAACCCCAACTTCGCACTCACGGTGTAGCCGCCATGACATCACCAGTGAAGGTCAACGCCCAACGGAAGCCGCCGTACAAGCTGGCCGGCATCGCGTCGTTGATCATCGCCTTGGTGGCCGGGGCCCTGGTCTACGGGCAGTTCCGGGGGGACTTCACGCCGAAGACGAAGTTGACGATGCTGGCGTCGCGGGCCGGGCTGGTGATGGATCCGGGCTCGAAGGTCACCTA
>NZ_LZII01000033.1:0-615 GCF_001667425.1 Mycobacterium sp. 852002-51613_SCH5001154 | reverse complement strand
ACATGGCAACACGTTTTATGACTGACCCGCACGAAATGCGGGCGATGGCGGGCCGCTTCGAGGTGCACGCCCAGACGGTTGAGGACGAGGCTCGCAAGATGTGGGCGTCCTCGATGAACATCGCCGGCTCGGGCTGGAGCGGTCAGGCGCAGGCCACCTCGTACGACACCATGGGTCAGGTCAACCAGGCCTTCCGCAACATCGTCAACATGCTCCACGGAGTGCGGGACGGACTGATCCGCGACGCGAACAACTACGAGCAGCAAGAGCAGGCCTCGCAGCAAATCCTCGGCAGCTAGCGCTTAAAACCGCGGCTGCGTACCATTCCAGACATTAGGAGAACACCGTTATGACAATCAATTACCAGTTCGGCGATGTCGACGCCCACGGTGCCTTGATCCGCGCCCAGGCCGCGTCTCTGGAGGCTGAGCACCAGGCCATCGTTCGCGATGTGCTTGCTGCGGGTGACTTCTGGGGCGGTGCCGGTTCGGTGGCCTGCCAGGAGTTCATCACCCAGTTGGGTCGCAACTTCCAGGTGATCTACGAGCAGGCCAACGCCCACGGGCAGAAGGTGCAGAGCGCCGGCAGCAACATGGCCAGCACCGACAGCGCCGT
>NZ_LZII01000032.1:0-21464 GCF_001667425.1 Mycobacterium sp. 852002-51613_SCH5001154 | reverse complement strand
GGCCCCCCGCCGCCCCCGCCCAACGGGACGGTCAACGTCCCGCCGGTGCGGGGGGTCCGGCCGGGGCCGCCGCGGGCGGCGGTGCGGGCACGATCACGACGGGTGCATCCCCGCGGCTGACGGGTCCGGGCGAGACCTGAGCGGCGTCAGCAGGGGCGGGCGCCGACGGCGGGGCCGGCGCCACCGGCGGCGGCGCAACCGCGCTGGGAGCCTGCGGCTGCACCGAGCCGACGCTGGCATTCGGCGCCACGACGGTGGGCTTCAGCTCCTTGGAGCCCGACCCGTCGATGAGCAGCAGGCCGAGCCCGGCGACCGCTCCGAGCGCCGCGACCACGGCCCCGGCGACCAGGGCATTCGTTCCCCACGAGCGCGGCTTCGCGATCACGGTCGTGGCCGGAGAATCCTCAGACTCGACGGGTTGGGCCGAGGAACCGTCCTCGATCGTGGGGTCGCCCAGCGGGCTCGACGCCCACGCCTCGGCGACGGTCAGATCCTCGTGCGGGAGGGCGGCGAATGTCGTCGACGGGAAGTCCTCGATGGTGCTCATGGGTGTTCCTTAACTGTGGTCGCGACCCCCAGTGGGCCGCCGTCACAGGTATGAGCAGCCGGCCCGCACGGCTTGGACACTTTTTTCGGAACTTTTTCCAAACCCCCGACCGGGGTTCTGTGCCGCTAGACCTTGGCGATGCTCACCCGCACGCCGTCGCCGATGTCGGCGCCGTCGGCCGGTTCGCCGAATTCGAAGCTGGTGGCCAGGATCTCACCGGCGATCAGGTCGCGGTGCGAGCGCGCCCAGTCCGCCCGCTCAGCCGGCACCGACATCACCACGGAGATCCGGTCGGACACGTCCAGGCCGGTCGACTTGCGCAGGTCCTGCAGCTCGCGGATGCGGTCCTTGGCCCAACCCTCGGCCTCCAGCTCCGGGGTGACCGTGCCGTCCAGCACCACCAGCCCCGCCCCGTCGGGCAGCGCCGCGGTGAACTCCGGGTCTGCGGCGACCAGCCGGGAGCTGTACTCCTCGGGTTGCAGCACCGCGGGGCCCGCCGTCAGCGTGCCGTCGGGGTTGACGACGCCCTCCCCCGCCTTCACCGCCTTGATGGCGGCCTGCACATCCTTGCCCAGCCGCGGCCCGGCCACCCGGGCGTTGACGGTGAGCTCGAACCGCCCGTAGGTGTCGATGGCGTCGGTCAACTCGACGCTCTTGACGTTGAGCTCGTCGGCGATCAGGTCGGCGAACGGGGCCAGCCGCTGCGGATCATCCACCGCCACAGTCAGTTTCGGCAACGGCAGGCGCACCCGCAGCTTCTTCGCCTTACGCAGGGACGACGCCGCCGAGCACACCTCGCGCACCTGATCCATCGCGGCCACCAGGTCGGGGTCCGCGGGCACCACACCTTCTTCCGGCCAGTCGGTCAGGTGCACCGAGCGCCCGCCGGTGAGACCGCGCCAGATGATCTCGGTGACCGACGGAAGCAGCGGCGCGGCCAGCCTGGTCGTCACCTCGAGCACCGTGTGCAGGGTATCGATGGCGTCGGCGTCTTCCTCCCAGAACCGCGAACGTGACCGCCGCACATACCAATTCGTCAACGCCTCGGTGAATTGACGCAGCTGCTCGCAGGCCCGGGAGATGTCGCACGTATCCATTTCCCGGGTGAGGTCGTCGCGCAGTTCGGCGAGCTTGGCCAGGATGTAGCGGTCCAGGACCTGCCGCGAATCGGCGCGCCAGGTGCCGACTTTGGGCGCATAGAGGGCCAGGAAGCTGTAGGCGTTCCACAACGGCAACAGGACCTGGCGCACACCCTCGCGAATGCCCTGCTCCGTGACGATCAGGTTGCCGCCGCGCAGGATCGGCGAGGCCATCAGGAACCACCGCATGGCGTCGGAGCCGTCGCGGTCGAACACCTCGGACACGTCCGGGTAGTTGCGCAGCGACTTGCTCATCTTCTGCCCGTCGGAGCCCAGCACAATCCCATGCGCGACACAGGTTTTGAATGATGGCCGGTCGAAGAGCGCGGTGGCCAGCACGTGCAGCGTGTAAAACCAGCCGCGGGTCTGGCCGATGTATTCGACGATGAAGTCGCCCGGGTAGTGGGTGTCGAACCAGTCGCGGTTCTCGAACGGGTAGTGCACCTGGGCATACGGCATGGACCCCGAGTCGAACCACACGTCGAGCACGTCGGGGATGCGCCGCATGGTGCTGCGGCCGGTCGGGTCGTCGGGATTGGGGCGAGTCAGCTCGTCGATGTAGGGCCGGTGCAGGTTGGTGGGCCGCACCCCGAAGTCGCGTTCCAGCTCGTCGAGGCTGCCGTAGACGTCGATGCGGGGGTATGCCGGGTCGTCGGATTTCCACACCGGAATGGGGCTGCCCCAGTATCGATTTCGGGAGATCGACCAGTCGCGAGCGCCCTGCAGCCACTTGCCGAACTGGCCGTCCTTGACGTGTTCGGGGTACCAGGTGATCTGCTGGTTGAGTTCGACCATCCGGTCGCGGAAGGCGGTGACGGTGACGAACCAGGACGAGACGGCCCGGTAGATCAGCGGATTGCGGCACCTCCAGCAGTGCGGGTAGGGGTGCTCGTAGGTTTCGTGGCGCAGCAGCACCGCGCCGTTGGCCGCCGCCGGGCCGGTGCCGTTCTTCAGGTCGCGGATGATGTGCGGGTTGGCGTCAAAGACGTGCTGACCCTGGTAATCCGGGACGGTGGCGTCGAAACGGCCCTTGGAGTCGACCGGGGTGACGGGCACGATGCCGACCTTGTCGGTGGTCGCCATGTCGTCCTCGCCGTAGGCCGGGGCCATGTGCACGATGCCGGTGCCGTCCTCGGTAGTGACGAACTCCCCGGGCAGCACCTGAAAAGCCTTGGGGCTGTCCATGAAATACGGGAACGGCGGCAGGTATCGCGTGCCGAGCAGCTCGGCCCCGGAGCGGGTGCTCAGGATCTCGGGTTCTTCGCCGAGCTCGCGGGCGTAGGCGGCCAGCCTCGGCTCGGCCAGCACGAAACGCTGATCGCCGGACCGGACCTCGACGTAGCTGACCTCGGGGTTGACCGCGACCGCCAGGTTCGACGGCAGGGTCCACGGCGTCGTCGTCCACACCAGCAGGTGCGCGCCGTCCAGCGTGCCGCCGACCACCTTGAAACCCACGGTGAGCGCCGGGTCTTGGCGGCTCTGGTAGACGTCGTCGTCCATGCGCAATTCGTGGTTGGACAGCGGGGTTTCGTCGCGCCAGCAGTAGGGCAGGACGCGGTAGCCCTCGTAGGCCAGGCCCTTGTCCCAGAGTTGCTTGAACGCCCAGATCACCGACTCCATGTAGGACAGGTCGAGCGTCTTGTAGTCGTTGTCGAAGTCCACCCAGCGGGCCTGGCGGGTGACATAGGCCTGCCACTCGTCGGTGTAGCGCAACACCGATTCCCGGCACGCGTCGTTGAACGCGGCGATCCCCATGTCGTCGATCTGCGATTTGTCGTTGATGCCGAGCTGGCGCTCGACTTCGAGCTCGGCGGGCAACCCGTGGGTGTCCCAGCCGAAGCGACGCTCCACCTTGTAGCCGCGCATGGTGCGGTACCGCGGGACGATGTCCTTCACGTAGCCGGTGAGCAGGTGCCCATAGTGCGGCAGCCCGTTGGCGAAGGGCGGGCCGTCGTAGAACACGTATTCCCGGGCGCCCTCGCGGCGGGCGATGCTGGCCCGGAAGGTGTCGTCGCGGGCCCAGTAGTCGAGGACCTCGAGTTCGAGGGCCGGGAAGTCGGGCGCGCCGCCGACCAGTTTCGGATAGGCCTTGACGTCAGGGTCACTTGAAGTCACTTTGTGCGTCGTCTCCTGTGCCTCAGTGCCGTTGGGCACTGGTAGCGCCTGTTGGGGACGACGACGCGCTGCCTGCGCGAGCGCCGCGGTACCACCCCGCTTGCCACGCTGCCGCGTGGCCGCTCGTTGGAGGCTGTGACGGGCCCACCCGTTCGGTTCTACTGAGCTGGCCAGAGAAAGAAGCCGGCTGTTCTTCCGAAGGCTCCCCGGTGATGCCGGATCAACGCCAGTGGGTCGATTCTACTCAGGCGGAGTGCCCCAAGGGGCTACCTGGCCTCAGGAAACACCTGCGGCCGGGTAGCCCCTTGGAGCCTCGGTTGGTCGCTGCTCATCGGATCAGGCCTGCACCTCGAGCACACCGACGCGCCACAGGGCCGCGTAGACGTGCCGCAGGGGGACGCTCAACAGGCGGGTGGCGCCCTCCACCAGCGGGTCGCCGGCGAGAACGGGCTGCTTGGTGACCTGGCGGGTGGCCTTCTTGGCCGGGACCTGAGTTGTGTCGTTGTCGCGCACCACCGTCAGTGTGCGGGCGGGCGCTTGGGTTACCACTTCGTCGTAGAGAGCTGCGGTCATGGTCGCCTCCTGGAGGGGATTTCTAACGGGGACTATCTGGACTGACGCGTCGAAGTCCCGTCGCGGTTCCGATCCCAGAACGCTTGGCCGATAAGCCACTTAGCGTTGCGACGCTCAGCTGAGAACGTCGTGCCGGAGACCGGATCGGGACGAGACGGAGTTCGGACTTCGGTCCGGACTGTCGCTGGAACTCATGTGTCCCTCACCTCCTCGCGGTCACGAACGCGTGCGGTCATCCGCACGCGGCTTGCGCGCAGCATGAGGAGCGAAAACCCGACGACCGTCGGAGATCCGCACCCCTCTCGTCAGAGCTTCGGCACCACACGACGTGTCCGGTATTCCGGAAGCCACCTGGGCTCAACCCTTAAGCCGGGAGGAGCTGTCCTGACCCGGGGCGTCTTTCGACGTTCGGGGTCAGTGGCCTGTATTCGTGTAGACGCCTCACCTAACGAGGTGCATACCCGACCGATAATGCACGACGGGTCCGACCGGGTCAAACTCCTCGGGGCCACGTTTCGCGATCTTTACGGTTTTCCGGGGCGCCTCCACAGGATTCGGCCAGGTTCGAGCCTTTGACCTGCGGGAATGACGCGCCCGGTCGGCACCGATTGTTCATCTTTTGTTTGCCGGCCCCGGCCGGATAGGGGTCAAAACCCTTGCGGGGAAAGCCCTGTCACTTCTCGACGAGGCCCTCGAGCCGCCCGATGGTGTCGATGAACTCCTCGACCATGTCGAGCACAACCGTTCGCGCGGGCCGGACCCGGTCGAGGGAGCCGACCACCTGTCCGACGAAGTAGGTGGCCAGCTCGCGCGCCTTGGCGCCGGGGTGCGCGGCCGCGGAGTTGATGCGTACCTGCGGTTCGGTGACCAGCGCGGTCTGCAACGGCATGCCGAGCGGGTCGGGTTTTTCCGGGCGCTCCCATTCGTCGGTCCAGGCCGTCCGCAGCATCCGCGCCGGCTTGCCCGTCATCGACCGCGACCGCACCGTGTCGGAGGAGCTGGCGGCCAGGAACTTGTCCTTGACCACCGGCGGCGTCTCGGCCTCCTCGGTGGTCAGCCACACCGACCCGCACCACACGCCTTCGGCGCCGAGGGCCAGCGCGGCCGCGATCTGGCGGCCTCGGGCGATGCCGCCGGCGGCGAGAACCGGCACGGGCGACACGGCATCGACGACCTCGGGAACCAGGACCATGGTGGCGACCTCGCCGGTGTGTCCCCCGGCCTCGGTGCCTTGCGCGACGATCAGGTCAACCCCCGCGGCCGCATGCCGTTCCGCGTGGCGCGTGGTGCCGGCCAGCGCGGCCACCAGCACGTCGCGGCCGTGGGCGCGTTCGACGAGGTCCGCCGGGGGTGGGCCCAGCGCGCTGGCGATCAGCCGGATGTCATGGGCGAACACCACGTCCAGCAGCGGCTCGTAGCCCTTGGGCGAGATGTTGAGGCCGCCGGCGGAGCCGCGCGGCTCCTGGGCCGGCGCCGTGATTCCGTAGCGGGCGAGGATGTCGTCGACGAACGCGCGGTGCTCCTCGGGCAGCAGCGCCCGCGCTTGTTTGGCGTCGATGCCGCCTTCGTCCGCGCCGACGTACTTCGGCGGCAGCAGCAGGTCGACCCCGAAGGGCTTGCCCCCCGTCTGCTCCTCGATCCAGTTCAGTTCGTTCTGCAGCCGCTGGGGACTGTGCGCCACCGCGCCGAGGATGCCGAACCCACCCGCATTGGTCACCGCGGCCACCACATCGCGGCAGTGACTGAAGGCGCAGATGGGGAACTCGACGCCGAGCATCTCAGCGACTCTGGTACGCATTGCCCGACGCTAAAGAGCTATCGATCGATATGTCAATCGATGACGGCGTCCGCGGGCGACCGGCCGTCCGGCGGCCAGCTCGCCACGCCCTCCTCGAGCGGGACCTGGAGGCTGTGCAGGAGCGAGGAGACCATCCGCCACGCGCCGATCGCGGAGACGAGCTCGATGAGAACCGTTGTGTCGCCTTGCAATTCGCGCTCGCAGGCCGCCCAGCTCGCGGCGCTCACCGCGCCGTCGCGGACCACGTCGTCGGTGGCGGCCAGCACGGCGCGCTCGGTGGGTCCGAACCCGTCGTGCGCCTGCCAGTCGCGCACGCCGAGCAGGTCCTCGGGGGCCACGCCCAGCCTCGAGGCGACGCGCCAGTGCTGTGTCCATTCGTAGTCGCATGCGGTGAGCCAGCCGATCCGCATGATCACCAACTCGCGCAACCGCGGATCGAGCGCACCGTGCCAGAGCATGGTCGCGAGCAGGTCGTTGATGGCGCGTGCCAGCGGCGGGTGGTTGAGCAGCACCTGGAAGATGCTCAGTTCGGCCATGTAGTTCGGCACGGCCGCTTCGTCGGCGGCGGCCGTGGCTTCGTCGAGTGGCAACTTGGGCACGCGAGCTGTTGTCATAGTGAGCACTTGAGTGTAGCGAACACGCGGGGCGTTCCGATCGCCGACGTGGAAGCCGTTGATGCCGAAGTGTTTACGAGCAGCGCTCAGAGCAGTCCGAGCAGTTGCAGATCGGTGATGTACTTGACGATCACCGGCGCCGTCACGCGCGGGATATCCGGATCGTCGGTGTCGGGGCCGATCTTGGCTTCTCGCACCGCGGCGCGGAAGCGGTCGGTCGGCGCGAGCGAACCGCGGTCCGGTTCGCCGGGCTCGACCTGCTGGGTGCCGGGCAACTGCAGCAGTGGGAGCACCGAGTGTTGACGCTGCCGCTCGGGCAAGTCCTGCAGCGCGGCCTCGAACCGCCGCAGCCAATCCCCGAAGTCGTCGATCCGCTCGATCGGATAGCCGGCATCGACCAGCCAGTCCACGTACTGATCGATGCCGATGCCGTCGTCGTGCGGGTTCATCACGTGATACGTCTCGAACCCGGCGACCGCCTGCACACCCAGCGTGGCGATCGCTTCGGCGGCGAATTCGACGGGCAGCGCGTCGAAGTGCGCGCGCGGCGGGTTGCCGTCGGCGTCGAGGCGATAGAACGAGCGCGGCGCGACCCCGGTGGCCGCGATGCTCAGCACCATCCGGGTGAACATGTCCGACAGATTCAGTTGGCCCGCATAGCTGGTGTCGGCGAGCAGCATGTCGCAGCGGAACACCGAGACCGGCAACCCGCACAGGTCGTGGGACTCCCGCAGCAACACCTCGCCGGACCACTTGCTGTTGGCGTAGCCGTTGGAGTAACCGCCGTCGATGATTCGGGTGGGGCTGATGACCCGGATGTCGGCGTCCTCGGTGAACGCCGCCCGATCGACCCCGTCGCCGACGTTTGCGGTCGAAACATAGCTGTAGGGCTTGAGTTTGGTGGTCAGCGCCAACCGGATGAGCTCGGCGGTGCCGGCCACGTTGGGGCCGAACAGCTCGCTGTAGGGCAGCACGCCATTGACCAGTGCGGCGCAGTCGACGATCAGGTCGACGGTGTCGGCCAGCCGCTGCCACGTCTGCTGGTTCAGGCCGAGGTTCGGCGCGCCCTTGTCGCCGGCGACGACCTCGAGATGGTCGGCGGCCAGGCCCTCGAAGTGGCCCAGCAGTCGGGGGTCGCCGCTGTCGAACGTCTTCTCCAACCGCTGCCATGCCTCCTCGTCGGAACCGGCGCGCACCAGGCAGATCAGCTTGCCGTCCACCCGCTCCAGCTGTTCGAGCCACTGCAGCGCCAGGTAGCGGCCCAGAAAGCCCGTCGCACCGGTCAACAGAACCGTCCGCACCTTCGAGCTTGGGCCGGGTAGCGACGGCGCGTTGCTCAGCGTCGTGGCGTCGATGAACTTGTCCAGCGTCAAGTCGCTGGCATACACCTCGGTGGCTTCACGGCCGTGCACGGACGCAAAGCTGGCCGCGGCGTTGTGCGCCGCCGCGAAATCGTGCCGATCCAACTGCTGACTCAGGCTGCGCACCGACGGCGCATCGAACACGGTTCGCACCGGCACGTGGATATCCAGAGCAGCGTGGATCGCGGCGACCAGGCGCATCGCCGACAGCGAATCGCCGCCGAGGTCGAAGAACGACTCCTCGACCCCGACCCGCTCCACCCCCAGGACCTGGGCGTAGATGTCGGCCAGCGTCTCCTCCACCGGCGTGGCGGGCGGGCGGTAGCGGTCACCGTCGGCGTAGTCCGGCGCCGGCAACGCCCTGGTGTCGAGCTTGCCGTTGACCGTGAGCGGCAGTCCGTCCAGCTTCACCACGGCGGCCGGGACCATGTAGGCGGGTAGCCGGTCGGCCAGCGCCGTCCGCAGTCCGGCCGGGTCGGCGGTCCCGGTGAAGTACGCCACTAGCCGCTTGTCCCCGGGACGGTCCTCGCGGGCGATCACCGCGACGTGTCCGGCCCCCTCGAGACCGGCCAGGGTCGTGCGGATCTCGCCGAGTTCGACGCGGTGCCCGCGGATCTTGACCTGTTCGTCGGCGCGGCCCAGGTACTGCAGTTGCCCGTCCGGGCCCCAGCACACCAAGTCCCCGGTGCGATACATCCGAGTGCCGGGCGCCCCGAAGGGGCACGCCACAAACCGCGACGCGGTCAGACCGGCTCGGCGCATGTAGCCGTACGTCAGCCCCGCTCCGGCTACGTACAGCTCCCCGATGACCCCGGCCGGCGCCGGCCGCAACCAATCGTCGAGGACGACCAGCGCGGCCCCGGGCACCGGTGAACCGATCGGCGGTGGGCCCGACTCCGGCGCCAGCGGCGCACTGATCGCCACGCACATCGTGGACTCGGTCGGGCCGTAGACGTTCAACATCGTCCGCCCCTGCGCCCACCGGTCCACCACCTCTTCCGGGCAAGCCTCACCGGCCACCACCAAGGCCGCCGAGTCCAGACCCTCCACGGCGAGCATTCCCGCCTCCGACGGTGTCTGGGTGAGCACGCTGACCTGTTCGGCAGTGAGCAGCGCGTGCAGCTCCTGCGGCGAGCGGGCCGTGGGGTCGGGCACCACCAGCACCCGCCCGCCGTGCAACAGCGCACCGAAGATCTCCCACACCGACACGTCGAAGACCAGGGAGTGGCTTTGCGACCACACGCCCGCGGCCGGCAGGGGCGCTTCGAGGGGGCCGAACAGCTGTGTGACGTTGCGATGGGTGACCGCGACTCCCTTGGGGGTCCCGGTGGTGCCGGACGTGTAGATGACATAGGCGATGTCGTCGGCGGTCGGCGCCGGCAACGCGCCCTCGGGCTGGGCACCGACGGCGGGGTCGTCGACATCGATGACGCCGAGTTCGAACCCGTCCAGCCGCGACCGGAGGCCGGCCGTCGTCAGCGCGGCGATCGGCGCGGCGTCGGCGAGGATGAACTCGATCCGCGGCGCGGGCAGCCCCGGATCGATCGGCAGGTACGCCGCCCCGGTCTTGAGGACCGCCAAAATCGCCACGATCGCCTCGGCCGAGCGGTCCACGAACAGCCCGACGCATTCACCCGGGCCGGCCCCGCGGCCAATCAGCAAGCGTGCCAACCGGTTTGCGGCGTGGTCGAGTTCGCGGTAGGTCAACGAGCGGTCGCCGCAGCTGACCGCCACCGCCTCGGGAGCGCGGGCCGCCTGGGCGTCGAACAGCTCCAGGATCGACGGCCAGGTCACCGGCCGGTTCGACGCCGCGCGATTACCCCACTCGTCGAGGCGGGCGCGCTCGTCGTCATCGAGCACGTCGATCGATGACAACGGCCGGGCGGGGTCGGCGGTGACGGCCAACAACACCCGGTGCAGGCGATTGATCAGCGTTTCGACGGTGCCGGCATCGAACACGTCGGTGCGGAATTCGACCTGCCCGCCGATCCCGGCGGGCTCACCGGCGTCACTGAAGTGCTCGGCCAGCGAGAAGGTCAGGTCCATGCGCGCGGTGTGGCTGTCCACCGGCAGCGGGGTGACCTGCAGGTCCCCCAGGTTCACGGCAGCGGGATCGTTGTTCTGCCAGGCCAGCATGACCTGGACGAGCGGGTGATGGCTCAGGCTGCGGGCGGGGCGGAGCCGCTCCACCAGCACCTCGAAGGGAACGTCCTGGTGCTCGTAGGCGGCCAGGCTGCGCCCCCGGACCTGCGCCAGCACCTGCGCGACCGTCGGGTCGCCGCCGAGATCCGTCCGCAGCACCAGGGTGTTGACGAAGAAGCCCACCACGTCGTCGAGCAGTGGGTCGCGCCGGCCGGCGATCGGGAAGCCGACGGCCACCTCGCTGCTCCCGCTCAGCGCCGACAACAGCACCGCCAGGGCGGCCTGGACCACCATGAAACTGGTCGCGTTGTGGGCAAGCGCCACCTCACGCACCCGCCGCTGCAACTCGACCGGCCACCGCACACCCACCGTGGCGCCGCGATGGTCGGCCACCAGCGGGTAGGGCCGATCGGTGGGCAACTCGAGCCGCTCGGGCATCCCGGCCAGGTTGTGTTCCCAGAACCGCACCTGCCCGGCGATCGGGCTGTCCGGGTCGTCCAGGTCGCCGAATTGGGCGCGCTGCCACAGCGTGTAGTCGGCGTACTGCACCGCCAGCGGCGCCCATCCGGGCGCAGTGCCCACGCATCGGCTGGCGTAGGCCACGCCGAGGTCACGGACCAGCGGCGTGAGCGACAAGCCGTCGGCGGCGATATGGTGCAGCACCGAGACCATCACGTGTTCGTCCTCGGCCGTGCAGAAAAGCCAGGCGCGCAAGGGGATCTCGGTGCCGAGGTCGAACGCGTAGTGCGCCACCGTCTCGACGGCCTCTTCCAGCCGGTCCGGTGGCCAGGTGGTGGCGTCGACCACGTCCCACCCGACATCGGCGTCCTCGGGCGCGACCACGACCTGTTGCGGGGTCCCTTCGGCCGCGATGAACACCGTGCGCAGGCTTTCGTGGCGGGCCACCACGTCGCCCAACGCGGCACCGAACGCGTCGGCGTCCAGGCGGCCCTGCAGCCGCAACGCCGCCGCCATGTTGTACACCGCCGAGGGCCCCTGCAACTGGTCGAGGAACCACAATCGGGATTGGGCGAAGGACAACGGGATCACCGGTGGACGCTCGATCGCCACCAGGGCCGTGCGCCCCACCCCGTCCGCACCGAGGTGCGGCGCCAACTGGTGGATCGTGGGTGCCTCGAACAGGGACCGCACCCCGAGGTGGACGTTCAGACCGGCGTTGACGGCGGCGATCAAGCGCATCGCCGCGAGTGAATCCCCGCCCAGATCGAAGAACGAGTCGTCGACGCCGACGCGGTCGAGGCCGAGGACCTGGGCGTAGATGCCGGCCAGGATCTCTTCGGTGGGCGTGGCGGGGGCACGGTAAGGAGCGTCGCGGTAATCGGGCGCCGGCAGGGCGCGGGCGTCGAGTTTGCCGTTGACCGTCAACGGGATTGCGTCCACGGCGACGACCGCGGCGGGCACCATGTAGGCCGGCAACCGCTCGGCGAGTGCGGCGCGGATGTGGGCCGGCTCGGCGGCCCCGGTCACGTAGCCCACCAGCCGCTTGTCCCCCGGCCGGTCTTCACGGGCGATCACCGCCGCCTGCTCCACCCCGTCCAAACCCGCTAGTGCCGCGCGGATTTCGCCGAGCTCGATGCGGTAGCCGCGGATCTTGACCTGATCGTCCGCGCGCCCGAGGTAGCGCAGCTGCCCGTCGGCGCCCCAGCGCACCAGATCCCCGGTGCGATACATCCGTTGACCAGGCGCTCCCGACGGACACGCCACGAAGCGTGACGCCGTCAGGCCCGACCGGCCCACGTACCCACACGCCAGACCCCGGCCCGCCACATACAACTCGCCCACCACTCCGACCGGCACCGGCCGCAACCAGTCATCCAGCACGAGGAAGGCGAGGTGCGCCAGGGGAATTCCGATGGGGCTGCCCGCGCTGCCGGCGTCCCAAGCGACGATCTCGCGGAACGAGGCGTGCACCGTGGTCTCGGTGGTGCCGTACATGTTGATCAGCCGCGGCCGCCCCGGATGGTTGTCCAGCCAGTTGCCCAGCCGCTGGGGTTCGAGCGCCTCGCCACCGAACACCAGCGTCTGCAGCTTGAGTTGCTGGGCGAGGTCGGGTGAGAGCGCATCGGCCGTTTGCAGCGCGTCGAACGCGGACGGCGTCTGACTCAGCACGCTGACCTGTTCACGAACCAGCAAGGCATACAGGTCTTCTGGTGATCGGACCACCGCGTCGGGCACGACCACCAGACGGCCACCGCGCAACAGGGCGCCGAAGATCTCCCACACCGAGAAGTCGAACGCCAGCGAGTGGCACTGCGTCCACACCTGCCCGAGTTCCAGCTCCCCATCCAATGCCTCCAAGAGCTGGGTGACGCTGCGGTGGGTGACCGCCACCCCCTTGGGGATTCCGGTCGTACCGGACGTGTAGATGACGTAGGCGATGTCCGCCGGGGCCGGTGCCGGCAACGCGGCATCGGGCAGCGTGTCCACCCTCGGGTCGTCGATCTCGATTACCGGGAGGCCGCAGCCATCGAGCCGCGACCGCAGCTCGCTCGTCGTGAGTACGGCCACCGGCGAGGCATCGGTGAGCATGAAGCCGATCCGCGCCGCCGGCAGCCCCGGATCGATCGGCACATAGGCCGCACCGGATTTCAGTACCGCCAGCATCGCCGCGACCGCCCCGGCCGACCGGGGAATCAGCAGGGCCACCCGCTGTCCCGGACCCGCGCCATGGTCGGCCAACAGCCGAGCCAATCGGTTTGCGGCAGAGTCGAATTGGCGGTAGGTCCACGAGCGATTTCCGCAGCTGATCGCAACCGCGTCCGGGGTGCGATTCACCTGGGCGGCCAGCAGCTGGGGAATCGACAGTCCCGTCGGCGCGGGTTGATTGAGCGCGGCGTGGTTGCCGATGACCTCGAGGCGGGCGTGTTCTGCCTCGTCGAGCACGTCGATCGACGACAGCCGGCGGGCGGGGTCGGCCGTGATGGCCGCCACCACCCGCTGGAGCCGTGCGACAAGCGTTGCGACGGTGGCGGTGTCGAACACGTCGGTACGGAACTCGACGGCTCCGCCGATCCCGGCGGGGCGGCCGTTGTCGGTCCAGCGTTCGGCCACCGAGAACAACAGATCCGTGCGGGCGGTGCGGGTGTCCACCGGCAGCGGGGTAACCTGCAGATCGCCAAGGCTCAGGGCGGTGGGGTCGTTGTTCTGCCAGGCCAGCATCACCTGGACGAGCGGATGATGGCCCAGGCTGCGGGTGGGGTTCAGCCGTTCCACGAGCAGCTCGAAGGGCACGTCCTGGTGCTCATAGGCGGCCAGGCTGCGCTGCCGCACCTGGGCCAACAGCTCGGCGACGGTGGGATCCCCGGCCAGATCCACCCGCAGCACCAAGGTATTGACGAAGAAGCCCACGACCTCGTCGAGCACGGGATCGCGGCGCCCGGCGATCGGAAAGCCCACGGCCACATCGGCGCTCGCACTGAGCTTGGCGAGCAGTACCGCCAGGGCCGCCTGCATCACCATGAAACCGGTCGCATTGTGCGACCGGGCCACCTCGCGTACCCGGTCCTGCAACTCGGCCGGCCAGTCGACTTCCACGCTCGCCCCGCGGTAATCGGCCACCGCCGGATAGGGCCGATCGGTGGGCAACTCGAGACGCTCGGGCATCCCGGCCAAAGCGTCCTGCCAGTACCGCAACTGGCCGGCGATCGGGCTGTCCGGGTCGTCGAGATCACCGAGTTGGGCCCGCTGCCACAGCGTGTAGTCGGCGTACTGCACGGCCAGCGGCGCCCATCCCGGCGCCCGCCCCTCGCACCGGCTGGCGTAGGCGACGCCGAGGTCGCGCACCAGTGGGGTGAGCGACCAGCCGTCGGCGGCGATGTGATGCACGACGGCCACCAGCAGGTGCTCGGCCTCGGCCACTCGGAAAAGTTTTGCGCGCAGGGGCAGCTCGGCGGTCAGGTCGAACGGATGCCCCGCGGCCGCTCCGACGGCCTCACCCAACCGCGTCGCGGACCAGCCGGTGGCGTCCACCACTGCCCATCCGGGGTCGGCGTCCTCGGGCCGCACCACCACCTGCTGGGCTGTTCCCCCGGTCGCGACGAACACCGTGCGCAGGCTTTCGTGCCGGGCGAGCACGTCGGCCAGCGCGGCGCGCAACGCCTCGGCTTCCAGGTGTCCGCGCACGCGCAGCGCCGCGGCCATGTTGTACACCGGCGAGGGCCCGTGCAGCTGATCGATGAACCACAGCCGGGACTGCGCGAACGACAAGGGCAGCACCGCCGGCCGCGCGCCGGCCACCACGCGCGCCGGTGCACCGTCGCCCGCGGCAAGGAGCGGCGCCAGCCGGCGAATGGTGGGTGCCTCGAACACCGCACGCACCGACAGCTGGGCATCCAATCCCGCGTTGACGGCGGCGACCAGGCGCATGGCCGTCAGCGAATCGCCACCCAGGTCGAAGAACGATTCCTCGACACCGACGCGGGCCAATCCCAATACCCTGGCATAGATTTCGGCGAGGATGCCCTCGACCGGCGTCGCCGGGGCGCGGTAGGAATCGGTGTCGTGGTATTCCGGCGCCGGCAGGGCCCGGGTGTCGAGTTTGCCGTTGACCGTCAACGGGATCGCGTCCATTGCGACGACCGCGGCGGGCACCATGTGGGCGGGCAACCGCTCGGCGAGCGCGGAGCGGATCCCCGCCGGGTCGGCGGTTCCCGTCATGTAGCCCACCAGCCGGCCCTCGCGGGCGATCACCGCCGCCTGCTCGACTCCGGCCAAAGTGGTCAGCGCCGAATGGATTTCACCAAGTTCGATGCGATAGCCCCGAATCTTGACCTGGTCATCGGCGCGCCGCACATAACGAAGCTGCCCGTCGGAGCCCCAGCGCACCAGGTCCCCGGTGCGATACATGCGCGCCCCGGCCCCGCCGAACGGGCACGCCACGAAGCGCGACGACGTCAGCCCGGATCGGCCCAGATACCCGCACGCCACACCGCGGCCGGCGACATACAACTCGCCGACCATACCGGCCGGCACCGGCCGTAACCACTTGTCCAACACCATTATCGCGGCGCCGGACACCGGGGCGCCGATCGGCGGGGCTCCGGCTCCCCCGGTCAGCGGGGCGCTAATCGTCGCGTCCACGGTGGTCTCGGTCGGGCCGTAGGCGTTGACCACCACCCGGCCCGGCGCCCACCGATCCACCAGCTCGGCCGGGCAAGGCTCGCCACCGATCACCAGGGCCACCGCATCCAGGCCCTCCGGCGACAACGCACTCGCCTCGGACGGGGTTTGGCTCAGCACGCTCACTTGTTCGCGAATCAGCAACGCGCGCAGCTCTTCCGGTGCCTGGACCACCGGTTCGGGCACCACGACCAGCCGCCCCCCGTCGAGCAGCGCGCCGAAGATCTCCTGGACCGAGACGTCGAAGCCCAGCGAGTGGCAGTGCGACCAGACGCCCGCCGCCGGCAGGGGCGCGTGCAGCGACGCCATCAGCTGGGTCACGTTGTGGTGGGTGACCGCCACGCCCTTGGGCACACCCGTGGTGCCGGACGTGTAGATCAGGTACGCGATGTCCTCCGGGGCGGGCGAGGGCAACGCCGTGGCGGGTTGGGTGCGCACCGACGGATCGTTGACGTCGACGACCGGCACATCAGACCCATTGAGCCGCGACCGTAGGGCCGCGGTGGTGACGGCGACCACCGGCGCGGCGTCGGCGATCATGAACCCGACCCGCGCGGCCGGTAGGCCGGGGTCGATCGGCAGGTAGGCCGCCCCCGTCTTGAGCACCGCCAGGATCGCGGCGATGGCGTCGGTGGACCGCGAAAACAGCAGCGCCACAAAGGCACCGGGGCCGGCGCCGTGGCCCGCCAGTCGGTGCGCCAGGCGATTCGCGGCCTCGTCCAGTCTTTGATACGTCATGGACGTGCCGTCGAAGCTCAGCGCCACCGCCTCCGGCGTACGGGCCACGTGGGTGGCGAACACCTCCGGAATCGACCTCCCGGGCACCGGGTCGCTCAGTACCGCGTGGTTTCCCCACCCGGCCAGACGGGCGTGCTCCGACTCGTGGAGCGTATCGATCGTCGACATCAGGCGGGTGGGGTCGCCCGTCATGCCCGCCAGCAACCGACGGAACCGCTCGACCATCGCCTCGATGCCGGCCGCGTCGAACACGTCGGTGTCGAATTCGACACGCAGGCCGAGCACTTCACCCGGAACGGCTTGCACCGACAGCGGATAGTGGTTGAACTCACGGCTGGTGAAGTCGGTGACAGTGAGCTCATGGACGCCCGCCAATGCGGCGGTGTCGACCGGATAGTTTTCGTACACGAACAAGGTGTCGAACAACTGGTCGTGTCCAGTCGCGCGGTGGATTTCGGACAGCGCCAGATGCTGGTGTTCGAGCGTGTGATTATGGGCGCGGCGCAGCTGGTCGAGCAGGCCGGCGACGGTGGTTGCCCCGGTGATGATGGCCCGCACCGGAACCGTGTTGATCAGCAAGCCCACCATTGACTCGGCGCCCGACACCTCGGCCGGCCGGCCCGAGACCACGGCGCCGAAGACCACGTCGTCGTGGCCGGTCAGCCACGCCAACAGCTGCGCCCACGCGGCCTGCAGGACGGTGCTGACGGTGGTGTGCGACGAGCGCGCCAGCCCGCTCAGGGCCCGCGTCGTCTCCGCCGGCACTTGGAAGGTGGCCACGCCCCGCCGGCCTACCCGACCCGGTGGGCGCACCAACGTCGGGGTGTCGAACCCGTCGAACGCCTGGCGCCACGCGGCTTTTGCCGCCGCCACGTCTCGGTCCGCGAGCCAGCTGAGGTAGCTGCGAAACGGCGCCGCCGGCGGCAACCGCTCTCGGTAATAGCCGGCGAAGATCTCCTGAAGCAGGATCGGCAGCGACCATCCGTCCATCACGATGTGGTGGACGGTCAGGACGAAGCGGTGCCGGTCGGTTGCGGTGCGGATCAAAGCGGCCCGGAACGCCGGGCGGACGGCGAGGTCGCAGACCGCAGCGCGTTCGGCGGCGCACAGCTGCCCGATCTGCTCGCCCGGGTCCGGGTCGTCGGCGTCGAGTTGGAGATAGCGCCAGGCCAGCGCCGGGTCGGCCGGGATGAGCTGCACGGGTTCGTCGAAATCTTCGCAGAACCGGGCCACCAGATTGGGGTGCCGGTTCAGCACGGTGTGCACGGCCTCGCGAAGGCGCTGCGGCTCGAGCGGGCCGCACACGGTGATGTCCAGTTGCACCGCATACACGTCGTCGCCGGGGCCGCGTTCGGTAGTGGCGTGGAAAAGCAGGCCCTGCTGCAGCGGGGTCAGCGGCAACACGTCGGCGGTCGGGTGCCGGCCGCACACCTCGTCGATCTCCTGCTGGCTCAGCCGGGCCGGTGCGATGTCCGACGGGGTCAATCCGCCCCCGCCGTTTCGCACGTGCGCGCAGATGCCGGCCAGCGCGTCACACCACAATTGGCTGACTCGGCTGACTTGAACGCGCCCGAGCGCTGACGGCGCCCATGTCCAATTCGCCCGCAGGCTAGGCCCATTCGCGGTTTCCGCGGTGCCGGCGTTGAGTTCCAGCGTGTGCCCCAGCGGCATGGGCAGCGCCGCGGTCGCGGCGGTCAGCGACAGGCCCTCTTGGTCGAGTCGCCACAATTCCGCTGGCAACTCGGCCGCCCCACCGAGCCGTCCCAGGTAGTTGAAACCGATCACCGGATCCGGACCATCCAGTCCCACTTCGGGATTCAGATAGCGCAGCAGCCCATAGGTCAGCCCGTCCGGCAGTGCCCGCAACTGTTCTTTGGCGTTCCTGACGAGCGCGCCGAGCTCGCCGTCACCGGCTTTGACCTTCGCCCAGTCCGGCTTACCCAGGGTGAACGCGACCGGATATTTGGCCGTGAACCACCCCACCGTGCGCGACAGGTCGACGCGCGGGCCCACGTCTTCGTGGCGGCCGTGGCCCTCGATATCGATAGAAAGCGGCGCGCCGGTGCCCAGGAATTCGTTGATCGCCAACCCGAGGGCGACCACCAAAATGTCCTGGACACCGGCGTGAAGCGCCGCCGGCACTGCCCCCAGCAACAAGCGAGTGGTTTCGACATCCAGTGAGACCGACAATTGTTCGGCCGTCTGATAGGTATCCGCGTCGGGGCGCACCGCCGGCAACGCGGCGGGGATCGCCGCCACCCGGCGCCAGGTGTCCGCCAACGCGACAACCTCGGGGCGGCGGGCGTGCTCCGCCAGCAGTGCCGACCAGCGGGCGAACGACGTCCCACCCGCGGGCAGCGCCACCGGCCGCCCGCTGTGCAGCTGGCTCCACGCGATGTTCAAGTCCTCCAACAGGATTCGCCACGACACTCCGTCTACAGCGAGGTGGTGGACGACCAGCGCCAACCGGCCGGTGGACTCCGCCCATACCGCCCGCAGCATCGTCCCCGCGGCCGGGTTCAAGCGCGACCGCGCCGCTACCAACGCGGCTTCGGACAACACGTCGACAGTGCGTACGCACCCGCGCGCGTCGACCGTTCCGGGTTCGGGCACCTGCAGCGACCAGCCGCCGGCGCCGTCGTCGTCGACGCGCAGCCGCAGCATGGGGTGCCGATCGATCATGGCCTGTAGCAGCGCCACCACGTCGTCATGGGTGGCGCCCGCGGGGGCTTGGACCACCATGGCCTGGTTGAACTGGTCGACCGCCCCGTCGACCCGGTGCAGCCAGTGCATGATCGGGGTGGCCACGACTTCGCCGATGCCCTCGTCGATCACGTCGTCGTCGGTGACCACTCCGGCCACCCGGGCCAGCCTGGCCACGGTCTGCTCGACGAAGATGTCGCGCGGGCGGAACACGACGCCGGCCGCCCGCGCCCGGGCCACCACCTGCATCGACAAGATGCTGTCGCCGCCCAGGTCGAAGAAGGAGTCGTCGACCCCGACGCGGTCCACGCCCAGCACCTGGGCGTAAATGCCGCCGAGGACCTCTTCGACCGCGTCGCCCGGCGCGCGATAACTCTCGGCGGTTTGGTAGTCGGGCGATGGCAGTGCTCGGCTGTCGAGTTTGCCGTTAACCGTCAGCGGCAGCTGATCCAGTGCGACGACCGCGGCCGGGACCATGTAGTTGGGCAACCGGTCGGCCAGTTGGGCGCGGGCATGGGCGGGCTCGGCCGTCCCGGTGATGTAAGCAACGAGGCGCTTGTCGCCGGGTCGATCCTCGCGGACGACCACGGCCGCCTGCGCGACCCCGGTCAAACCGGTTAGCGCCGTGCGGATTTCGCCGAGCTCGATGCGGTAGCCGCGGATCTTGACCTGCTCGTCGATCCGCCCAAGGTATTGCAGCTGACCATCGGGATCCCAGCACGCCAGGTCTCCGGTGCGATACATGCGTTGTCCAGGCGCCCCGGCCCCGCCGAGCGGGCATGCCACGAACCGCGAGGCGGTCAACCCCGACCGGCTCACGTACCCACACGCCACGCCGCGTCCGGCCACATACAACTCGCCCACCACGCCGACCGGCACCGGCCGCAACCACTTATCCAACACGAACAACGCCGCACCCGGCACGGGCGACCCGATCGGCGGCGCTCCGGTTCCCGCCGCCAGCGGCGCGGTCATCGCCGCGTACATGGTGGTCTCCGTCGGACCGTATTGGTTGACCATCACGCGCCCGGGCGCCCACCGGTCCACCACCTCGGGCGGACAGGGCTCCCCGCCCATCACCAGCGTCGCCGCCGCCTCCAGACCCTGCGGCGATAACGCCGCCACCGCCGAGGGGGTGTGGCTCAACACGCTGACCTGCTCGCGAACCAGCATGGCATGCAGGTCTTCCGGTGAGCGCACGACGTTCTCGGGCACGATGACCAGCCGGCCGCCGCGGAGCAGCGGCCCGAAGATTTCCCAGACCGAGAAGTCGAACGCCAGCGAGTGGCATTGCGACCACACCTCGCCGAGTTCCAGCTCTTCGTGCACCGATTCGAGCAGTTGGGTGACGTTGTGGTGGGTGACTGCCACGCCCTTGGGCACTCCGGTGGTTCCCGAGGTGTAGATGATGTAGGCGATGTTCTCGGGGTCCGGCGCCGCCGGTCCGCCGTTGGGTTGGGTTGCTATTTCGGGGTCGTCGAAGTCGATGACGGCGAGGTCCGACCCGTCGAGCCGCGACCGCAACTCGGGGCTGGCGATCGCGGCGAGCGGTATGGCGTCGGTGAGCATGAACTGGATGCGCGCGGCGGGCAGCCCCGGGTCGATGGGCAGGTAGGCCGCCCCGGTTTTGAGCACCGCCAGTATCGCGATGACGGCCTGGGCCGAACGCTCGGCCAGCAGCGCCACGCACTCCCCCGGGCCGGCGCCGTACTCAATCAGCAGGTGCGCCAACCGATTAGCGGAGTGCTCGACCTCGGCGTAGGTCCACGGACGCCCGCCGCAGGTGATCGCCACCGACTCGGGTGCGCGGTCGACCTGGGTGGCGAACAACTCCGGGATCGAGGTTCCCGGGGACGCGGGCCGGCTCAGCACCGCGCGGTTGCCGATGACCTCGAGCCGCGCGTGCTCGTTCGCATCGAGCACATCGATCGACGAGAGCCGACGCGCGGGATCGGTGGTCATCGCGACCAATACGTGGTGCAGTTGCTCGATCATTCCCTCGATGCGGGTGGTGTTGTATACGTCGGTACGGAATTCCACCGCCCCTCCGATGCCGGCGGGCTGGCCGTCCTCGGTCCAGCGTTCGGCCAGCGAGAACACCAGATCCATGCGGGCGCTGTGGGTGTCCGTCGGCAGCGGGGTGATTTGTAGGTCACCCAGGGTGAGGTCGGCGAAATCGTGGTTCTGCCAGGCTAAGACGACTTGGATGAGGGGGTGGTGGCTCAGGCTGCGGGTTGGATGCAACCGCTCCACGAGGACTTCGAAGGGTACGTCCTGATGTTCGTAGGCGGCCAGGCTGCGCTGCTGCACCTGAGCCAAAAGCTCAGCCACGGTCGGGTTCCCGGATAGATCGGTACGCAACACCAGCGTGTTGACGAAGAAGCCGACCAACTCGTCCAGCGCGAGATCACGACGCCCGGCGATCGGAAAACCCACCGCGACATCCGAAGTCGCGCCCAGCTTGGCCAACACCACCGCCAACGCGGCCTGCACCACCATGAAACTGGTCGCATTGTGTTCACCGGCCACCTCACGCACCCGCTGCTGCAACTGCGCGGGCCACTCCACGGCCACCCGCGCCCCCCGATAATCAGC